>JAUNEM010000211.1 GCA_030525515.1 Eubacteriales bacterium
CCTTCGTTGAGGCAAATGCTACGCAGCAGGAACCTGAGGCAGCGGCTGTCCCCTCCGATTCCTTCGTTGAAGAGAATCCAACGCAGCAGGAACCTGAGGCAGCGGCTGTCCCCTCCGATTCCTTGTCAGATTCCTTCGTTGAGGAGAATCCTACGCAGCAGGAACTTGAGGCAGTGGCAGCCCCCTCCGATTCCTTGTCCGCTTCCCTGGTTGAGGAGAATTCTCCGCAACAAAAACCTGAAGCAGTGGCAGCCCGCTCAGATTTCCTGATGCCGGAAGATCCTGTGCGAAATCCTGATTCCGAAAAAGAATCGGCTCCGAAAAAGCGGAACGGCAGTGAAAGTTCCCTGACCGGGTCTGCCCCCGGGGCTGCCGCTCCGGACCGCAGAGGCGCATACCTCATCCTGCCGTCCATAGCGGCCGGCAGCCCTATGGCTGCACAGAAGACAGATTGGGAAGAGTCTCTGAACAATCAGAAAAAGCTCTCCTCCGGGTCAAAAACATCCTCTGCGGGTTCCGGAAGCCGGAGTCAGGCAGCAACAACTGTCACAATACTTCTGACAGTCATGACTGCTCTGGCCGGTGCTTTGTACAGGCGGAGATCCTTCCTGCTCAGCCTGCGGGAAAAGATATGAAATTTGAAAGATGAGTTGTAAGAATTGCTTAAACAGGTAAAGCAGATATGAATACACGTGAACGTAGAAATGGCAGACGGCGCAGACACATGCTGCATAATTACGATTCCGCAGCCTCAAATCCCATGGAATCTCTGTCCGGTTTTTCAGATGTGATGCTGGTTCTCGCTGTCGGCATCCTGCTGGCTCTGGTACTGAGATGGAATGTCCCAATCAGCCAGCCGGAAGGAGAAAGCCGGGAAGAGGAATCCGCTTCCGGGATCGTCTCCCTTGAGCAAAATGCCCTGCAGAAAGTCGAACTGATTCCCGCGGGAGCCAGCCAGGTCGGGACGGTCTATTACGACGCTCAGACCGGAAATTATTAAATCCTGCAGGAATGAATATAACGGGGGGATATAACGGGAGACGTTCCTTTTGTGTCTGTCCCCTTGTCACGAAACAGAGGGACAGACGCAAAAGGACCGTCCACTATTTCGCCGGCATTATGATCCATTTTCCCGCTCATAGGACCTGTGAGGTTTATGAAAAACCGCAGCATCGACCGGTTCTTCCGACCTGCCGGGTTCAAACACAGTTACTTTAATATACCGGTCCCGGGTCTCCAGCATGTTACTTTCCATACGGAAGGTCTTGTTTTCACCGATCCGTATGGCACATGTCCCGTCCTCTTCCGGTCGGACTGCAATCGGACTTCCTTCTGAAACAGAAAGAGAGTCCTCTTTTTCCTTCTCCGAAGAACTGTCCTTCTCTGAAGAATTATCAGAACTGTCCTTCCCTGATCGCTGTAGCTGCGACAGGAAGTCCCCTTCCTCCTTTGTGTCCGCTTGCAGACAGGAACAGCTGTCCCCGCATGCAAAGAAATAGTCTGTATCTTCAATCAGCTGCTCCGGCAGGAAGCCCCGTGCAATCAGAAATTTCCGGAGTTCCTCATCCTGCGTCAATGCGTCACCGCCGGCACAAATGATAAAATCATATTTTCTGTCTGTCAGCATCATGAGGTAATACTTCAGTCTTTGTGTCTCTGACAGTTTTTCCGCCGCATAAGCCCGATAAGAATCGTAATCCTCGTCCCAGCAGGAATAACGGGGGTCATTTCTATGGTCGGCAGCGCCACATTGTTTCGACAGATATTTTCCCAAATATCTTGTCACTTTTCCCCCGCCTGAAGGATTCAGGTGCGAATCCGCATCAAGGCAGTCTGTCTCAAAATCGACGAGATCCATTTCCAGAAAATTTATGTACTTTACCTGAAAGCGGTCGGCGATCCTTCCGGCGGTGTTTGCATCGATCCAGTCCCTCTCTGAAATCACAGGAAAGGGTAAAAATGTCAGGACCGGTTCGATTCCCCGCTCTCTGCACTCCCCGATCATTTTCTCCAGGTAGACCATGCCTGTGGTCCGGTCATCCTCGCCGTGTATTGTCCCGGGATTGGGAATGGGCTCTGCGGGCTCCGCAGCACGAATTTTCAATTCAGCACCGTATTCGCTTGTCTTTTTTGGCTGAAAATCTATCTCCTCCAGATCCGTCCAGCGGGAATGATAGGCGGCAAAATCCCAGAGCAGATCCATCTTTGCCCTCTTTTGGATCGGATACTCCAGTTCTCCCCTCTCCGATTTTTTCACCATTTCCGGATCATCCAGCAAATCAAACACCGCCCGCACCTTAGTGGTTGTGAGCGGAAACGCGTCAAAGGACTGGTGGACATACTCAAAATGCGTCGTCGCCTTGAGCATGGTTCCCAGATGGTAGCAGTCGATGACGACAATTTCCGGATCCGCATAATCCAGCGCATTCTCCAGCATCCAGTAACAGGTGGGCAGCGTATTGGCATGTCCACCGAAATTATAAGATGTGATTCCGTATTCCTTCCATAATTCCATCGGATAGATGCCATTGATCACATGGCTGCTGCCCATGAACAGGACGTCGATGTCTTTGGCACGGCTGAAGAAGGGATCGTATTTGAATCTGCTCGATTTTCGTTCGAGTATGCGCCTGCAGGGATACAGACAAATCATGAGCAGCAAGACCACCATAATAGAACTCAGAATCTTTTTAAGCTTGTCTGCCATGAACACTTATTTCCTCTCTTCCGACTATGCCGCCTGCCGCAACAGTACCGCGAGGAGAAACACAAATACGTTTTCTTCGACGCGTTCTTCTGTGCCCTGCCCACCGGAAGGGCAACACAGCTGAGCATATCTAAAACTGAAAATAGATAAAACTGTTGGCGTCATACTGCGTGCCCCACATTCCGAAAACCAGGATGAATATGACGGAGACAACAAATACCATCCAGCGGACAGGATAGTCCTGACGAAGGAGTATCTTCCGGACAGAGATGCCGAGGCGGCTGCACAGATCAACAGCTATGAGAAGAGCAATGCACAAAAGCATCATCCGGAAATTCTTCTCGTCCATTCCCAGCTGATATAAAGATCCGTCGAACAGGATCCAGGGGTTGTCGGCATGAATGATCGAGCTCATGACCGCGTGCGCAGTCTTCAGGCTGTCTGCCCGGAAGTAGATCCAGGAAAAATCCACCAGAATAAAAGTAAAAGCAGTCCTGTACAGTCTGAATCCGATCGTAGAAGGATGGAGCCGCAGCAGTCTGACCGCTTTTTCACGGACCGGAAGGAGTATTTCTCCAATCACCTGGTACAGACCATTTAAAAGCCCCCAGGCAACAAAATGGAAGCTTGCGCCGTGCCAGAGCCCGCTCAGAAAAAAGACCGCGATCCGGTTGACCCATTTTCGCGCTGTCCCTTTTCTGTTTCCTCCCAGTGGAATGTAGACATAGTCTCTGAACCAGGAGGTCAGGGAAATATGCCAGCGCCTCCAGAATTCCGCCACACTCCGTGCTGTGTACGGGGCGTCAAAATTCTTCATCAGATCGACACCCAGGATTTCTGCCGCGCCAATGGCAATCGTGGAATATCCCGCGAAATCACAGTAGATCTGGACTGCGAACAGGACTGTTGCCACGATCAGGAACCATCCCTCGTATTGTGTGTGGTTTTCATAGACCGTATCAACGACGATGGAGATCCGGTCCGCCAGTACAATCTTCAGAAAATAGCCCCACAGCATGAGAAGGAGTCCTTCCCTTGCCTTATCAAACTGAAACACGGACGGCTTTGCCAGCTGCCTCAGGAGATTTTTGGAGCGCTCGATCGGCCCCGCCACCAGCTGCGGAAAGAAAGAGACATATAAGGCATAGCGGAAAAAATTCTTTTCCGCATAGATTTCTCCCCGATAGACGTCCGCCGTATAGCTGAGCGCCTGGAAGGTAAAAAAGGAGATGCCGACCGGGAGGAGCACATCAAAACGGGGGACAATGAGCCCGATCCGCATCCGGGCAAAAAGACGCACCAGTATATCCGTTGCAAACTGATAGTATTTATAAAAGAAGAGGATCCCAAGATTTATGGCGAAGCTGCCGGCCACGATCAGTTTTCTGAGAAGTTCCCGTTCAGCAGACCTTGAATCTGCCTGCCTCCCCTCTGTCATGCCGCCGGCAGCTTCCTTTTCCTTCCCTCTCTCTGTCGCGCCGCCGGCAGCTTTCTTTTCCTGTTCATCTTCTTCGGTTTCCGCTTTTACCTTTCCGGAAGCGGCCTCCAACAGTATTCCACTGAGATAGGTCACCAGTGTTGAGGTCAGAAGCAGCAGCGCATACCGCGCGTTCCACCCCATGTAAAAATAGTAGGAGGCCGCCAGAAGCCACAGATATCTGATCTTCATGGGAATCAGATAATAGATGAGTGTGACAGCCGGAAAAAAAATCAGAAACTGCAGCGAGTTAAAAAGCATGCCGTGTCCTTCCGTTACTATTACAGCAGGTCACGAGTTCTCTCACTCACTTGCTGTTGTAGTG
>JAUNEM010000212.1 GCA_030525515.1 Eubacteriales bacterium
AGCATGATACCGCAGAATATCGGCAGCATGATACCGCAGAAAGACACAGCGGGATATCTGAAGCCGGCGGTCAGAAATCCGGTATTGGATAATGTTTCATTTTTTCAAGGATTTACAGGAGGCAGCTTATGTTACGTATCGGTATGCTTACAAGCGGCGGTGACTGCCAGGCTCTGAACGCGGCAATGCGCGGCGTGTTTAAGGCAGTGACCCGCAATTCAAAAGAACCCGTAGAGTTCTATGGCTTTGAGGACGGTTACAAGGGTCTGATCTACAGCAAGTTCAGGCTCCTGGACGGCAAAGATTTCAAAGGCATCCTGACCCGCGGCGGCACAATGCTCGGCACCAGCAGGTGCCCCTTCAAGACAATCCGCGATCCCGATGAGAACGGACTGGACAAGGTCGAGGCTATGAAGCAGACCTATCATAAGCTGCAGCTTGACTGCCTGGTTATGGGCGGCGGCAACGGTTCCACCAAGACCGCGAACCTGCTGAGCGAGGAAGGCCTCAATGTCATCACTCTGCCCAAGACCATTGATAACGATCTTTACGGTACAGATATGACCTTCGGCTTCCACAGCGCGCTGGATATCGCCACCAAGTGCATCGATGACATCCACACCACCGCTTCCTCACACGGCCGCGTCTTCATCGTTGAGATCATGGGCCACAAGGTTGGCTGGCTTCCTCTGTATGCCGGCATCGCAGGCGGCGCGGACATCATTCTGCTTCCTGAGATCCCTTACGACATCAACAAGGTTGTCGACGCGATCGAGGCAAGAGATAAAGGCGGCAGCCGTTTCACCGTCATCGCTGTCGCGGAGGGCGCAATCTCCAAAGAGGACGCCAAGCTCTCCAAAAAAGAATATAAGAAAAAAATGGCCAACTACGAGTATCCGTCGGTCTCCTATGAGATCGCGGCCCGCATCCAGCAGGCGACCGGACGTGAAGTCCGCGTCACGGTGCCCGGCCATACACAGCGCGGCGGAGCTCCCGACGCTTATGACCGTGTGTTCTCCACCCAGGTCGGCGCGGCAGCAGGAAAGCTGATCCTGAAGAAGCAGTATGGCTACATGGTGGCTCTGGTCGATGGCGAGATCACCAAGATCCCGCTCAGCGAAGTGGCAGGCAAGCTGAAAACCGTTGACCCCAACGCCCAGATCATCAAGCATGCGAAACTCGTCGGAATTTCCTTCGGCGACTAAGAGGAAGATACAGTGCCCGCCCCGAAAGGGTGTGTATGGATGTGCATTTTGCCCGCGGGAGACAGCCGCGGAAGATGTCTGATTGACGGATGCACGAAAACGGGTAAAATATGACATACAGGCAGGGTGTGCCGCTGCTGCGGCACGCCCTGTTTTTCACCGTATTTTTATTCTTCATCGCGCAATACTCGCAAGCGGGTCTTGAATGTTCACCGCGCAACACCCGTGATTCCGGATGGCCGCGGGATACGCGGGCAAAAGTCTTCGACGGGAACCCGCTTCATCGTGGGTACAAGCCCGCGGTGAAGAATAAACGTCCGACACACCGAAGGTGCGTTGGATGCAGCACGCGTGCGGATCTTCAACACAATTGACCAAAGAGGCGAGAATATGCCAGACCGGGAATATCTTGCGCTCTACCGCAAATACCGTCCCAACGATTTTGATGACGTCAGGGGACGGGACGCGATCGTGCGCACTTTAAAAAATCAGATCATATCGGACAGAATCGGACACAGCTACCTTTTCTGCGGGACGCGAGGGACCGGCAAGACGACGATCGCCCGCATTTTTGCGCGCGCCGTCAACTGCGAAAACCAGCGCGACGGCAATCCCTGCGGGGAGTGCCCCACCTGCCGCGCGATCGCGGCGGAAGCCAACCTCAATGTCACGGAGCTTGACGCCGCTTCCAACAACAGCGTCGATGACATCCGCAATATTGTGGAGCAGGTGGAATATTCCCCGACCCAGGGCAGGTTCCGCGTATTCATTATCGACGAGGTCCACATGCTCTCCAATGCCGCCTTCAACGCCCTGCTCAAGACGCTGGAGGAGCCCCCGTCCTACGTGATTTTTATCCTTGCGACGACGGAGCCCAACAAGCTTCCGGTCACGATCCTTTCCCGCTGCCAGAGATATGATTTCGGCAGGCTTTCCTCTGAAATCATCGAGGGGAGGCTGCGCGAGGTTGCCGAAATGGAAGACCTTCAGGTTGAGGAAAAGGCTTTCCGCTATATCGCCAGCGCAGCCGACGGATCCATGCGTGACGGACTCAGCCTGCTGGACCAGTGCAATGCCTTTAACTACGGAGGAGGCGAGCTCACCTACGAGCGCACTCTGGAGATTCTGGGAGCAGTGGACACCCGCGTCTTCAGCCAACTCTACCGGGGGATCCACGAGGGCAAAGTCCGGGATGCCCTGGCCGTGCTGGACGAAATCCTGCTGCAGGGCCGCGAGCTCATGCAGTTTGTCACGGACTTCACCTGGTATCTGCGCAACCTCATGCTGCTCAAGGCGTCCGAGGAAACGGCCCGTTCCCTGGATATTTCGGCGGACTATCTCCGCATGATGATCGAGGAGGCGCGCATGTCGGATATGGAGGAGATCATGCGCTGCATCAGCCTGTTCTCCGCCCTTCCCGACCTCATCCGCTATTCGCCAAACCGCAGGATCCTGACCGAAATGACGATTATTCGCGCCTGCCGCTCCGCCATGGACGAGGGAGCGGAGGGCGGCGGGATTCTTCCGCTTGAAAATATAAAAAACCGCATCCGTGAGATGGAACAGCAGCTCTACCATAACGAGACGGCTATCGACGCCCTGATGAAGGGCGGCGCGTCTGCCGGCGGCTTCGGAGGAGATTTTTCTGGTTCTGCGGACTTCCCGGGCGGAACCGCAGCCGGATATGGCGCCGGGGATACAGGAGGCGCAGGCCCTTCCGTCCAAACGAGTCAGAGTTCCTCCGGAACTACGGGCAATCAGGGCGAATCCGGAGCCGGCTCATCAGCAGGCGTCAGGCAGGAGCTCCCCCCGGCTCTCCCGGAAGAGATCAAAAAACTGGCTGAAAACTGGTCCAAATATGCCTCGGAAACCCCGCCCGGATCCAGGCGCCTCGCGCTTTCCCAGGCACGCCTGAGTCTGGGCGACCACGGACAGCTGCTGATCGTTTTTGCAAAAGAATATGGCAATCCGTATATTTACCAGCGTAAAGACGACGATGAACTGTCCAAGGCCAGGGTCGATAACGACCGCCGGGAACTGCAGGGATTCCTGCAGAGGAAAGTCGGAAAAGCGCTTGAAATCGAATATCGGGTACTTGACAGAGGAAGACGGATAACAGACAATTATGTAGATTTGCTTTCGCTGGTCGATTCGGGCGCGATCACCATGCCCATCGAGACGGAAGAGGAATAGAATCTGCCCGGTTCACGTAACCGGAGAGAATGAAAAACATACAATAATTATTGGAGGACAATATGGCAAGAAGAGGCGGATTTGGCGGCGGAATGGGTATGCCCGGCAACATGAACAACCTGATGAAGCAGGCGCAGCGCATGCAGCGTCAGATGGAAGAAAACAAGAAGGCTCTGGAAGAGAAGGAATTTAAGGCGACTGCCGGCGGCGGAGCCGTTGAAGTAGTCATGACCGGTGCCCACGAGATGAAATCCATCACGATCGATCCCGATGCGGCTGATCCCGATGACGTCGAGACCCTCCAGGACATGATCATCATCGCGGTCAATGATGTTCTCAAGCAGATCAGCGATGAGAACGGAAAACTTATGGGCGGACTCGGCTTCTGATAAACTTCAGCAATGCAGTCCGGCACACATGTAAACTGAGGAAACAAAGTGGATTTATATTCTGGCTACATTAATAAACTGATCGATGAGCTCGCGGCGCTGCCCGGGATTGGAAACAAGTCCGCCCAGCGCCTTGCTTTTCATATTATCGGAATGTCCTCCGCGCGCGTAAACCGTCTGGCGGAAACGATCCGCAATGCCAAGGAGCATGTGACATTCTGCAAGGTGTGCCAGAACCTTACCGACGAAGAAATCTGTCCGATCTGCAGGAATCCCTCCAGAGACAACAGTGTCATCATGGTTGTCGAGAACCCGCGGGACCTCGCGGCCTACGAGAGGACCGGGCGCTATAATGGGCTTTACCATGTACTGCACGGCGCAATCTCACCCATGCTGGGTGTCGGCCCCGGAGATATCCGCCTGAAAGAACTTCTGGAGCGCCTCCGCGGGGAAGAGGTCAGGGAAGTTATCATAGCGACGAATTCGAGCCTGGAGGGTGAGACCACTGCCATGTATATCAGCAAGCTGGTGAAGCCCACAGGCATAAAAGTGACGCGCATCGCCAGCGGTGTACCCGTGGGCGGCGATCTCGAGAACATTGACGAGGTGACCCTTCTGCGCGCGCTGGAGGGCCGCACGGAGCTCTGAACAGATGCAGACACGCGCGTAAATCCCAACGGATGCAGAACACGCACGGAGCTCTGAACAGAT
>JAUNEM010000213.1 GCA_030525515.1 Eubacteriales bacterium
GGCATGTTTTGTCAGGCTTGCTTTCACTGGCTTGCTTTTACTGGCATGTTTTGACAGGCATGCTGAAAAACAGGCACAGAACAGCCAGCCCTTTTTTTCTGAGGGGTGATAGCCCTGCGGGAGAAATTATCCTCCTATCCTCAGGTAATAGATCAGTATTTCGCAGAAGGTCATTGCCAGCAGGACATCCGCCGCATAGAGCAGGGTCGTCTCCTCCAGGTTCTCCCTGAAAACAGCTCTGTTCTCCGCAGCCAGGAAGAAAAACGGCGCGAGCGGCAGGAAATACCTTCCCTGCAGTCCTTCGATCAAGGTCGCTCCCTTGACAGTAAAAGCGATCAGCATGGAAAGGAAAATCAGCATAGAGCTCGCAAAAGCGAGGAAGATCATCCACAGGCGCACCGGCAGCCGCAGGTGTATCTTTTCCCCCCTGCGGTGCAGCACTGCCAGAAGGACCAGCAGGATAAAGGCGTAGATGATAAACCATTTCTGAGCGAGGTTCTTGCCCACCATTTCTCCGAGGAGACCATCCGCCCGCATATGCAGCGTTGTCATGAAGATCTTGACCGCGCCGGCCGGATCATGCACCAGATCTGAAAACGTGTAAATGCTTCTTTGTCCCGCCAGAATCGTGGCGCTTCCGGAGCTCCGGGAGAACATCCGGAACAGTCTGAGGACATATTTTGACAGAAACAGGAAGGCGGCGGCGCCTGCCGACGCTGCGGCGATCCTGCCCCAGAGAGCCGGGCTTTTCCGCTCCTGGCCCACCCTGGTAAAGGGTATGATCAGGACCAGTCCGACCAGGGGAAGGTAAGCCCCGCCCTTGCAGGCCGCTGTAAAAACAGTGGACAAAATGAGCAGGAGGACGTCTGCCGTGCCGATCTCGTCGTCATAAGCCAGCTGCAGGCAGGAGGCTGTGAAGAAAAAGATTCCGGCAATGATCATCCCGTCGTAAGAACAGGAGGATATCTGCTGAAGAGCTTTGGGAAACAGGGCGATCAGGGCCGGGACTGCCGCCCCGAAGGGCATCCTTTTCACCGCCAGCCAGATCACCAGGGCGCAGGCCAGAAGGTTGGCCCAGCGGGCCATCATGATCATAGTGATCAGATTTCTGCCGAGAAGGCGTCCTATGGAAAAACCAACAGCCGCCGGCAGATAGCAGAGCAGGGGGACATTGTCCAGGGCAGTCCGGGCATAGGCCGGAGCGGGCTGCCTGTCTTTTTCTGCCGCACCGAATAACCCTTCCGCCGCGCTTCTGAAACGGGCCAGGGTCACAGGCATTGTATTTCCCATAGATGTATCGATATCGCAGGACCGTTTCCAGATCCGCTGGGGTCCCGGCTCATCCATAATGCCCAGCAGCCTGTTGGAAACCAGGTAGACCGAATCGATATGCGCTCTCTCATCGGAAATCGTATAGGCGGGGGTCATAAAGCTGAAGATCGTCCCCATGCACAGGGCACAGGCCAGATACATGGCCGCGGTCCGCCTCCTGAAGATACCTGCCGCAAAATAGAGTCCCGTCAGCATGATGAGAAGGGCGGCGCACAGTCCAAAAAACATCCTTTTGAGGAAGCCGTTGTTTTTGTATGTCGCGATCAGGCAGATTTCTCCCCGGGAATCCTCAGATTCTTCCCCGGAATCCCCTGCCGTAAAGCTGCCGTTGGTAAGGTCTGTTGTCCGCAGAGTGATTCCTGCTCCGTCTTCTTCTCCCGGAGTCTCTTCCATGGACAACTCCAGTATGTATTTTCCGCCCGCCGATCCGCTGATGACATGATCCAGGGACAGAAGCTGATATTTAAAGGCCGCCTGCTGAACAGCCTCGCTCTGCTGATCTGTAGGGAGCACTGCCGAGATCGTCAGCAGATCATCCACAGACCGGCTGCCGCCTGCCAGCACCCGGGAGCCGGACTCATCGAGCAGGTTCCAGACAAGCGTGCCGGCTGAATCAGAGCTTTTTTTCAGGCGCACACCGAAACCGGACAGCTTGTCCTGTCCGGGCACAACCACCTGCCGGATGGTCTCTCCGGCCCTGAGGCTGACTGTATCTTTCTCACTGCTCTGCGGGACCAGAAACTCCGCGGAGGAGGTCCCGACATTGCGCCGGATTGCCAGAACATAGGTTATGCCAAACACAAAAAGGCCCAGGAGCAGAACGAGTAAAAGCGGAGCGATGCTTCTGCTCCCACCTTTGTGAACAGTGATTCCCCTTTTGTGAACAGATGTCTTCTCTGTTCCGGATCCTCCTTCGCTGCCGCCGGATGCAGGGTCCCCTTCGGGGTTCCTCTCTCTTCCGCTGCTCCCGGCCTCAGCCCTGTTCAGACTGCCGCCGGTTGCAGGGGTCCCTTCGGAGCCCCTCTCTCTTCCGCTGCTCCCGGCCTCAGCCCTGTTCAGACTGCCGCCGGTTGCTTTTTTATCAGCCCGCCGAGACTTGCGGTAAAGCGGAAATATTTCCTCCCTCCGGAGCAGCATGCAGAGCAGGCCGGCCGCCGCCGCCAAGAGCCAGGTGATGACCGCGTTGCCCGGACTCCACGATTTTTTTTCATAATACAGTCTGGCGGCCACAGTCTGCTGCCCTTCTTCTCCGGCATCCGCGCTGTCCGCCTTCTTCTGTCCGGAAAAAAAGATCCCGTTCCGCGTCAGTCCCTCAGAGGAAAAACGCACTTCCAGGTCTTCCTGCGCAGTCCCCCTGACAGGTTCACTGAAAGGAATGTAGACCATAGTCTCATCCGTAGAAAAAGGGGTCTGGTTTTTGAGCGGCAGCTCACCGCTCCCCAGAACCTCCCCTGTGTCCGCCCGCAGGACCTCTGCCTTTACAGTCTCCTGCAGAAAGCGCAGACCATTGGTATTCTCATAGCCCAGAAGCGCCGCTCCACGCAGGGCGCTTTTTTCGCCTGGTCTCTTTGCTGTGTCCGCGTCCTCCCCGCCGGACAAAGTGGCAACAGCCAGCTTTGTGCCGTCAAGCAGTTCCACAGGTCCGGAAGCTTCATTTCCGGAACCCTCCCGGGTCAAAAACGCTTCTCTTACTTCCCATGAAACACTGGTACAGTGAAAAAGGCTCCACAAAAGGGCAGCTGTAATGATCAGAAAATACGCCGAAAAAAAGATTCTGTCTGCCCGCTGTGCTGTGCTGTCTGTTTTTTTCACTGACGTTTGTCTTTTCATAAAACTTGTTTCTCCCCCTGCCTCCCAGCCCGTGCGCTGTAAGCACATAGGCGCGGAGACCGGTCAGTCTGTGTGGAACAGATTTCCAGGCCGGGTACTTCTCATCAGCGCCCGGCGCTCGATATATTTCATTCGTGAAATGGGGAACAGATTTCCCTGTCTGATGCCTGAACCCCTGACTCCTGTTTCCTTCCTGCCGGATAAAAATCCTCAGGTTTTGAGAGGCCGGTTGTCAGTGCGGCCCCATTTGGGCCAGCTCGAAACCGGGAACGAGAATCTGCAGCTGCTTCCGGTGGTTGCGGAGAAAGACCTCTTTGTGGGAGCCGGCATATTCTCCGTCCTTTGTCCATGAGATCCGCTCGTCACAGTGCAGTCTGATCTCTGATGTTTTGAAGGTGGTGATCATAGGGGTATTGATATGGGAGTCACCCAGCGCCAAGATAATCTCGCTCAGTTCAAAGGGATTCTTTGGCATACGGATGAGCGTCACCTCAAACAGTCCATCCTGAAGATCGACACGGTCGCCGGTAATATTCTGGAATCCGCCGATCGACATGGAATTGGTGATCATGCCAAAAGCAACTTCATCCTCGAGGACAATGCTCTTCTCAACTCCATCCTCCACTATGTCCGCTGAGACATGCACATGATAGGCGCGCATCTGGCTCAGCTCAGTCACTCCCTGCAGAATATAGGCAAAATGTCCCAGCTGGTTTTTCAGCTCCTGGGGAGTCTGATAGGACGTTCCTGTGAAAATACCGAAAGCAGCAACGTAGGTGAAGTAATCCATTTCATTAAACTGCCCCAGATCACAGTTGAAAACCTGCCCGGTCGTGATCGCCTCGGCAGCTTTTTTCATGTCTGAAGGGATATGGAGGCTTGACGCAAAGTCATTCGTCGTCCCTGCGGGGATGTATCCGATCGGAACAAAAGGTTTATGCTGGCTTTCCATCATCCCGGAGACAACCTCGTCAAGAGTTCCGTCTCCGCCCGCACAGATCACATACTCATAATCATCCTTTCTCTCCCTGGTGATCATGCGTGCGTCACCCCTGCCCTTGGTCGGATAACAGACGACCTTATAATTCGCCGCCGACAGAACCTCAATAATATCCAGGAGCTGATTCCTGATCTGTGAACGCCCTGCAACCGGATTAAAAATAAACAGTACCTTTTTCCAATTCATGCTGTGCCTCCGAACCTGCCGTATGAAGCTTTTTTAGAAGCTCTTCTTCAGTCATCAATATTAGGAATATAAACAGCCGTAAACAAACAGCCATATGAACTAAGCCATATATATTAACAGCCATAAACTAAGCCACAGA
>JAUNEM010000214.1 GCA_030525515.1 Eubacteriales bacterium
ATCCCTTTGGGAAGGAGACAAGGGACGGTTCTTCGTCTCCTCGTAAAAAGGAGCCTGCCGCGCAGCTGATTGTCAGCCGGTGCAGCAGGCTCCTTCATAAATGCATCCTGGGGATCTCCGTCCGGGGCGCTTATTTCTTCTCGTGATAGGTTTGCTCGGTGTTTACGTTCCAGATGTTGGAGCGGTCCGGATTTCCGCTGCGGATATTTTTGACCGCCTCGAAGGAGGTCATCATGGAGTGGTCCAGGTTGTTGTAGCGGTGCTGGCCGTTGCGTCCCACGCAGTAGAGGTTGGGGATCAGGTCGAGATAGCGGCGCAGGCGGTCGATCTCATTGTAAGTGTCAAAGTAAGCGGGATATGCCTTTTTGACGTGCTCTACATGGAAGTCGATTGCCTCGTCCTCGCTGCCGATCATGCCGATCTTCACCATCTCGGAGATTCCCATCTTCGCGAAGTCTTCGTCGGACATGGTCCACATCTCATCGCCCTCGTTGCAGAAGTACTCGAGTCCGACCCAGACTGTGTGTTCGATATCCGCCACCATGTAGGGCGACCAGTTGTTGAAGATCTGGAAGCGGCCCATCCTGACGCTTCTGTCATGCACATAGACCCAGTTGTCGGGAACGATATTGCCGATCGTCGAAACGCGGGTCTTGTTTTCCAACTTGAGGCGGGGCACCAGGACACCGACCGTTATGTAATCGCGGTAGGGCAGGCCGGCCGCGATCTTCGCGGGCTGCTCGGGGACATTGTTCATGCCTCCCACCAGATCCCTGATGGGCATGGAGGAAATGAAAATGTCACCGGTCTCCTCAAAAGTCCGGCCGTCCCGCTCCCAGGTGACTCCGGTGAGGACGCGGCCTTTGCCCTTGTGGATCTTTTTCACACAGGCATTCATTTCGATTCGGCCGCCCTTTTTGCGGATCTCCTCCGCCGTGATCTCCCAGAGCTGGCCGGGGCCGTATTTGGGATAGCTGAATTCTTCGATCAGAGAGGTCTCGACCTCTCCTTTTTTGCCCTTGAGATGAGCGGCCTTGCTCACTGCGTCCTTGAGGACTGCCATAATGGACACGCCCTTGACTCGCTGGGCGCCCCACTCCGCCGTCATCTGGGAGGGATGGCGCCCCCACAGGTTCTCGGTGTAGTGCTCAAAAAACATGGAGTACAGCTTTTTGCCGAAGCGGTTGATATAAAAGTCCTCCAGGGAGACCTCTTTGCGCTTGTGCACCATGCTGCCCAGATAGCTGAATCCGGCCTCGATCGTCGTCCCGAGTCCCATGTTGGTGAAATTCTCCGGCTTGAGCGAAATCGGATAATCGTAGAACTTGTTGTTGAAAAAGATGCGGGAGATGCGGTTTCTGCGCAGCATGACCCGGTCCTCTTTCTCGGGATCAGGTCCGCCCTCAGTGAGCGTACAGTCGCGGAACAGTACCTTGTCGTCATAGGAGGGCTGGCCCTGAAGGGGCAGCATCTCATCCCACCAGGCATTGACTTCAGGCATTTTCGAGAAGAACCTGTGTCCTCCCATATCCATCCGGTTTCCTTTATAATTTACAGTCTTCGCTATGCCGCCGACCTGGCTGTCCTCCTCAAAGACAACCACTTCGTATTCGTCCGGTGTCCGCAGGAGTTCATAGGCGGCTGTCAGGCCGGCAGGTCCTCCGCCGATAATGATGACTTTTTTCATGAAGAATTCCTTTCAGGAAGCGTTTCCAATAGTCCTGTAAAAATGATACCACAACTGAAGCGGTACAGTCCCTTGCAAATTACAAGACCCGCCCGGGAGTCCTGCGTCCCGCGTAGGGCTGACATCACATGGGTGTCAGGTAATACTGGATCTTGTAGAAGAGGGCGGGATTGAATGTGCGGACCGAAATCGCCTGGCCGTCGCTGAATACACTCAGATAATTGACGCCGATACACAATACGGTCAGCACAAGGATGATCTTGAGGTAGGCAAAGTAGCCGTGCCTGTCCGTCGTCTCCATGATTGTCAGGATCGCCAGAATCGCGGAGAGCATCAGGAGCCATCCGTAGTCGATCATATACCGCTGAGAGATGCCCCCGACCTGAACGTCCAGTTCAATCAGGACCGCCGCCAGCGCAAAGGACACAGCTGCAATGCCGAACACCTTCTGCGCATACATCTTTTTTCTGATGCGGAAGATCCAGAAGCAGAATAGGGCCAGCATGTTGAGGGCGAAAAAGCCTCCGATCATCTTATCAATAAACATGTATCCCTGATAGCGGGTGCTCACCTGGACGCCCGTGATAAAGGGAAACTGCGGCTCTATATGGAGGGGCTGCACGAGTTCCTGGAACAGGGCGGGAATGTTTTTGGCAATTGAAAAAGTCTTTTTGGTCAGGTCGTAGACCGTCAGATTGTAGTCCGCGCCGAAATCAAAGGGATTTCCGAATCTCGAACTGTTGAGATGCATCTGCAGAAGCCCCACCGGAATGAAAGGCAGGATGACCGCCGCCGTGTTCTGCAGACTTTCTTTTCGGGGCACAAAAAATCTCCCCTTGCGGATCTCTTCCCAGAAAATAGGGAAAGCGAGAAAAACCGTGAGAATCATCGTAGGCCGGCATCCCAGTGTGAGGGCGATGCAGACCGAGCCGACCGCCATTCTCAGCCGATGGGGATTTCCTTTGCGGTCAAAGCCGCGCATCCACAATGACAGTCCCGCCATCGTGAACACCAGTCCGTAGATGAAGGGTACACTGTATACCACAGGAAAAGTTACCAGGTAAATGACCCCTGACGCGAGCACAAAAGTCTCCGCCAGCAGCAGATAAATCCCGATGCTGGTCCTGCCAAAATACTTCCTGATCAGCACATACAGGAAGTAAAACGTCAGCAGCCACAGCAGGACAGACATGCTCTGAACCGCCTTCCATGTGGGAAGCGCCTTTCCGGTCACCAGCCGATAGGGAACGAAGGAGATCAGGGCGGGCACAATACCGAAATAGACATAATACCTGCCGTTGTAGTAGGCCGCGTCCCAAAGGACCTTCTCTTCATACTGGGCCGCCATGGCATCCCTCTGATACCTGTCGTAAGGATTTCTCATTCTCGTGAGGTAGCGCGGAGGCCGGATGTCCAGCCATGTGTGCCCCTTGAGGAGGGCTTCCGCGTACAGCTCATATTCCTTTTCCTGGTAGTCCCTCTCATCGCGCAGTTCCCTCCACACATTGGGGTCCGCCGCCTGCGTCGCCGAAGCGGTGGCGATGATATTGATGAGCAGGACAGCTGTCACCAGGAATCTCTGCCTTCCTTCCCTAAGGTCAAGACGTGTGATGTACACCCAGGAGCGCGGTCCGAAAATGACCAGCAGCATCCCGATCAGCCAGATAAACAGGACTCTTTCCAGGTGGAAGAACAAAGGAATCGGGACATTGATATGGATCCTTCGGATATGAAGCTCCTCACCCTCCGGGGCATTAAAACAAATCCGCATAGTGCGTGTGGTCCCGGTGAAATGAAGCCGTACATAACGGCTCTCCGGCACCCCGCTGACCACAGCCCTCTCGTGCAGGCTTCTCAGATCCGCGTTGGCAGCATCTGTAAATCGAATAGAGTAGTGGACATCCGGCGCCGCCGGGTCCACAACATTCAGGTAGAGCGTCTCAACCTCCGCGTTGATCTCGCTCAGTGTCAGATACGCCTTCTCCGGGTCGGTGACCAGGTAGGTTCCGTATTCAGACTGCTCCAGACCGTCCCCCAGGGAGACCACGAATCCGTCCGCGGTGTCCTGCCCGCTTTCGGAATCCTCTTCACCGTCCTCCGATGACTCCGTGTTCTCTCCCGATGTCAGCGCTCTGTCTGTCAGCTGCCTGTCTGCCGGAGCATGCCAGTGACTGTTGTTAAAGAAAAAGAGCTCCAGAAGGATACACACCACGAGGATCACAACTGCCCAGACCATGTAGCCGGTCAGCATGGCTCGAAGGTTAGTCGGGCGCTTCGGAGGCGGTCCGCCTGTCCTCGCGGAATTCACAGGGCCTGTTTCTCCTGAAGAATAAGAGGAGCCGGTCCCTCCCGCCTCTCCTGTTCCGGGTACGCCGCCGGCATATTCTTCTCCGCCGCGGGCGGAAGAAGCGGAAGAAGCGGAAACGGTTTCTTCGGCCGATGAAGGGGACTGGCTGTAAGTCCCTTGCCCGGTCTCATCCTGGGGCTCACGGAAAAAAGCTCTCCCCTCCTGGTAGTCACGTTCCCCGCGGAGGGACTCCTCCCCGGCTCCGCCGGGGGAATCGGGCTCTCTATCTCCGTAATTGTCCGATTTGCCTATTAAATTTTCAAAATCAGGTAATCTGAATTTCATATATTTCACACCAGTTCTTTTGATGTACGTATCAAAATGTCTTATTTCTGTCCTCACAGGATAGTATTTAATTATAGCATGTTTTTGGCTCTCCTGACCACCATCTGCCCTCTTTTTCCGGTTTTCCGTTTCCGGCTGCTCCGTATTCCGGCTCTC
>JAUNEM010000215.1 GCA_030525515.1 Eubacteriales bacterium
ATGCTGTGCCCGGTATGTTGTGATTCTTGACACTGTATATACAGTTTGAGATAATTTGTTTAACAAAATCGCAGCATAGACGTTTGCAAATTCTCGCTCTCAACGATTATTTACAAACGTCCTGTCAGTGTGCGGTCCGGCCAACTGTTCTTCCTGTGAAACCTGCTTCCTGCTCATCATCACAGCAGCTTCTTTTCACGCATCCGATTATGATCGATCCTTCGATTGTATGCAGAACAGTCAGTCACAATCTTTAATGGGCAGCCAAATGAAACTGCCCTGTCATTTCAGAAAGGGGTGATGAAAAGTACAATGAAAAATCTATTTGACAGAAGCGGCCTTGCCAGCATTCTCTTTATGGGCGCCATAGGCGCTGTCCTGGCTCTGGGGATTGACTTCTATCTGGCCACCACTGCCTTCTCCGTGGACGAAAATGTTGCAGGCTCTTATACGCCGGGCACATATACCGCTGTAGAGGACGGCTTTGAGGGACCTGTCGAAGTCACGGTAGAGATCGGCGAACAGGGAGGAATCAAGGATCTGACCATAACCGGCGCCCAGGAAACACCCGATGTGGGCGGCGCTGCCATCCCTCTTCTGAAAAAAGCAATTCTGGAAAAACAAAATGCAGATGTTGACACTGTGACGGGCGCCACCTTTACCAGTGACGCCGTAAAACTTGCCGCAGCCGAGGCACTTGCACAGGCCGGAGGGGAAGAAGTTTCCACCGGCCCCAAAGCTGCAGAGGGTGATCTGTTTATCCCCGGGACCTACACGGAGACAGCAAAAGGCTTCGGCGGAGATGTGACAGTCACTCTGGAAGTAACGGAAAAGGCGATCGAGAAAGTGGAGATCAAAGGTGATGATGAAACCGAAAATATCGGTTCCTTCGCTGTAGAGATGCTTGACGACCGCATCATGGAAGCTCAGAGCCCCAAGGTGGATGCCCTGAGCGGCGCGACAGTCACCAGCAACGCTATCCTCGCTGCCGCGAAAAAGGCCATGAAGGATGCCGGTGCAGACATAAGTGCCTTCCCGGATAAAAAGGAAGAACCCGTTGCCGAAAAACAGAACAAGAAACTGAAAACAGATATTGTCATTATCGGTGCCGGCGGTGCAGGCATGACAGCAGCCATCAATGCCAGGCAGGCGGGCAAGGACGTGATCCTTCTCGAGAAGATGCCCTATGCAGGCGGCAATACAACGAAAGCCACCGGCGGTATGAATGCCGCGGAGACCCACTACCAGGCTGAGCAGGGAATCGAGGACAGTGTGGAGCAGTTCGTAGAGGATACTATGGAAGGCGGCCACAACATCAACGACAGGGCTCTCGTCGAAACTATGGCGGAGAATTCCGCTGAAGGGATCGACTGGCTCGATTCCATCGGCGCCCCTCTTCCCAAGGTATCCTTCTCCGGCGGAGCGACCAATGCCCGTATCCATGCTCCCGAAGACGGCTCCGGTGTAGGTGCTTTTCTCGTTACTTCCATGCTCAAAAAGGTAAATGAGCTCGGTATCGACGTCATGTACAATACGACAGCAACCGAACTTATTTCCAAAGACGGAGTTATCACCGGTGTCAAGGCCGAGAGCAGGGATACCAATTACACGATCAATGCCAAAGCCGTGATCCTGGCAACAGGCGGTTTCGGCAACAATGAAGACATGATCGTCCAGTACCGCAAAGACCTGAAAGGTACTGTCACCACCAGCGCGCCCGGCGTGACCGGCGACGGCATCGTGATGGCAGAGAAAGTCGGAGCAGACCTTGTTGATATCGACCAGATCCAGCTCCATCCCACTGTTGAACAGAAGACCAGCATGCTGATCACGGAGAGCGTCCGCGGCGACGGCGCGATCCTGGTCAATCAGGACGGAAAGAGATTTACCGACGAGCTCCTCACCAGAGATGTTGTCTCCGCAGCGGAACTGGAGCAGCCCGGAAGCTACGCCTATATTATCTTTGACCAGAGACTTCGCGAAGGGCTCAAGGCCACGGAGAAATATATTTCCACCGGCATCACCGTAGAAGGTGAAACGATCGAGGACCTTGCGGAAAAGATCGATGTGGATCCCAAGACCCTTGCCGAGACACTCAACAACTGGAACAAGTATGTCGCAGATAAGAAAGATCCGGATTTCGGACGAACCACCGGAATGGATAAAGATCTGAGCCAGGCCCCCTATTACGCGATCAAGATCGCTCCCGGTATCCACCACACGATGGGCGGTGTCCATATCGACACAAGCGCTGAAGTCATCGATACCGAAGGCAATACCATCCCCGGTCTCTTTGCGGCAGGCGAAGTTGTAGGCGGTGTACA
Source organism: Eubacteriales bacterium (assembly GCA_030525515.1). Lineage (GTDB taxonomy): Bacteria > Bacillota > Clostridia > Lachnospirales > Lachnospiraceae > CAG-791. The sequence goes on from JAUNEM010000215.1 coordinate 2,325, forward strand.
CGGCGGCAACCGCATCGGCGGAAATGCCGTGGCGGATATTGTTGTATTCGGCAAGATCGCCAGCGACAGTGCCGTTCAATGGTGTGACGAGCACTGACCCCGGGCAGGAAAGCTGTTGACTGTATAAGCGTGCACTTTTTCTAAGTAAACAGCGAAATCAAAAATGTTTTCCGGACTTTCCGGACATGAACATACCGTCCTGTCCGGTTGGAGTTTCACTTTTCACAGATTCTGCTATAATCAGGGAGGAGTTTTCCTCCCTGATTTCTTTTTGGCCAATGCCGTGGCAGGCGGTGGCAGCAGCAGTCCCGCCGGAAGCGGACAAGTATACTGCTCTTACAGGCTGTCAGCATGTTTTTTTGCGCCCGGATAAGACAGCCATCATAGTCAGATCAACATAGAGAGGCGTCGAACCCGCCCGCTGGCGGCAGTCTGCGCCCCGACAGCATGAGGATTAGTATTCATGAACCTTTCTCTGCGAAAAGCGGATTTTTTACTCTTTTTTATATTTGCAGCAGCTGCTCTGCTCTCTGCGTTCTCCTTCCCGCGCCCTGCAGAGGGCAAAGAGATGGTCCGAATCATTTCAAACGGCGAGGAATTCGGCACCTATCCTCTGGATAAGAATGCGGAAATAGAAATTGTGCGGGAAGGGCACCGCAACGTAGTGGTCATTCAGGACGGAATCGTTCATATGGACTATTCCAACTGCAAGAACCAGATTTGTGTCCATACAGGAGAGATTTCGGACAAAGGGGAGATAATTGTCTGCCTGCCCAATTACGTGATCGTGGAGATTATAGGAAATGGAGAGGGAGGTGAGGATGATGAAGCCATCGATGCCATCGTCAAATAAGACAGTTTCAGAACAAAATCACACATCTCCCCCTCCTTCAGAATCATCTTCAGGACTTTCTTCCGGATCAGGGACGGGGAAGGGCACCGGCGCAAATGTCAGCACACATGTCAGCGCCCGCAGAGTGGCTCTGACCGGCCTTCTCGCCGCCCTGGCCCTCATTTTTTCTTACGTAGAGGCCCTGGTGCCTTTTAATGCCGGTGTCCCTGGCATTAAGCTGGGACTGGCAAATCTGGTCCCCCTGATCATCCTCTACCGTCTGGATGCCAGATACGCTTTTGCCGCAAACCTGATCCGTGTTTTCCTGGCGGGACTTCTGTTCAGCGGAATGTTCGCCGCCCTCTACTCTCTCGCCGGAAGCGTGACAAGTTTTCTGGTCATGTACCTCTTGAAGAAAACCAACCTGTTTTCAGTCATTGGCGTCAGTACGGCAGGCGGTGTCTTCCACAACATCGGCCAGCTCTGCGTCGCCATTCTCGCAGTCTCCGGCCCCCAGCTGATCCATTACCTGCCCGTTCTGATCATTTCAGGTATGGCTGCGGGGATCATTGTAGGGATCGGCGGCACGATCCTGCTGGACCGGATCCCGGTAAAGCTCTTCCGGGAATAATTCAGACAAAGCCCTTCCCGGCGTGCTCCAGGTAAAACTCTTCCGGGAATGATCCCGGCGTTCGTTCCCGCTAAATAATCCAAAAGAATATGACAGGCACATGCTAATAGGGTAGAGGCGGCCCTGCCGCCCTCTACCCCCGACCGGCCCATGTCCGCCGTAAGGCGGAAAAATACATTACACGGTCCGTGTCATCGAAAAAACCGCCTGTATTCACCAAATGATCCTGCATGGTGAATACAGACGGTTCTCTTTTTTATACTTTTATACTCTGATCAGAATTGAAAACAGGCTTTTACAGCAGGCAAGGGATTATGCCTTTGCTGCAGCCGCTTTCTTCGCTTCTGCTGCCTCAAGAGCAGCCTTTTTCTTCTTCTCAGCTTCCTTTGCTTCCATTGCCGCAAGGCTGGTCTTGATCTTATCAAGCTGCTCGGGCGTATGGAGGAGATCCTGGATCGCGCCGGTAGGGCACTTCACAACGCACATGCCGCATTTCTTGCACTTTTCGTGATCGATGGTGGCAAGGTTGTTTTCGACGTGGATGGCGTCGAATTTGCAGGTTCTCTGGCACATGCCGCAGCCGATGCAGGCAACAGTACAGTTCTTGCGGGCTTCCGCGCCCTTCTGGGTGTTGTGGCAGCGGACGATGACCTTGGCCTTATTGTCGGGAACGATCTTGATCAGG
>JAUNEM010000216.1 GCA_030525515.1 Eubacteriales bacterium
CTGCCTCAGCTTCCTGGCCTTCAGCTGCCTCAGCTTCCGCGTCCACATCCTCAAGAACCAGAGCTTCCTGGCCTTCGGCTTCCGCAGCGTCCGCGTCTTCTACATTCTCAACTGCTTCAGCCTTGCCTTCAGCCTCTTCGCCCTCGACAGGCTGTTCTTCTTCCGCTACCGGTACGGCCGTCGTATCAGCTGCGGCAATTTCCGCTGTGCCTGCGGCAGCAGCCACAGGCTCCTGGTCCTTCTTGTCACCGGAGCCGGATGTGATCCAGATCACAAGACCGACCACTGCAAGGAAGGCGATGACTCCGATCAGAAGGAGAGCATTCTGGCGGTTTTCCTTGCGCTGCTTATTTATCTCAGCTGCTGAAGCAGCAGAAGCAGCCTTCTTTTCAGGAGCAGATTTATTCTCAGCAGCAGCCTTCTCAGCGGCAGCCGGCTTCTCATCAACTTCCGGCATCTCCGCCTCTTCAGCGGGAGCTGCCTGGACCTTAGCCTGTTCAGGCTTAGGATTATTATTTCTTCTTCTCTTGTTGTTAGCCATTTTCTTCCTCCTATTGGCCATAGTTCTGCCGTAAATAAGCCTACAGAAACTTTTTCAATACCCGCGCACCGGATGCAGCACCGGTTTTTTACATTGCGCCACTATTCTCTATTGTAACATAAAACCATGCGGCGGGTATTAACAGTTTTCCCATATATTGGGCTTTTTCTTTCATTTTTTCATAGTACTTTGTACAAAAAGGCCTGCGCTTCCAAGCCGCCAGCATTACCTCTGTACAAAGACAAAATAAATGATCACAACCAGTCCCAGGATGATCCTGTACCAGCCGAACGCCTTAAAGTCGTGTTTCCGGATATAGCTCATCAGAAAGCGGATGACCAGTACCGAGACAACGAAAGCTACGATCATGCCCACTGCCAGGATCGCGTATTCCATTCCGGAAAAAAACAGTCCGTATTTCACGATCTTGAGAAGGCTTGCGCCGAACATGACCGGAATTGCCAGGATAAAAGTAAACTGGGCAGCCACTGTTCTGGACACTCCGATCATAATGCCTCCCAGGATGGTCGCTCCCGAGCGGGAGGTTCCCGGAAAGATCGCCGCAATCAGCTGAAAGAGCCCGATGATGAGCGCCTCCCTATAGGTCAGGTCGCGAAGCTTTCTGGTGACAGGTTTTTTACCGGAATTCCGGTTTTCGATGAAAATAAAGGCAATGCCCACCACGATGAGCATGATGGAAACGACGACCCAATTGTAAAAATGCGCGTCCAGCCAGTCATCGGCCAGGATGCCCACTACCGCTGCGGGCAGACAGGCTATGATTGCCTTTTTCCAAAGTGAAATGATATCTCTGTCGATCTCCAGCTTCCCGCTCCCGGGATTGCGGCGGATCGGCCAGATTGTCTTCCAGTAGAGGATCACGACCGCCATGATCGCGCCCAGCTGGATCACGACAAGGAATATCTGCCAGAAAAGAGTGGAGACGCGGAGCGTCACAAACTCTGAAAGAAGAATCATGTGACCCGTGCTGCTGACCGGCAGCCATTCCGTGATTCCTTCCACCAGTCCGTACAGCGCGGCCTTTATCAATTCAGTCATTCAACTATTCTCCTTGGTGCAAATACCGTATCGGGTTACTCTCCGGTCTCCCGGATTCATCTCCCGGATTTCTGTCGCGGAGTCCGGAGCCGGCTTCCGTTTCACCGGTCCGGATCACGGCTTTTCCCTGAAGTTTCCCTTGCTGTCTCTGCTTTTACCTGTCGGGATATTCAGCCTCCACAAAGCGGCGGATCGCGGGAAGCGCGCGCTCTACCTTTTCGGTATCGACGCAGTATGCCACGCGGAAGAAGCCGGGTGCTTTGAATCCGTCTCCGGGAACGAAGACCAGATCATATTTCAGGGCCTTTTTGCAGAAGGCGACCGCGTCGTCTTCAAGCGCTTTGGGCATGATATAGAAGGTGCCGCCGGGGCGGGGAACCGTGAATCCGAGCTCTTTGAATGTGTCATAGAGCAGGTTCATGTTGGTCTCATAGACTGAGAGGTCGGACGTGTCCTCCAGGCAGAAGGCTGCCGCCAGCATGGGCAGAGAGGACGGGCAGTTGTGGCCGGTTCCTCTGGAAATCTGTCCCATCATGGGAACCATCTTGTCCGCCTGCTCGCAGTCCGGGGAGACCGCTACGTAACCGATACGCTCGCCGGGAACAGACAGCGACTTGGAGAAGGAGTAGCAGGTCAGCGTGTGCGGATAGAATTTGGCGGGATAGGGCTGCTTCCTTCCATCGAAGACAATCTCGCGGTAAGGTTCATCGGAAATCAGGAAAATAGTGTGCCCGAACTGAGCAGACTTCTGTTCCATCATTGCTGCCAGGCGGCTGAGAGTCTCCTCCGTATAGACCGCTCCCGAGGGGTTGTTGGGTGTATTGATCAGGACCGCTGCTGTCTTCTCATTGAAGGCGGCCTCCGCGGCCTCGAAATTGATCTGGAAATCATCCGCTTTCATCGCGACCACACGGATTTTGGCGCCTGCGCCTCCGATGTACTGGTCATATTCCGAAAAATACGGAGCGAATACAATGACTTCCTCTCCGGGTTCTGTCACGCAGCGGATGGCGTGGGCGATGGCTCCCGCGGCACCCGATGTGGGGAAGATCAGATTCCCGTTATAAGACATTCCGAAGCGAGCGTTCAGGGAAGCTGCAACTCTTTCCTTGACCCTGGGGTCGCCCTGCGTGGGATTGTAGCCGTGAAGCTCCAGAGGTTTCTCCTCCTGAAGAAGCCTGACCGCGGCATCCCTGTAGCTGTCCGGTGCCGGCACAGAGGGATTCCCCAGACTGAAGTCAAATACGTTGTCATAACCGATTTCTTTTCCGCGCGCGTTCGCGTACTCAGACAGCTCACGGATCACGGACTTGTTTTCAAGCATGGCAAGGTATTCCCGATTGATCATTGTATATACCTCCTGTATTTCTATATTAAAAATTTTGCATCGATTACATTGAATAAACAGCGGACAAGCTGCCGCAAAGACGGATATTTTGCCGGGCAGCTCAGCCGATTAAAAAGCGGTCCCTCAATGAAAAACGTTCTCTCACGCGTCGCAGATAAAAAAGATTTTGCCGTCCGCCCGTCCGACCGCTGTGAATCCCAGTTTCTGCAGCAGCCGGATCGAAGCCCCGTTCCGGGGATCCGCATCCGCGCTCACCCGCAAAAAGCCAAGGCATTCAAATCCATATCGCAGCAGCGCCTCGCAGACCTCCTGCGCGATTCCAGTCCCGCGGCACGAAGCCGCGACCAGGAAGCCGAAGTCGGCATCGATTCCGCTGACACCCAGGGCTGCAGCCTGTGCTTCCTTATCCGCGGTCACTGCGGAAAAGCCTATGCGTCCGATCAGGGTTCCCGGCGCCAGCGGATTCATCGTCCCTGATGTGGCCGCATCCGTCGTCCCGGGCGCAGCCGGATCCATCGCCAGCACTGCCCAGTGGCCGAACCCGTACAGTCCGTAAATGCGCTCTATATAAGCCTTGAGGATCTCCCGCTCGTGAGCGCGATCCTCAGAAGGAGGCTCCAGAAACATGCGGGCCCTGTCGTCGTAAAGGGAATAAATTCCCTCCAGGTCATCCACCGTGAATTCCCTCACCAGACACCGCCTGGTCTTCAGGATCGTCCAGGGAAGCCCCGCCCCGCGCTCATAAATCTTCTCGTAGCTGTCGAAATCCACCAGATCCGGTTCCTGAATAATGTAGGAGACTCCGCGGAATTGTTCAGACCCGTTTCCCGCGTGAGAATACCCGGCGGTACAAAAGCCCATCTTCTGAAGCGTCCGGATTCTCTCGCCGCTGTCACACAGAATCAGCGTATTCTCCGGCTGTATAGATACAGCCTCCTGTAACCGGAAAGGGAAATCCTCTGCGGAGAGAATTCCGCTGTCCAATCCCCCGGCCCTCAGGACGCAGACCGCACGCTTTACTTCCCCGGGCACAGATCCGTGTCCCCCGCATCCGGAAACGTCATTTATAAAAAAATAGACTGCTTTTAACATAGTTGTTATTATAGCGATTGTGAGACACCCATGTAAAGAAGAAATACGATTACGAGCTGCGCCCGCACCCGAAAAGGTTTGTAGTGCTATCGTAATGCTGTTAAAAATTTGTTCACATTTTATTTAACGTTTCTTAAATTGCTTCTCATTATCAGTCCATTTTTTACAAATATACTCTGTTTATAAGCTGAAGCACAAAAAAACACAAGCTTATAAAATCGTCGCCAATGCAGCAGGCTTACGAATAACTTTTTCATAACTATGCCAGGCACCCAGGTGCCTGGCATCCTCCCTTTTACGGGGAGTTTTTTCATTAAAACACAACGCGTCCCGGGAAATCAGCTTTCCCCGGACGCGTCTTTCATTTGTCACTGAATATTAATTTGACTAATTATCTGAATAACCCGAATGATTGT
>JAUNEM010000047.1:0-15352 GCA_030525515.1 Eubacteriales bacterium
GGATAACAAGGCCGATAGCCTTTGCAGCGCCGGTGCTGTTGGGAACGATGTTGATAGCTGCAGCGCGTGAACGCCTCTTGTCGCCCTTTCTCTGAGGTCCGTCAAGAGTCATCTGGTCGCCGGTGTAAGCATGGATTGTGCACATGATACCGGACTTGATGGGAGCCAGATCATTGAGAGCCTTAGCCATGGGAGCCAGGCAGTTGGTTGTGCAGGATGCAGCGGAGATGATCTTGTCATCGCTGGTCAGAGTCTGGTGGTTTACATTGTAAACGATTGTAGGCAAATCATTGCCTGCAGGAGCGGAAATGATGACATGCTTTGCGCCTGCATCGATGTGAGCCTGTGCTTTAGCCTTGGAGGTATAGAAGCCTGTGCACTCCAGGACAACGTCTACGCCGATCTCGCCCCAGGGAAGCTCAGCTGCGTTTGCCTTAGCATAAATCTTGATTTCCTTGCCGTCGACAGTGATGGAATCCTCGCCGAAGGTCACAGTGTCAGCCTTCTCATATCTGCCCTGTGTGCTGTCATACTTCAGCAGATGTGCAAGCATCTCGGGGGAGGTCAGATCGTTGATTGCTACGATTTCGAATCCCTCTGCGCCAAACATCTGACGGAATGCCAGACGACCAATACGACCGAATCCATTGATTGCTACTTTAACTGCCATTTTCGTTCCTCCTAATATCTATTAATAGATTATACGCAACAATCTGACTTACCCTTATCCGTTCAATAAAATTAGTCGTCAGATTTTTGTCAAATATCATTCTACAGTATATACAGGGTAAATATCAAGTAGTATTGTAAAAAATCGTGAAGATAATATATTAAAAAAGACTTAAATCATCAATAATGCACAATGGAATACAGCCGCGGACATGAATAGTTTCAGGAAAAAGTTTTAACAATATTTTAGAAAAGGACTGGACAATAAAACGATATTCCAACCGGAAAAAATACCCTTCCGGGCAGATCGGACATACATTTTCCACAAGATATTTTTGAACCTCTGCAGCCGGAATCCTCTGTTTAAAGACATTGTTGAAATAAAAGAAAAAGCGGAAGGAAAACCTTCCGCCTCTCAGTGCACTCGACAGGAATCGAACCTGCATTAAAGGCGTCGGAGGCCTCCGTTCTATCCATTAGACTACGAGTGCGTGTGCTTGTGACGCCGGAAAACAACGTTTTCTGTTCCCAGCACCTGATATCATACCACACCTTTCCCATGCTGTCCACAAAAAAAGCAGGTTCGGAGACAGGGGACGGTTCTTTGTCTCCGAACCGTCCCCTCCAAAGTCCCCTTTCCGGGGCGCATCATATTCATCATATTTCTTAAAACCCGGTTGAGTTTTTAAATAAGAAGATATATAATAATAAAGATTATAAAAACCTGCCACGGAGGAATACCAAAATGCTCAATACTATTAAACGCTTTGCCGCAGGTCTTCTGATTGCGGTTCTGCTGACGGGCACTTTTTCTGTTACTACTGCAGAAGCAGCCCTGGCAAGGCCTGCCAACTGCCATTTTGTAAGATGGAACAACAAGAAGTTCACATCCTGCAGGATCGGCTGGAATAAGGTCAGCAATGCTGACGGATACGAAATCAAGTGGACCTACACGAACAACTCTCATTATAAGCACACATATCAGTATTATGTCTACAATGTTCTGGACATCAATGATCTCGCTTATAACCATGTTTATCAGGTTCAGGTAAGGGCGATCAAGCTCTCCCGGAACTCCAGCAAAATCACTGCCTACAGCCCCTGGTCAAACTACGTATTCATCACTCCCTGGCCCCGCACTCTCAGCGGAAAGCTGTCCGGAAGCAACAAGGTCAAGGTCAAATGGAATCCCATCTACGGTTCCAGCGGCTACAATATTTTCCTGACCACCAATCCCTACGGAAGCTGGCGCTGGAATCAGTCCACTGCCAAGAAGGCGACAGCCACTTCCGCTACGATCAAGAGATACAAGGGCAAAAAGCTCAAAAAGTATACCAATTACTATCTGCGGGTCGTAACGAGGATAAAACGGAACGGAAAGTTCTGCTCTGTTCCTGAACCCGGATCCGGATATTATTCGGGAACATTCTATATCTACACAACTTATACTTATAACTAATGCTTCTCAGCTGAAAAGCTGAAGGATCAGGATTCACACTTCTGTTCTCTACGTTCAAAGATTGCACAGGCGGCAGGATGCAGTTCCAGAGCATCCTGCCGTTTTTGTAGTTCGGGCGCTTTTTCAAAGAAACCCTTCCGGAAAAATGCCTGCCAATGTGTTTTTGTCAATAAATGTCTGTAAGTAAATCCTGGTCAATGATTGCCTGCTAATGAATCTTTGTAAATGAATACCTTTTAACGAATGGAGAGTCATTTCTATGAATACGATCAACCCCCGGGGCAATTCCTCCCTCAATACTTCCTCCTCTGATCCGGATCTGTCTGCAATCCGCATTATCCGGAGCTCCAGGCGGACCTTATCACTGCAGGTCAAAAATGATGGTCAGGTGATCGTAAGGGCTCCCAGGCACGTCACTCTGCAGGAAATTGCCGCCTTTGTCCGCAAGAATTCCGCCTGGCTCCACAAGCATCTTGAAAAAGTCCGCAAAGAAAAAGAGCTGAACGCGGCGTCGCCGGTTCAGCCCCTCACGATGGATGATATTCAAAAGCTGGCGGATGAGGCGCTCCGGGTAATTCCCGGCCGGGTCGCCCACTTCGCCCCCCTTGTAGGAGTGACCTACGGGCGGATCACTGTCCGCAATCAGAGGACCCGCTGGGGCAGCTGTTCCTCAAAGGGAAATCTCAATTTTAACTGTCTGCTCATGCTCGCTCCGCCCGATATTCTGGACTACGTAGTTGTCCATGAACTGTGTCACAGAAAGGAAATGAATCATTCTCCGAAATTCTGGGCAGAAGTCGCGAAAGTCATACCCGATTATAAAGAACGGCAGAAATGGCTCAGGACAGAAGGCAGCAATATTATGCGCAGAATGACAGGCTGACACATTTTGTCAGGCGAAAGCAGGGCCTGCCTGTACGGCAGGTCAGCCCTGCTTTCGCCTGTACGGCAGGTCAGCCCTTCAGCAGCCCCATTCTGTGATCACTTCATCTGCTGTGCGGACAATCTCCTCCCAGTTCTCACAATATCTGTCGAAAACGCCCACCGTATAAAAGCCTGCTGCCTTTGCCGTCCGGATCGCGAGTCCCGCGTCCTCATAGACAGCGGTCTCATCCGGGCGGGCTCCCATTCTGCGGGCCGCCTCAAGAAAGGCATCCGGTCGGTCTTTCCCGTACCCGACATCCTCACAGCTCAACGCGAAAGAAAACAGATTCCATACGCCAAGGCGTTCAAGGCAGAGCCTGACCAGGGGGGATGCTGTCGCACTGACAATACAAAGCGTCGCTCCGTTCCCGCGCATTTTCTCCAGAGAACTGCGCACACCTTTTTTCAGCGGAATATCCTTCTCATAGTGTCCGCGCATCACTTCCCCGAGCTGTTCCTGTATCTTCTCCGGTTCTTCCTCGAGATTGAACTGCTGTTTCAGAAAAACGCAGGCCTCCGGCATGGTCATGGTCTTGATCCTGGCCATCAGGTCATCGAAGTCTCCCTCAATCCCCTTTGAATTCAGATAATCCGGACTCAGCCTGTTCCAGTAGGGCATGGAATCAACGATCGTTCCATCCATATCCATGATGCAATATTTCCTGCTGTTCAATCTTCTCTCTCCTTATTCCCCATATGGATCGGTGCCTTTCCTGCCGGCCTGTTTCGCACAGGGTGTCCTTCCTGCCGGCAGCTTTTCCCGGGTCACGACATATACTTCCGGATGACTTTTGTGACTGTGGGAATGATCTGCGAGGTCCGGGAAACGACACCCTCCTGAAAACTGTTGGCCTCACCGGGTTTGTTGGGATATGCTTCCAGGGCCCACTTCTCTTTATCGCCTGCACAAAACAGGATACAGCCGTTTTCCAGCGCCGATACAAAGGCCAGGATACAGAGATCCAGTTCACGGCTCCGGCAGTAGTCCTCAAGCCTCATATGAATGTCAAGAGGATCCTCCCGGTAGGTCTCTATGTCAGAGACATTGACGCGTCCGAATACAACACGGATTCCGAGAATATCCTCGAAGATCATATCATGACTGATCATCTCTGCGATCATCTTGTCCCGGACCTCTGTATCCATCGAGAACATCTCTTTGGAAAATTCATCCAGGCGAAGATCCGCAACCGCCGCCAGAATATTCGCTGTCTCAATATCCCTGCGGGTGGTCGTGGGTGCCTGCAGGTTGACTGTGGCAGACAGGATGCCGCCCAGCAGAAGCCCCGCCATTTCCTTGGAAAAAGGAATCATGTTTTCCCGGAAAATCGTTGCGATGATCGTGGATGTCGCTCCGACGATCTCATTGCGGAAGTCGACCGGCCTGGGAGTGGAAAAATCAGCGACCCGATGGTGGTCGATGACTTCCAGAACCGGTGCCCTGCTGATTCCATCCACCGAATGCTGAAACTCGTTGTGATCGACCAGGATCAGCTTCTTATTGTGATAATTCATGATCTGATACCGGGAGACATAGCCGATCAGAAGATTCTTCTTGTCCACGACAGGATAAGAGCGGAAACGGGTGGCAGCCATTTTCTTGTTGACGTCATCTGCCAGTTCATGACTGTGGAAGGCGGTCACTTTTTCTCTCATGATCAGGCTGACCGGAGACGCCAGATAAAGATAGCGGCTGGTATTCATGGCGCTGTATCCGGAGACAATGATCGGACAATGATTCTCCTGCGCAAGACTCAGCACCTCGGGATCGACCTCCTTTGTATACAGAAGGACCAGCATCCCCGTGCCCTGTCTGATCAGTTCCAGCATACCCAGTTTTTCATTGCCTGTGATCACAATCTTTCTCTGCGGATCACACTCGATCAGTGTATGACCTTCATTACGGGTCAGGATACCGATGATTCCGCTGATATCTCTTTCGGGATCATCATAAATGACTGTCCCGTTGACCGCTTTGGCAAAGTATTCCGCAGATGTCTTCTGCAGCATTTCCCGGGTCGTTTCGGTATCGCCCAGGGCCAGTTTCGCTATATCTGTCTTGGAGATCCAACCCGTCAGCACACCCTCCCGGTCTGTCACCGCGAAGGATTCCCTTCCGGTCTCTTCCATCCTCTGCATCGTCTCCAGGATCGATGTGTCGGAGGTTATGGACAGAGGTTCGTCGAGATCAATTTCATCCATTCTCACCTTGGCTGTCTTCAGAAGAAGCGGCTTGGAAAATTGAAATCTTTTCAGAAGATATTTGGACTCCAGATTCACGCGTCCCAGTCTGCAGGCAACCGCATCCAGCCCCAGGGCACGCTTATAAAAGGCATAGCCTATTGCGGAGGCGATGCAGTCAGTATCCGGCTTCAAATGTCCTGTCACATAAATTTTGTTATCCTGTGCCATGGTGTTTATCTAACCTCATACATTAAACATGTTTGCAGATTGGAGCAGCCCGGACAAAAGAACCTCCGGGCTGCCTTATCCATCATGGTTGAAACAAGAGAGAAAAATAATGCCGATGCATGATTTTTCTCTCCGGAGGTTTGCGTCGAAGCGCCGCAAACCTCCGCGGATCCCATCGGAGAAACCGCCTCCGCGGATTTCTCCTCGGGTGTCTCAGCGCAAAAGCGCTTCGACATGGCGGAAAATGTGAAGATCAAATCGCGTCCAGAGCCTGCGCGAGATCTTCGATCAGGTCTTTCGAGCTCTCGAGACCGCAGGAGAAACGGATCAGATCCGGGGTGACGCCGCCCGCCTTAAGTTCTTCATCAGAGAGCTGGCGGTGTGTGGAGGAAGCGGGATGCAGCACGCAGGTGTGGGCGTCCGCCACGTGAGTGGCGATCATGCCTACTTTCAGATGCTTCATGAACTCTTCCGCTGCCGCGCGTCCGCCCTTCACTCCGAAAGAAATGACACCGCAGGTCCCGTTGGGCATGTACTTTTTGGCCCTCTCATAATATTTGTTGGAAGGAAGTCCGGGATAGTTGACCCATTCAACCTTCTCATGTCCCTCGAGGAACTCCGCGACCTTCTGGGCGTTCTCGCAGTGTCTGGGCATGCGGACCGCCAGGGACTCAAGCCCCAGGTTGAGGAAGAAAGCATTCATGGGAGCCTGGATCGATCCCAGATCGCGCATCAGCTGCGCAGTTGCCTTTGTGATATAGGCGCCGCCCATTCCGAAACGCTCAGCGTAGGTGATTCCGTGGTAGGACTCGTCGGGAGTGGTCAGACCGGGGAATTTGTCAGCGTGGGCCATCCAGTCAAATTTTCCGCTGTCCACGATGCATCCGCCGACAGCTGCGTCATGCCCGTCCATGTACTTGGTCGTGGAATGTACGACAATATCCGCTCCCCACTCGAAGGGGCGGCAGTTGATGGGCGTCGCAAAAGTATTGTCGATAATGAGCGGGACGCCATGGGCGTGGGCGGCTGCGGCGAAGCGCTCAATATCAAAGACGATCAGAGCGGGATTGGCGATCGTCTCGCCGAAGACAGCCTTGGTATTGGGACGGAAAGCGGCCTCAAGTTCCTCGTCGGAGCAGTCCGGATCCACAAAAGTAAAATCGATACCCATGCGGCGCATGGTGACATTGAAGAGGTTGAATGTGCCGCCGTAAATGGTGGAAGAAGCAACCACATGGTCTCCGCAGCCTGCAAGGTTGAAAACGGAGAAGAAGGAAGCAGCCTGGCCGGAAGAGGTCAGCATTGCGGCGGTGCCGCCCTCAAGGGCAGCGATTTTGGCCGCGACCATATCGTTTGTGGGGTTCTGCAGCCTGGTGTAAAAGTATCCTTCCGCCTCAAGGTCAAACAGCTTGCCCATATCTTCGCTGGTATCATATTTGAATGTTGTGCTCTGAATGATCGGAATCATTCTGGGATCGCCGTTTTTAGGTTCATATCCGGCCTGTATGCACTTTGTATCTCTTTCCATTTTATCCTCCCATATTGTTTGCTGGTCTGATTGATTCTTCCTCATTCACTGAACTGAAGACAGCCGGTCCTTTCGGGAGTCCGGGCTGTCAGCAGACATCGTTTCGCCTCCTCACAGATCAGAGGGAAGCGGATTTTTCCGCACAGGCTTTCACACACTCGAAGACCGCACTGCGGAAGCCCTTTTCCTCGAGCACCCTGACTGCCTCGATGGTTGTTCCGGCCGGTGAAGTCACCATGTCCTTAAGTTCCCCGGGATGTTTTCCTGTATCAAGAACCATTTTGGCGCTGCCCAGGACGGCCTGGGAAGCAAATTTGTATGCCATGGCGCGGGGCATTCCGCCCTGGACTGCCGCGTCTGCCATAGCCTCTATGAACATAAATACATAGGCAGGAGAACTGCCGCTGACGGCGGTCACGACATCAAAGAGGTTCTCTCCTACTTTTTCCACTTGTCCAAAAGCGCCGCACAGGCTGCAGACCCGGTCCATCTCCTGCGCGGTGACACGGCTGTTGGAGCAGGCCGCAGTCATCCCCTCTCCGACGAGAGCAGGAGTATTGGGCATCAGGCGCACAAGGCGGACGGGGTATTCCCCGAATCTCTCTTCGATCCATGAGACAGATCTGCCTGCAGCAATACTGACAAAAAGCTGCGCAGGGTCGGCGGCCTCTCTGATTCCGAAAATCACATCCTCGAGATACTGGGGCTTGACTGTCAAAAAGACAGTCTCCGCGCTCCTGACGACCTCGGTGTTATCGGCAGTGACCCGAATCCCGCTCTCTGCCTGTACTTTCTCACGGGCTGCCTGGGAGAGATCCGCGCCGATGATCTCTTCAGGACCAACAGCACCGGAAGCGATAATTCCTCTGATAATGGCGCCTGCCATATTGCCGCAGCCGATAAATCCTAGTTTCATAATTCTCCTTCCTTTCAGGGAACCTCTCAGCTATAGATTTCCGGATTTTTCTTCTTCATCGCGCAAGACCCGGGAGCGGGTCTTGAATACCAAAAATCTCTTCTACAGTTTACTACTCCCTGTTATTGAATGACAATCCGGTAAATCCCCTGAAAATTGTGCTGTAACCCTGCACACTCAGAGCATTCCCGCCGATAGTCTGTGCACATCCGTCTTCCTGTCCCTGCTCTCTTTTCCCCGCGCACAGCCCCCGGTGTCTTCCCGGCCGTCTGCGGTCATCTATGAGATATCCTGAACATCTGATCATCTTTTCCGCAGACAGTCCTCCCGGCGGATTTTCGTTTTTTAAATCCTGTCCAGAAGCTCGCTCACCCCGCGCACGACTCCCTCCGCGATCTCCTGCAGTTCCTTCGGAGCATGCGTCAGTGTATAGGGATGGTCAGAGCTTGTGAGCAGAGGCAGGTCATTGAAAGAATCTCCGATTCCGTACATTTCGCGGACGGAAAAAGCCTTCCTGACGATTTCAATTCCTGTCCCCTTGGAACACCCCCTGGGAGCAACATCCACGTGGGTCACATTGTGAAAGGCGCAGACCTCACCTCCGTATTTGCTGTTGATCTGTACGGCAGCTTTCGCGGCGGCCTCTATGCTGTCGGCCGCGAAGGAAATCCCGTAGACATAGCCCTCCCTCAGTTCCTCGAAAGAGTCGATATGGGTTTTCAGATAGGATGCCTCTTCGAAAGTGTAGACGGTGTCGTTGGCCTGGATCACTGCCTCCATTTCCGGCACATACTGGTCATAAATACTTTTCACAGTCTCAAGGGAAAGGCACTTTCTGAAAAGAACATTTTCCTCACCGTCTACGACCAGGGCCCCGCTCGCCAGAATGTAAAAATCCGGGCGCATATATGGACCGATCACGTCTCTGACCCCCACAAGGGAACGGCCTGTACAGAGGCCGAAAAGACCGCCGCGCTTCTGATAGTAAATGATCGCGAAGATATCTGCCGCGCGCATCGGCTCCTCATCGTCCCTGAAATACAGGGTATTGTCAAAATCGCTGGCCACGGCCCTCCCCGCAGAGGGAAGTGCTGCTCCCTGTTTATTTTCTTTGACCATATCGGTGATCAAGGCCTCCTCTTTCTTTATTAATAATCCACTTTCATCAGGCACAACCCCCTGGCGGGAGCTGTCGGCCCGGCCAGGCTGCGGTTTTTCCCCTCGATGATGTCCGCCATCTGCCCGGGTTCAATTTCCCCCAGGCCAACCTGCAGAAGAGTTCCTACCATGATGCGCACCATGTGCTGCAGGAATCCGTTGCCGTGAAAATAAAACCGGATGTAAGATCCGCTCTCCTCGATCCGGATCACGTCAACCACACGGACTGTGGATTTTTTCATTTTTGAATTGCCGCAGAAACTGCGGTAGTCATGCATGCCCGTGAGATACTCGGCCGCCTCCCTCATCTTTTCCAGGTCGGGCGCCTTGTCCAGTACATACACATAACGGCGGTCAAAGACCGGTTTTGAGTTTCCGTACCAGCATGTATAGCGGTAGGTCTTTCCTCTCGCCTTAAACCTGCTGTGGAAGCGGTCGGCACAGACCTTGACGTCATTGACACTGATATCTTCGGGAAGATACCGGTTCATGTAAATCTGGATCTCCTCCTCGTCCATTTCTGTGTCAAGCAGCACATTGCAGGTCATCGCCCGGGCGTGCACACCTGCGTCGGTCCTGCCGGCCCCGATCACTGTGACAGGCTGGTCCGGATCCCTCTCCACCATTCTGGTCAGCACCGTCTCAAGCCGTCCCTGAATCGTAAGATCAGTCTCCTGCTGGTGCTCCCAGCCAAAATATCGGGTGCCGTCATAGCTCACGATCATCTTGAAATTTCTGACCATGCAGTCCTCCTGTCTTTTCCCTTGCGCCCCCGGATCTTCGTCCCGGGAAGGCGAAACCGGCCGGTTCAGACCTGGTTCGCTGCCGCCTCCTCTCGGTATTCTTTCAGAATCGATGCCAGGGTGTCCGCATTGCGGTCCCGTTCCATGATCAGCACCTTGAAGCTGTCACGGAAGAGCAGACGGATAGAAGGTTTCTCAACCGCGTATTTCACAAGCCAGCGATCCGTTGAATCCAATGATCTGGCGCGGATCACCGCCTTGATCTCCCTGTAGGGCAAATAGTTCCAGTTGAAACCGTCCGGAATAAATAATGCCTCTTCTCCGGCTTTGTACTGTTCGATCGTGACTGCCTTTTTCAAATCCGCCCGGGGATCCCGGATCTCCGCTCCGGGCAGCAAAGGCCTGATCTTGAATAGCTCCATACTTCATCTCCATGACTGAATGACACAAACTACATATGATTAAAGCTGCACATTGCTTCGCGCGTCCCGCTCTCTCCCGGCGCTTCACTCATTCGGACACGTCAGCGCGCGGGCATCCGCAGCTCTCTGAGCAATTATCCAATAATAATACCATACTCTGCGGGCCATGCGCAAAAATTCGACCAGGTTTTCCTGTGAAACGGTTACTGCAAACATTCTCTGTACAGGTACGGTCGTCAATCCATCAGACTGAGAACCTGATCGCGGAGGGCACTGCGGCGCTCACGAAGCAGCAGCATTTTATTGTAGCGGAAATATGCTTCGTTCCCGTGTTCATTGATGAAGTGCAGGCTGTAATATCCGGAGGAGAGCTCTGTGAGGAAAAGGACCATCTCCTGTCCGTCTCCGTAGACGCGGGACAGGAAGCGGAAAGTGTTGGTCAGATGGTCTCCCGCAGTCTGAATGGCCTGCCCCCGTTCTGCCTCCCTGTCGGAGAACCAGCTGCGGATCATTCCATACTGGGCTGCAGGAGAAAACTCCTTCTCTTTTTCCAGGCTTCTTTCCCGCAGCTCTCTCTCCAGCTGATCGAGGGCCCTGATCACCAGCCTCTGGACCCTCTCCCGCTCATGGGGGATGGGAATTCCGGCATCTTTTTTCCTACGGAGACCGGACAGGATCCTTGCGCTTCTTTCACTCACGGCGTCTGCGCCCGCCTCCCTCTGTGAAACGGACATGGAAGCTTCCGCCTCTTTCAGCGCGCTCCTCACCTGACTCAGTTCCTTCATGATCATCTCCTGCACCGCCTTGTCCCTGGCGCAGTCGGCAAAGGCCTGGCTGAGAGCGTCGATGAGGAGACTGATCAGGCTGAGTTTTTCATCGAAGGGGGCGTCTTTGATTTCCTGAAGGCGGACGGGATCGATCTCGATCGCCTCCTGTCCCCTGTCCCGGGCAGAACTCTGCTCCCGGGCTCCGGCTGCATCCTCTGTGCCGGGCTGACCCGCGGGCAGGTCCTCACCGCCGGGGAAAAAGCGTCCCTCCAGTATATCCGGAACCCTGTATATATCTTTATATTTTTTGTAGAGATCGTAATAGGCCGCAAAGCTGCGCGCAATCTCCGGATCCTGGAGAAACTGCACGATCAGCTGTTCATCCACGGGCAGATTTCTTTTCTCGTGCACCTGAATCGTACGGGAGAGATCCTCCCAGCCGCGCGCGGTCACAAAATGCCTCCCCTCTACCTCGGTCCTGATCGAATAGAAATGATTGCTGCGGATACCCAGATAGGCCATGACGGATCCGTGCATCCCTGCCCGGGAAGCATATTCCTTGAAAGCCGGGAAGTCTTCTTCGATGTCTATGCGGCGCAGGCGGTCCAGAGTGACGATGTCAAAATCCCGCACGGATTTGTTGTACTGGGGCGGATTTCCGGCCGTCACGATCAGGAAGCCGTCAGGCACGTGGTGGGCTCCGAAAGTCTTGTACTGCAGGAACTGCAGCATCGTGGGAGCCAGGGTTTCCGAGACGCAGTTGATCTCGTCAAGGAAAAGAATGCCTTCTTTGATGCCCGATGCCTCGATCTGGTCATACACCGACGCTATGATCTCGCTCATGGTATATTCCGTCACCGAATATTCCTTCTCACCGTAGATTCTTCGCGAGATATAGGGCAGGCCGATGGCGCTCTGGCGGGTGTGATGGGTGATCGTGTAGGACACAAGTCCGATCCCGCACTCTTCCGCCACCTGTTCCATGATCGCGGTCTTTCCGATGCCGGGAGGTCCCATCAGAAGGATCGGACGCTGCTTTTCAGGCGGAATCGTATAAGCACCGGTCTCATCCTTGTCGAGATAGGCCTGCACTGTGTGAATGATTTCTGTCTTCGCTTCTTTGATGTTCAAAATACTCTCCAATCCCGGCATCATTCATGTGCCGCCTCAATGCTGAACGATATCATTCGCAATTCCATACCCGCCCGCGGGCTTTGCGCGCAGGATGCGCAGCTGCAGCGTCTTTGCTCTGCAAAGCCGGTGTAAGGGCAGCGCCTTCTGCTCCGTATCCATGTGCATCCCCGCAGCTCATTTAAACGATACCGAAAAAATATTCATGTAATAAGATGAAAGATCATAATATTGACGCTGATACAATTGTAATTTTATAATATTATCAGTTAATTTAGTTTCATTTTTTGAAGGAGGGATGTAAGATGTCAAAAACACTGAGACGACTTGCAACTGCGATGCTGATCGCCGCCCTGCTTTTCAGCACGGTATTTATCATGCCTGCCGAAGCTGCCGGTCTGAAGGCTCCGACGGGGTGCCGCTTTACCAAGTGGCTCAAATCAGACTTCACAGCCTGCCAGGTATCCTGGAACAAAGTAAGCGGAGCCAATATCTACCAGGTCGAGCTGGCCTATAAGAGCGGGAAAAACGCAAAATACGCACTTACCAAAAACACCTACAGCAAAATCGACGGACTGAGCAACCAGCATATCCACAGAGTCAGGGTCAGAGCATATTATATCGATTCCAATCTAAAGCTCAGGAAGGTCAGCGGCTATTCCAAAGCCGCCTATATTGTTCCTCTGCCGACAAAGGCATCCGCAAGCCTGGTCAGCCGGACAAAAACAGAAGTCAGGCTGAAATGGAACATTATCTATGGCTCCAATGGATATAACCTGTTCCTGACGACCAATCCTTCTGTAAAATGGTACTGGAATAAGGCCACTGCCAAAACCGCAACGGCATCTTCTATTGTCATCAAGAAGTATAAAGGAAAAGCCCTGAAAAAATATGTGAATTATTACACCAGGATCATGACCCGCAACAAAGTCGGGAGTTCCTTTATCAACGTGCCGATTCCTTACTCAGGCTTCTGGACTTCCCGTTTCTATATCTATTGACCTATTTGCTGATACCCGCCCGCAGCTGCCTGACAGTCACCCGCGGGAAAAAGCAGCGGGAGGATGTCCGGACTGCAAAAGAGCCTGATCAGTTCTCTGCAGTCCCGTAAAATGACCGGACAGGTATCATCCTGAGTGCTGAAACCACGAACCGCCTGTGCCGCGCCGGATTCGAAGATCCGGCGCGGTTTTTTGTTCTTCATGCTTTTCCCTTAAAGTTTTTCCATTTATTGTTTTTCCTTCATTCTTTTTCTGTGATGTTTTTTATGTCATCCGAGTCAGAAACGCAGCTGTCTGACTTTCTCCCCTTCTATATAGAGGCGGACCGCCCAGTCCGGAACTTTCGCGTCGTCCATCTCCTCGTCGTTGAAAAAAACAAAAGCGGTGTCATAATCTGTCGGTTTCTCCGGATAGGTTCCCATGCCGTCCGTGAAATACATCAGGCCTTCGAGGTCTTTTATTTCTCCTGTCCTTCTCTTCTCTTCCACGTAAGAGAAGACCGGTCTGAAATCCGTCCCGTAACCTCCCTTCACATGGAACTCCCGGGCATATTTTTCCAGCTCTTCGGGTTTTCGCACGATAATTTCCTTCTGCACATGCTCGTCACACTCGATGATGTGCACCTCGCAGGAATCGAAAAAGCTGCCGATGCTGCGAAGGACCGCCGCTGTCTCGTTGATAAAGCGCTGAACCAGTGTATCCTGACAGGACGCGGAGGTGTCGATGGCGATCACCAGGGTGCGGATCTTGTTGACTTCCCGGTACTCGTTCTCCTCGATCAGGGGCATGTTCCCGTATATTTCCAGCCCGTAATAATAAAAGCCATAGTCAAAGGAATCAGGATCGACCGACGCCACTTCCCTGAGAATCGCGAATTTACGGAGAAATTCACGGTAGTCGGTCCTGCGGCGGTTTGAGATCGAAAGGATCCGCTCAAGGCTGCCGCTCTCCTCCGAGGCTTCTTTTCCGGATGCAAGAATCTCTGCCTCCATTCTCCTGGAGGTCTCTTTCCACTCTCCCTCCAGTTCCTCCGATGTCTTTTTCAGGCGGGGAATCTTTTTTTCAGTTTCCTTTCGGGGACCATTGTCTCCGGAGTTCTGTTTTTGGGGGGCTTGCTTCTCACTGTCTCTTCCGCCGGATTTTTTTTCTTGAGATTTTTGATTAGCTGTTTTCGGATCGGGGTCTTTTCCCCCGGAATCCTTTTTGCCGGGGCCTTTTCCTTCCGGATCTTTTTTTCCGGCTTCTTTTCCATCAGGTTCCTTTTTTTCCGAATCTTCTCCGCCGGGAGTCTGCTCCTGAGAGGACGGGTCCTTCCTCCGGTCTGGATCCTTCTCTTTTTCAGATTCCTTGTCTTCCGGATTGTCCCAGTCCGGCGTGTCGGAGTCTGTCCGCTCTCCTTCTTTGTCCTGATCGTCCTCCATCCGCTCCCAGAAGCTGTGATCGCACAGGGCGAAGGCAGCACGAAGCTGAAGCTCCTCCAGATAGTTCCTCTTGCGCTCAATAAAATACTGGTAAATCCTCTCTGCCGTGAGGACACGGACTTCTGCTTCCAGCCGGTCATAAACCCGCTGCCGGAATTCGGGTGTGAGTTCAGCCACAGCACTGTATTCCATGGAATCAAGGACATAATCAACCGCGATATCAGAGGCAAGGTCCCATAGTTCCCTGTCTTCTTTTCCCCTGGCGGTAAACATATGGCGAAAAACGCAGTGGAGCAGTATATGCATGTAGGTTCGGTTCAGGAGCCGGGGGCGGTCCACGTAGAGGCGGAAGAGGTAATTGGGATTAAAGCGGATATAGGCCGCGTCAGTCCCTACCGTCGTGGTCGAGAGGTCCATAATGAATCCCAGGCTGTGGAGCGCCGGTCCCAGAAAGCGCATGGAGAGATAGAGTTCTGTCCGCGAAGCGTCCAGAATCTTTTTTCCCATCTCGTCCAGTTCTACTCTGTTTCCCATTTCATCATTCCTTCCGGGCAGTTCGTCCTGTCGTCTGCCTTTTTATATTGTCGTCGGGAGTCTGTCTTCTAATACTCTCCTGATCCCTGATTCACGAGGATTCACGGGAGGACCGGTCTTCACCATTCGTCCAGGCTTAGCAAAGAGCCTCCGGACAATCCGCCGGGAAAACTCTTCGAGATCCCCGGCTTTTCCTCCCCTGCGGAAGGGACTCTTTCCTGAGGATCCTCCTGCCTTTCCTCCCCTGCAGAAGGAGCTCCTTCCTGA
>JAUNEM010000047.1:15362-16543 GCA_030525515.1 Eubacteriales bacterium
AAGGGACATTTTCCTCTCCTGAAGAAGAGACATTCTCCTTCCCGGTGGAAGGCGCATTGCCCTCCTCACCCGGAAGCGCAAATGCGCCCGAAGACTGATGGCGGGATAATAAAGTCCCTTCTCTCATGGTCGTCTCCCGGCCCGCCATGATAATACTGCAAACCTCGGTCAGGTGCTGTTCTGTCGCCGCCTTAAGAGCCGGATCCGCAGCCTCTCCGCAGATCAGCCCGCGGTCAGCCATCAGACGCAGCCGCGCGTAAGCCTCCTCTTCTCCACTGCCCGTGTGATTTCCGGCGATGTCCCTCACAAACTGCAGGAGCACATCCGGAGCATTTTCCCGAAGATAATCCTCATAAGCTCCGGCGTGGACCGGAGCCAGATCATAGGGATAGAGAAGACGGTCCGCCGCGATCTCAGCAGCCGCGTGGGCGTCATCCGGTATGACCCTGGGAAAGAGACGGTCATATTCTCTCCAGTTAATTCCCCTGCGGCGCACACATTCGCGGTAAAACATCCCGGATCCGAGAATGGAGAACTGGATGGTGCGCGCCATCGTATTCTCATTAAAAGAATAATCGTAACCCGGAAACAGCAGCCTGGCTTCCGTGTTATCCAGCTCCAGGCAGAAACGCAGCCTGGCGTCCGTGTCGGAGAGAATATCCCTCATTACTGTATAATTTTTTTCATAAATCTTCAGACGGATCCGGCGCAGACGATGATCCTGGCGGAAAACGCCATTGTGAAAATCCCGGATTCCGTCGTAAAGCGAAATCTCCTCAAGCAGCGGGCAGTTGTGCAGAGCGAATGCGCCCACCGACCGGAGCGTGGGCGGTAACGAGATCATCCTCAGGTCTCTCTTTTCACTCAATGCATGCGGAGCTATTTTCCGGACCGGTAATCCTCCCAGCATCTCAGGCACTTCCATAAATCTGCGCTCCTGAGTACTTCCCGTCACAACTGCGCACAGTGAGTCCGTTTTGTTTTCAAAAAGATCAATTTCGGTTTCGTATTCAAAAATGCCCTCTCTCAGCGGCATATTCTTTCCCCCGTTGGAATCCCGCCCCGCGGCAGACGCGTTCCGCGCTTCCGTAATGCTCCTCATATTGACACCCGGCCCTGCGGCAGGCGCGTTCCGCGCTTCCGTAATGCTCCTCATTTTGACACCCGGCCCCGCGGCAGAC
>JAUNEM010000217.1:0-2775 GCA_030525515.1 Eubacteriales bacterium
GTCGGGGAAGCAGCTGCCGAAGAATCTTTTCCGGCTGCCAGGGAGGCGGCTGCGGAAGAGTCCCTGCCGGCTGTCCCGGAAGTGCCTTTCGCGGGGGCTGCTTCCGGGGAGGTATCTTTGCCGGAGGCAGCGGCGTCATTCCGGGCGGCTGAACCTTCGCCGGCATTCAGTGACGCCGTGTCTGCGGTCACATCCTCAGGGCTTTCTTCCCCGGAGGGCTCCTGAGAAGCCTCTGCTGAAAAAGTGGAGACCGGAGTGTCTTCGGGAGCCGGGGACAGGATGCGCCGGATGGGGTCCAGCCCAAGCCATGTGCGGAAATCCTGAGAAGAGGAAAAGGGCTCTTGACTGGGAGTGTCCGCCGCGCGCCGCATCCCGGAAAACACAAAAACACCGCCCGCAGTCAGCAGGCAGGCTGTGATGAGGACAGAGATGACCGCGGCGAGACCGGAACGGCTTCCGGAATTGCCTTCCGCTTTGGAAGCGCTGCTTTCCCGGGAATCACTGTCTCCGCGAATATGATCATTCCGGGAACTGCCGGAAGGAGATGTATGTTTTTTTTCTTTAAAAAAATGCATAAGTAAATCTGCCGGGAGAGCAGGATGATCCAAGATACATCCGCGGATAGAAGGCGCCTGTGTAAAGGACGCCTCAAAGCGCAGATGCCTTATTCCGCCCGGCTCCTGCCCGGGGTTAAAGTTCTTTCCGGATCGTCTCTGATCCTAATCGGGGTTAAGGTAAAACAATCTGACAAGGCGTAAAGAACCAAATGCCAAATTGCTGTAATCTAAAAATAACGTATGACTCCTTATTATAGCGGTATTTGGCAGATAGGGCAAATGAATAATAGATCGGAGTCGCATTTCACGCATTTGACCGGGTATTCTGTTTGGTCACTTTTTGGCTGGATTTCAATTGGTTTCCCGATAGCTTTTCCGCAAGGATCAAATCTCTTTTTCCGATAGGACTTTTTTAATTGGATTTTTTCATCAAAGGGGCGCTCCGGCATGCTATACTATACAGGGTCATCAGTTCCCCGGAGAGGGCATACAATCTTCATCGCGCGGTTTCCGGACTTGAGCCCGGGGTACACGCGCGGGGCGCAGGACTCGCAGGCGGGTCGTGAAAAATTAGGAGAGATCGAGATGAATTCAAAGAGAAAGAGCGATGCGGAGAGAGAAAAGGAGCGTCTGGAGGCTCTTCAGAAAACAGAAAAGAAATTCCTGAAGGGAACGTTTGGTGATTTTTTCGGAAAAAAGGAATCAGGCGGGGAGAGAAAGAAGGCAGAGGACATGGAGCTTTCTTTCGGAGACGGTCCGGAGAATCACAGCGCGGATCCCGGAGTAAAGGAAGCGGGCGGAAAGAAGTCCGAAGGGAGACAGCCTTCTTTCGGAGACCGGATCGATGAGCTGGAAGCCAAGGGGAAAGAGATCACTTCGGCACTGAGTTCGCGGACAGACGCGCTCCAGCGCGCAAACGAGGCGCTGAGGGAAGTGCAGTCGCTTCTGGACAATCCTCTTTATGACGGGATGCCTTCTCTGACCGGAAAGGGATCCGGAGCAGGGAGAGAGGGGAATTCCCTGAATGGCGCAGGCGGTCTCAATGATATTGATCCCGGGCTGATGTCGGGCAGCGACGGTGACCTGTTTTCCGGTTTTGCCGGAGCAGGCGGGGGCGCGGACGCGGGAACCGGCGGTTCCGGGAGCGGTTTCGCGCCTGATGCCGGAATGTCGGGGGAAGCCGCGGCGGGGACTGCCGCAGCGCAGGCCGCACAGCCGGCCCCGCAGGCTGCGAAAAAAGAAGAGCCGGAGAAGGATCCCATGGAGGAGCTGGACAAGCTGATCGGCCTCACGAAGATCAAGCACGACGTGAAGGAACTGATGGATTTCGTGAAGATCCAGAAGATGCGCAAGGACGGCGGACTCAAGTCTGTTCCGGTGTCGCTTCATCTGGTTTTTACCGGCAATCCCGGGACCGGCAAGACGACGGTCGCCAGGATCCTGGCTCAGCTCTACAAGAAGATCGGCGTCCTTACCACGGGCCAGCTTGTGGAGGTGGACCGTTCGGGACTGGTCGCCGGTTATGTGGGTCAGACCGCCCTCAAGACGGCCAAAAAGATCGAGGAGGCCAAAGGCGGTGTCCTCTTTATCGATGAGGCTTATGCCCTGGCCCGCAAGGATGATACCTTCGGACAGGAATCAATCGACACTATTCTCAAGGCCATGGAGGACAACCGCGATAATTTTGTCGTGATCGTCGCGGGCTACACCAAACCCATGGAGAACTTCATCAACAGCAACCCGGGACTGAAATCCCGTTTCAATAAATATATCGATTTCCCGGATTATACCATCGACGAACTGATGGGAATTTTCGATATGAACTGCAAAAAATATGACTATGAGGTCGACGATGACGTGAAGGCGCAGATCCGGGCCATGATCGTCCAGCGCAAGATGGCGGCCATGGAAAATTTTGCCAACGCCCGCGAGGTCCGAAACCTCTTCGAGGAGATCATTACCAACCAGGCGCGCCGCGTCGCGGCCATGGAGAATCCCGGGCGGGATGACATGAAAAAGATCCTGCTTGAGGATTTGACCGAGACCGCGGAGGAAGACGCCGCGAAGACCATGAAGAAAGCGGCACAGATGGCCGGAGAGGCGGCGGAATCCGGAAAGCCGGAGGAGACAGAGAACGGAGCGCAGGAGGAAACAGAAACCGGAGAGAACGGGAAAGCCGGAGCACAGGGGGAAACAGAGACCGGAGATTCCGGGAAAG
>JAUNEM010000217.1:2785-4413 GCA_030525515.1 Eubacteriales bacterium
ATTGACATATGGAGACATCGTTCCCCCGGGGGGACAGAGAGGAATCAGAATTGGAGACACGCATCATGGAAAGGGCCAGACCCTGCCTGAAACAACTGAAGTCCGGCGGCAGGAAACTGGGCGAGACGGCGAAGATGCTTCTGGAGACCACCATGCAGGACGTGATGGCGAGAGCCGGTGTCATGGACGGGGAGAAGAATCTGGAGGACGCCGGAGGAAAAAAGAATTATGCAGTGATCACCGGGGCGAGTTCCGGAATCGGGCTGGAGTTTGCGAGGCGCCTGTCTCTGGAGGGCTATCCGCTGATCCTGATCGCGCGAAGACGTGACAGACTTGAAGACCTGCGAAGAGAGCTGGGCACAGAGTGCCTGCTCCTGCCTGCCGACCTGTCCAGGCACGAGGACCTTGTCCGCCTGTGCGAGGACCTGATGGGAAGGCGGATCGATGTATTTATCAATAATGCGGGATTCGGTGTCGCCGGCCCGTTTATAGCAACAGACCTCCTGCGGGAAGTGAATATGATCGATGTGAATGTGACCGCCCAGCATGTGCTCTTCAAGTACATTCTGCACCGGATGGAGGCGGAGGGCGGAGGATACATCCTCAATGTGGCTTCCTCGGCCGGTCTTTTCCCGGCGGGACCTTTCATGTCCGGTTACTATGCCACCAAGGCCTATATGACCAGCCTCACCCGCGGCGTCGTCGAAGAGCTGCGCCAGGCGGGCTCCTCCGTCTATGTAGGATGTCTGTGCCCGGGCCCCGTGAACACAGAGTTCAATGATGTGGCCAATGTGACCTTCGCCCTCCCGGGAATAAGCGCAGCGGAGTGTGTGGACTACGCCATGAAGATGATGGCCAGAAGGAAAGTGATGATCGTTCCCGGCAAAGAGCTGCGCGCAGCAGTCTTCGGCCAGCGCTTCCTTCCGACTGCGCTGACAGTCCGCATAACCGCCGCCCAGCAGAGAAAAAAGCTGGGCGCCGAGGATTTCAGGGAGACATCCGGTCCCGGCGCGGTCAATTCCTTCGCGGAATCCGTGAAGTCCTGAGATCAGGCTTCAGTGCACACATTCCCGGAGAGGGTGTGAACGGAATAACGGGTAACGGTATGACTGAGGCGGCAGGGGCTTTTTGACTTGCCGACATTTTAATTAAAGTGTATTATTATTTACATCTACTTTTCTAAAAGCATGGAGCCAAAAGCTGACAAGACATGATATGACGGTCTTCCTTTGCAAGACCGGCCGGCAGACAGAGGGGAGGCCAGCGAGCGGAATGAAATGGAATGAAATATTTGCGCAGATGACCCTGCTGGCTCAGCTGGGGCTCTCTCTGGCTACCCCTATTTTGATGTGTCTTGCCGCATGCTATTTGCTCTGCACCCGTCTCAACGTCGGTCTCTGGATTTACATTCCCGGCATGATCATGGGCCTGGGCGCTTCTTTCATGACTGCCTATAAGGTTTACCTGTCAGTCACCGGAAAGCAAAAGAAGAGAGAGCGCGGCGAAAACGAGGTGTCCTTTAACAAGCACATCTGATGTGCCCGTCGAAACGGAAGGGACCGCCCCGCTGTTTCACAACAAATCTTTCATATACCTTTAATAAATACCTTCAATAAAATAACTTCAAT
>JAUNEM010000218.1 GCA_030525515.1 Eubacteriales bacterium
TCCATTTATTGATAAAGATATTGTCCGTGATGCTCAGGAGCTTCTCGATGTTCAGTTCCTGGTAAACGCAGGCGATTCCTGCCGCCGCCGATTCATTCGGGTTATGGAAGGTCATCTGCTTTCCTTCGACATAGATCTCGCCTTCATCGGGTTTGTGAACACCGGTGAGGACTTTGATCAGTGTCGACTTACCCGCGCCGTTCTCGCCGATCAGGCCGAGGATCTCGCCGGGCTTTACCGCGAGCTGCATCTTGTCAAGTGCCTTGACGCCCGGAAATATCTTTGTGCAATTTTTCAATTCCACAACATATTCGCTCATTCGGTAGTATTCCTTTCTATCCTGTAATCTATCCCGTTCGTCAGGACCCTGCCGGGTCCCTGCCTTCCCGCACTTCGGAGCCCGTCCGGGGGTTCCGAAAAAAGAAACAGGCTCTTCATCGGTCTGTTTAAAGTCCGATGAAGAGCCCGTAATTTCCTGCTTGTCCAGGATGTTTCTTCAGGACTTGCTCAATGGCACATTTTCATGCGCCGGCTTGTTTCCTTAAGACTTTCTTAGTACCGATTGTCTCTTCACAATATGTGCCGTGAAGAAAAGTGATCGCTTTTATCAGTTCTGGGAATAGCCCTTCAGAGTGTCGATGTGTTCCTGTGCGTTGTCCTTGGTGATGATGGTGTAACCGGAATCAACAACGGGCTCAACGGTCTCACCGTTCAGGTGCTTGACCATGGTCTCAACTGCAAGATAAGCCATGTTGTAAGGGTTCTGGGCAGTGGACATGGACATTTTGCCTTCCAGGATAGCCTGTGCTGCAGGGATCTGGCCGTCGAAGCCAAGGAAGATGGTGTTCTTGTAGCTCTCAAGACCAGCCTTTGCTGCTGCGTTTGCAGCTGCCAGAGCCATGTCGTCGTTGTTTGCGCAGATGATGGCAATGCCTTCGGGATGAGAGGACATGATACCTTCCATGCAGGTTGTAGCCTTGTCGGCAACTGCGTCTGCGTACTGAACTTCGTTCTCAAGGAAGTCGCCGCCGTTCTCTTCGATACCGGCAATGTAGCCGTTCATACGAGCGGTGTTGGTGCCGTCACCCTGGACGCCTGCGATCTCGATGCACTTGATGTCTGTCCAGCCTGCTGCCTTAGCTGCTTCGACTGCTGCTGCAGCGCCGGCCTTTGCAGCCTCTTCGTTACCGGTTCCGATGAAGGAAATGACCTTGTCGGAAGGAATAGCGCTGTCGAGTGCCATAACAGGTTTGTCTGTGTCTGCGATCAGAGTCTTAACCGTGTCTGCCTGCAGCGGAGCAATGATGTAGCCGTCATATGCGCCGGAGCCGATGTCGGTCTGGATCATGTTCATCTGCTCATCATAGGAAGTCTCTGAAGGCGGTCCCTTGACCTCTACGGTCACTTCGGGGTGATCCTTGGAATACGCCTCAGCACCGGCCTTGATGTAGGTCCAGTACTCGGAAGACAGGGTCTTGCAGATCACGTCGATCTTGTAAGAACCTTCGCCGCCGCCTTCGCCTCCCTCTGCAGGTGCGCTGCTGGCACTGCTGGAAGAGCCTCCGCATGCCATCAGGGATACTGCGACCGCTCCTGCGAGCAGTGCTGCAAATAACCTTTTTTTCATGTTACATCCTCCTATCTTGTAAATTAACACTACTGTTAACAGTTACCCTCCTTATAGAACCTGCAGTTCCGCCGGAAGACCGGCTCTCCATCCGGTTGCGGCTTCACTGCACATTGCTAACTGTCTTCCCGGCAGCCACTACACACCCAAAAAAAAAGGGCTTTTACACAGACTTTTTTACGTCAGTGTATCAGCTCCTATTGCTCTGCCTCCTCCCCGACTGGAAGAGGGACTATATACGATTTTTCGTTTTTCTTCTAGAACAATTACTGTATCGCCTTTTCTTCGGATAATAGCATCATTTCCGCGCTTCAAAATCGCTTCAATGGCCGCCTTGACATTATCGTCAATTATTACAGCCATATCCTATTCTCCTGTCTGGTTATTTCACCAGGTTCTTGATCCTCAGTCATTTACATTCTGATGGTGACAGAAGCCGATCGATCCGCTGAAAATAGACACTCCTTCTTCACCAGCAAAGAGAGAATCCGTATTTACACAAGTGTAAAGATTGCGTTGACCGCTTCTGCAGTGGTCGTCGCGGGGAACAGCTCATAGCCGACATACCCCTGATATCCCACTTCCTCAAGAGCCTTGTAAACCCTGGGATAATAAATCTCGCCGGTTCCGGGCTCATGACGTCCGGGAGCGTCCGCGATGTGAACATGGCCAAAGGTGTCGCCGAAGTTCCTGATCGTGTCGCAGATGCAGCCTTCGTTGATCTGCATGTGGTATGCATCGTAGAGGACTTTCAGCTTGGGGGAACCGATCAGGCGGATCATCTCTGCCGCGTCGGATGTATATTTCAGGAAGTTTCCGACATGGTCGGTCGTGATGTTCAGTCCCTCCAGATTCATCTGGATTCCGGTCTTCTCAGCCAGAGCCGCACACTTTTCGAGATTGCGGAACATGGTGCAGAGCTTGACGGTGTAGGACAGGTTATCATAGTGGTTGATGACGATGCCGCCGTCGCCGAGGCCGTTGGAGTGGATCGTCACACAGGGAGCGCCGAGGAACTTAGCCGTCTCGCAGGACTTCTCAAGGTACTCCATGTAAGCTTCTGTCTGATCGGGGTCGATCAGGGAAAGATCAGCATCGCCGTTAAAACCGCAGATCGGGATTCCTGCCTTCTCAGCTGCCTCTTTGACCGCGTTCAGGTCTTTTTCAGGCCATCCCCAGAACTCAACTGCGTCAAACCCGTCATCCTTGGCAGCCTGGAAGCGATCCAGGAAAGGAATCTCGCCGTACAGAGCATCAATACAAGCCGATGTCTTCATAAATAAACCTCCATGATGAATTTCGTGTCTTATAACACCCCTTCTTTTTGACTCTACATTGTCTCTTTCGTCACCTGACATGTACGAATGCCGCAGTAATGTGTGTGCTTTATGTCAGGATTCTGTGCTTTGCACATTTCTGTGTTATGAACATATTACACTATTTCAAGGCAAAAATCAAAACGGAAAAAGCACTAAAAAATTCACGTTATTTTTGTATGTATTCACCAAAGGTAACAATTATCTCTACTCTCTTCAATCCTCCGGGCCCAGGCGGCGCACACATGTCAGTGCTTATGGGCATAGCACACAAATCAGCACACAAAAAACCGCGCGTACTGCCGGGTCTTCGAAGCTCTCAGGCCGGTTCTTAAATGTTCTCCGCGCAGAGGATCTGCAGGTCTGAAAAGCGCCAGCTTTCCGGCACGGTCTTCTTTCGGAGATAGCTGCTCAGCCAGATCAGAGGCTCCCGTCCCTGACGGACAAAGTCCTGGGGAATTGTGAAGTCCACACGGCTCTCACGAAGAAGATATCTGATCCCGTCGTTGATGTCGTGGCAGATCACATGTATTTTTTTCTCCATGCCATAGGCGCGGACTGCCTCCGCGCAGGCCGTCACATTGAGATTTGCCATATAAATCCCGCCCAGGTCAGGATGTTCCCGGATCACCTCGCTGACCTTCTTGAGCGTTGTGCTGTAATCATTGAAAGTCTCCACCGTAAAAAGATCCTCAGACGGGAATCCAAGTTCATTCATTCTCTCGGAGAATCCCATAAATCTCTGCCGGTGTCCGTCGAACTGCATATTGCCCACTGCGGCCAGTATCTTTTCCCCCGGCCTGACGCACCGGCTCATCATCTGGGCGGCAAGTCTGCCGGATTTCCTGATATCCTGCCCTATAAACAATACGCGTCCGGATTCGGGGAGGTCCGAATTGAATGTCACAACCGGAATCCCCGCCTTATTGATCTCCTTCAGTTCTTCAATGACAGCGGGATGGCTGAGGGCACAGACGGACATGCCGTCCACGCCCAGCCCGCGCAGTTCCCGCAGAAGGCTGACCGCCTCATCGTGCAGATCCGTGTTGCAGATTTTCACGATTACTTCCACGTTGGCGTCCTCAAGTTCCTCCTGCGCCTCGCGGATTCCCTGTGAGACCCCCTCGCGGAACTGCTGTCCGTATCCCCAGTCGGGCAGAAGCACACCCAGTTTCAGGACTTTCACTCCTTCCGCCTGTTGGCGCAAATGTATCTCGCGGGGGGAAACATAACCTGTTTCCTGGGCGATTCGAAGGACTCTTTCCCTGACCTCTGCTTTTACATAGGAGCGGTTATTAATTACTCTGTCAACCGTGCCCCGCGAAACTCCTGCCAGATCCGCGATCATCTGTATGGTCGGCTTTTTTTCCATCATAGACCGTCCTTTGCAAATAATGAATTCTGCCTTTCATCTTTGATGACTATTTGGTTATTTGATGTTTGCCTGCTTATCTGATAGTTGCC
>JAUNEM010000048.1 GCA_030525515.1 Eubacteriales bacterium
CTGCGACCTCCTGGTCCCAAACCAGGCGCTCTAGCCAAACTGAGCCACACCCCGTCGCAGACCTTTGTCTCACATGCAAGGGTTATTATAGCTAAGAAATCTCAACATGTCAACAACAAAAATGCATATAATTTAAAACGTAATAACGTGATAAAATAATAAGCTGCAGCGGACTGCTCAGGACCTTGTATTTTCCAGAACATAATGCCGGAATAACCGATCAAAAGTCATGGCAGCGGGCCGGGAGCCCGCTGCCTTCTGAAGACCTCTGAATGATCTTTTTTAAAATGATTTTTAAAGAAGCCCGAGTTTCGAGAGCATCTCCCGGAGGGCTTTGCCGCATGGAGAGGCGGATTCAGCTTTTTAAAGAAGCCCGAGTTTCGAGAGCATCTCCCGGAGGGCTTTGCCTCTGTGGCTGATGCTGTTTTTTTCTTCAGGAGACATGTCCGCGCTGGTGATGTCATATCCGTCAGGATAGAAGAAGGGGTCGTAGCCAAAGCCGTTTTCTCCCGAAATCCTGTGTCCGATCCGGCCTTCCATCGTGCCGCGCACGACCATGGAACTGCCGTCGGGGAGGACGGCGGCCACGGCGGCGACAAAGCGGGCTGTGCGCTTGTCCTCAGGGACGCCCTCCAGCTCCTGCAGGAGATGTTCCATGCGAAGCCTGTAATCTGTATTATAACCCATATAGCGCGCTGAGAGGACGCCTGGGGCTTTTCCAAGGGCGTCGATCTCCAGTCCGGAGTCATCGCTCATCACGATGCGGATCGTGTCCTGAGGCGCGGGACGGGAGCGGAGAAGGTCATAGACGGCCTGTGCCTTGATCAGGGCGTTCTCCTCAAATGTTGTGCCGGTCTCATCCGGATCCGCGGGGACGCCCGCCTCCTTCATGGACAGAACTTCAATCCGGGAGGCTTTGGGAGCGGAGGATCCTCTGTCTGCCTGCTCTCCGGCTGCGGTCTTTCTTTCCTCGACAATTTCCTTGATCTCCCGAATCTTTCCTTTATTTCCTGTTGCAAAAATGATCTGGTAGTTCTGTTCGCTCATAATCGGTCTTTTCCTTTATTTATCTTTACAAAATCCTTTTTTACAAAAAACAGGGCACCGCTTGCCGAGCGGCGCCCGTCATATGATCTTAATTATCTGTCCCTTTTCTTCCTGTCAGAAAAGGGAAAACAGGAGAGAACTATTTGGCGGAGGAACGGCGTCTGGGAGGACGCGGGCCGGGGAACTGGTAGAAGTAGGTCTTGAGCATTCCGTTGTAGATTTTCCTGTTCCTGAGGGCTTTTTTGCCGATGGCGGATTCACATCCGTCAAAGGAGGTGATGACATACAGGGACCAGGTGTCCATCGCGCGCAGCCTTTCTCCAAGGGTCTCGTAGAGCTCCGCCAGGGCGCCTGTATTTACGCGGGCGCGGGCGGCATCGGTCAGCTCAACCTCGCTCAGGGCCTCTGAACCGGGCGAGAGACGCTCGCCGTAAGGGGGATTCGTGATGATGAATCCATACTTCTTTGGGTGGGAGAGGGCGGAAATGGGACGCGTCTGGAAATGGATCAGCTTCTCGACTCCGGCAAGCCTGGCATTCTCACGCGCCGCGGCGATCGCGGCGGGGTCTATATCATATCCCTGCAGATCTGTCTCCACAGAGAGGTCGATCATATCCCTCGCCTCTTCGCGGGCTTCGGCCCAGTAGGTGGACGGGATGATCTCGGTCCAGTCCTCCGCTATAAAATGGCGGAAGAGGCCCGGAGCTATATTGGCGGACATGAGGGCCGCCTCGATCAGGAAGGTGCCGCTGCCGCAGAAGGGATCCACCAGGACCCTGCCCGGCTGCCAGGGGGTCAGCATGATCAGACCGGCGGCAAGATTTTCCGCGATCGGGGCCTTGACTTTCATCCTGCGGTAGCCTCGCTTGTGCAGGGAATCACCGGTTGTATCCAGAGCGGCTGTCACTTCATCTTTATAAATAAAAACGCGCACCGGATAGTCGGAACCTGTCTCGGGGAAATAGTCGATCGGATAGTGTTGTTTCATCCGCTCAACCATCGCCTTTTTCATGACGGACTGAATATCCGAGGGAGAGAAGACTTTACTCTTGATACTCGCGGCCTTCTTGATCCAGAAGCGCGATTCCCGCGGGAGAAACTGTTCCCAGGGAAGAGCCATGGTTCCCTGAAAGAGCTCCTCGAAAGTCTCCGCGTGGAAAGAACCAACCTTCAGCAGGATACGCTCCGCTGTCCGCAGGCATATGTTGGCGCGCGCGATTGCTTCCTCGTCCCCTATAAAAGTGACCCGCCCGTCTGTCACTTCCGTGACATCATATCCGATTTCATAAATCTCATTCTTTACAACACTTTCCATGCCGAAATGGCAGGGTGCAATCAATTCGAACTGAGTCATAATGGATTCCTCCGGCGGATTTCAGCGCAGTGCCTGTGATTGATTGTGTTTCAGTTCTTCTTCCTTCAACAGTCCTTGCCGCGCCTTCAAAGCGGTATCAGATATCGAGGAATGATTATTGCGATAAAATCCCTAATGTTGATTTTAGCGCATGAAAAGCAAGTTGTAAAGAATTCCCGTCCGAATCGTCCCCCCAAAAAAACTGTCCTCTGCCGCAAGGGCAGAGGACAGTCATATGATCAGCTTTCAAGGGATCCTTCAGCGGATCATTTTTTTTAGATTATGTTCAGAGTATTGCAGGACCGGAGATCAGACGATACCCTGTGCTTCCATAGCGTTCAGGACCTTCTCGAAGCCGGCGATGTTGGCGCCTGCGACGTAGTTGCCTTCCATGCCGTACTTCTTGGAAGCAGCGTCGATGTTGTGGTAGATGTTGACCATGATGCCCTGGAGCTTCTGATCAACTTCTTCGAATGTCCAGGAGAGACGCTCGGAGTTCTGGCTCATCTCAAGTGCGCTGGTAGCAACGCCGCCCGCGTTGGAAGCCTTGCCGGGAACGAACAGGACGTCGTTCTCCTGGAGATACTGGGTAGCTTCCAGAGTGGTGGGCATGTTCGCGCCTTCGCAGACTGCATAGACGCCGTTGGCAACGAGCGCCTTGGCATCGTCGAGGTTGAGCTCGTTCTGGGTAGCGCAGGGAAGTGCGACGTC
The DNA here is from genome assembly GCA_030525515.1 of Eubacteriales bacterium. GTDB lineage: Bacteria > Bacillota > Clostridia > Lachnospirales > Lachnospiraceae > CAG-791. The sequence continues at coordinate 3,113 of JAUNEM010000048.1, forward strand.
GACCTTGATGGTCCAGACGCCCTTGCCCTCGTGGTACTCAGCGGTAGGCCTTGCAGCCTTGTACTCGGTCAGGCGTGCGCGCTTGACTTCCTTGACTTCCTTCAGAAGAGCGACATCGATTCCGTCGGGATCATAGATCCAGCCTGTGGAATCGGAGCAGGTGACAACCTTTGCGCCCAGCTGCTGAGCCTTCTCGATCGCGTAGATCGCGACGTTGCCTGCGCCGGAGACGGAGACAGTCTTGCCTTCAAGGCTGGTGCCGTGATCCTTGAGGAGCTCCTGAGTCAGGTATACGAGGCCGTAGCCGGTAGCCTGGGTTCTTGCCAGGGAGCCGCCGTAGGTGAGGCCCTTGCCGGTCAGAACGCCTTCATAGAGGGCGGTGATTCTCTTGTACTGGCCATAGAGGAAGCCGATCTCACGGCCGCCGACGCCGATATCACCGGCGGGTACGTCAGTGTCTGCGCCGATATGTCTGTAAAGCTCAGTCATGAAGCTCTGGCAGAATGCCATGACCTCGCGGTCGGATTTGCCCTTGGGGTCGAAATCAGAGCCGCCCTTGCCGCCGCCGATGGGAAGGCCGGTCAGGGAATTCTTGAAAACCTGCTCGAAGCCGAGGAACTTGATGATTCCAAGGTTTACGGAAGGATGGAAACGAAGACCGCCCTTGTAAGGACCGATCGCGCTGTTGAACTGAACGCGGAAGCCGTTGTTGACCTGGACCTGACCCTTGTCGTCGACCCACGGAACACGGAAGAGGATGGCTCTTTCGGGGGTAGTCAGACGCTCAAGCAGAGCTTCCTTGCGGAACTTCTCTTCGTTGGCTTCAATGACAACGCGGAGAGACTCAAGGACTTCCTTGACTGCCTGATGGAACTCGGGCTGTGCAGGGTTCTTCGCAATTACCTTCTCCAGAACTTCATCAACATAAGACATAAAATAACCTCCTTAAATTGTTGCTGCCAAGGGTATGGATCCGTCTCCGCACTGCATCTGATGCCGCATCTGATTTTGTATCGGATGCTGTATCTGATGATACATGATACATCTGATGCCGGAATCCGGTGCGCCTTCAGCCGCAATGAGCGGAACAGTATTGCGCCGGCCGGACAGACCGTCATTTCGTAAAAAAATGCGCGGAGCTGAATACAACGTATACAAATGAATAATTAATGCATAATTGTATACAAATGACGAGCAAAAAAACAATCCAAGAAATCCCGGTCCCGAACATTTACACGCTTAAAAAATGGGATTTCTACGGAAAAACAAGTTATGTCAGCATTATAATGCCATCTTTTAAGATAGACAAGAGAAAAATGGCCCAAAAACGAAAAAAATGAATATCTGGATATAAGAATTCTTGAATAATTGTATAATTGTATACAAAATATGAGCGTTTTTGTATATTTTCCGGATAATCGTACACAGGAATGAAGGAAGAAGCAGAGGAAAAAAACTGAATAAATATAAGCGGAAGGAAGAGAATCTGAAAGAAAAACGGAATAAATATTAGCGGAAGGAAGAAAATCTGAAAGAAAAATCCCTGCCGGCAGGTTACCGGCAGGGACGGATTGTCATGGATGTTTTTTACAGAAGCTGGATTCCCGCTTCCTGGAGTTCCTTTTCGGTTTCGACAGGCCAGATGGAAGACTGGACTTCACCGATATGGGCTTTGCGCAGGAAGAACATGCAGAGCCTGGACTGTCCGATACCGCCTCCGATCGTGAAAGGCAGTTCGTCGTTCAGGATGGCCTTCTGGAAAGGAAGCTCCGCGCGGTCCTGGCAGCCTGACTTCTCAAGCTGCTCTGCCAGGGACTTGGCATCGACACGGATTCCCATGGAGGACAGCTCCAGCGCAATGTCGAGCACGGGGAAGTAGACCAGGATGTCCGCGTTGAGGCTCCAGTCGTCGTAGTCCGGCGCGCGTCCGTCGTGGGGGATTCCGCTGTGGAGCTTGTCGCCGATCTGCATGATGCAGACGGCTCCCTTGGCGCGGGTGATGATGTATTCGCGCTCCTTGGGAGTCTTGTCGGGGAAGCGCTGCTCGAGTTCCTGCGAAGTGATGAAATAGATATCGTGGGGCAGGATCTCTTCAATGTAATCATACCGGATCGCCATATACTTCTCGGTCTTGCGAAGGACGCGATAGACGTCGCGCACAACTTCCTGCAGGGTCTCGAGATTGCGGTCCTCTCTGCGGATGATCTTTTCCCAGTCCCACTGGTCCACGTAGATGGAGTGGATGTTGTCCGTGACTTCATCGCGGCGGATCGCGCTCATATCGGTGTAGAGCCCTTCACCGACCTGGAAGCCGTATTTTTTCAGGGCGTAGCGTTTCCATTTGGCCAGAGACTGGACGACTTCTCCTTTCCGGCCGTTCTGCTCCAGAATATCAAAATCCACCGGACGCTCAACACCGTTGAGGTTGTCGTTGAGTCCGGAGGCGGGGTCGACGAAGAGGGGAGCGGAGACGCGCAGCAGGTTCAGGCGCTCTGCCAGCATTCCCTGGAAAAAGTCTTTGACGGTCTTGATACCTACCTGCGTATCGTGGAGATTCAGAGCCGAATGATAACCATCCGGAATCATAGTATTATTCATAGCTTGTGTTAAGACCTCCTGTTTTTTTGGAGCCGGGATCAACTCCCGGAAGAGCGGTTCGGTCCCCTGGGGACGCGTTTCCGGCATTTATACCGCATTATTTATATCCTATTTTGTCCCGTTTTGGAAGCGGGACTTGACAGATGTATATAGTAAACACCATTCCGGAGAAAAAAGCAACTATTTGTATACAATAATACAAAACTTTCGCGCGATTATTCTGCCTGCGATGTGCTATAATGAACGGGTATTCGATGCCATGGGGAATGATTCCTGCAGGCATTTGGTCAGTATCCCGTGAAGGCTTGTTTTTTTATGTCAGAAGAAATCAGGATTTTTCGTATATCGGTCAGGAGCTTTGTAGAGTTCCTGCTTCGAAGCGGATCTCTGGAATCCCGGGGAGGATTGTCCGCCGAGACTGCCATGCTCGAAGGAGCCAGAATTCATCGCGCGCTTCAAAAAAAGGAGGGACCCGGGTACAGGGCGGAGGTCTCCCTGAGCAGGGAAATTCTGATCAGCGGCCGGGACCTGGAGGAAGCAGTACCCGGGGGCGGGCGGAGGAAAGACTATATTCTCCGTCTGGAGGGACGCGCGGACGGAATCTATTGTTCCTCCCGCAACGATCCTGATTTTACCTTCCGGGATGCCGGGAATGTCGGGAATATTGAGGACACCGGGGATACCGTGCATATCGGGGATGCCGGGAACACCGTGCATGCCGGGGGCGCTGAGGACGCCGGGGATGTCGGGAATACTGCGTACACTGGGGATACCGGGGATGCCATGCATACCGGGGTTGCTGAGGCTCCCCGGGCTATCGGGGATACCGGGGATCTGTGGGTGATCGACGAGATCAAGACGGTTTTTCGTGGATTCCGGGAACTCAGGGAGGCTGCGGAGGTCCATCTGGCCCAGGCCCGCTGCTACGCCTGGATCTTCGCGGAGCAGGAAAAACTGGACCGCATCGGGATCCGCATGACCTACTGCAGTCAGGTGACCGGAGAGGTGAAGTATTTCTATGAGGCCTGGGATTATTCTGATTTCAAGGCCTGGCTGGAAGAGCTGACCGCATCTTTCCTTCCCTGGCTGGGTATGCGGGCCTCTTTTGAGGAGAGCCGGACCGGGACCCTGAAAAAAATGACTTTCCCCTTCCCCTACCGGCATGGCCAGTATGATCTGGCGGCGGGGGTCTATCGGACCATAGTCCACGGGAAAAAGCTTTTTCTCCAGGCTCCCACGGGAACCGGGAAGACCATGGCGGTGCTTTTTCCTTCGCTGAAAGCGATTGGTGAGGGAAAGGCGGAGAGAATCTTCTATCTGACCGCCAAGGCAGTGGCCGGACGCGCGGCGGTAGAGGCGTTGAATATACTGAAAAAGAAGGGACTCAGCGTAAGAAGCCTTGTCCTGGCATCCAGGGAGCGCATCTGCCCCTGCGAGACCGTGGATTGCAATCCGGCAGCATGCAGCAGGGCGAAGGGCCATTATGACCGCGTGAACGCCGCCCTCTGGGATCTGCTGCAGGCGGCTTCCGAAGGTCAGCCCATGACTTCCGAAATGGTCTCGGAATATGCCGGGGCATACGGGGTGTGTCCCTATGAACTGGCTCTGGACGCGAGTGATTTCGCGGATGTGATCATCTGCGATTATAACTATGCCTTCCACCCGGAGGCAAAGCTGACCCGCTTTTTCGGAGGACCCGGCCAGGCAAGCCCGGCGGGCCGGACGATCCTTCTGATCGATGAGGCACACAACCTGCTGGAGAGAGGAAGAGAGATGTACAGCGCCTGCCTGTCATACAGGGAAGTGCGCCAGTTCAGAAAGTCGATCAAGGCGGAATGGCCCCGCCTGTGGAAAAAGATGAAGAACCTGGTCCGGATCCTTCGTTTTCTGGATCAGGAGTGTTTCGGCAAAAAAGGCGAAGAAAACGACCGGACGAAAAATGATTGGATCAAAAATGACCGGGAGGAATTCCGGGTATTATCCGGATGGATCCGGGAAGAGGGCAAAGAGCTCCCTCCTTCCTCATCCTCAGAATTTGCCATAGGAGGGACCCGGGAAGAGGGAAAGGAACTCATTTTTTCCTCATCCTCTGAACCTGACACAGGACCGGCCGGGGATGAAGCAGAAGAGAAAGAAGAGCTGATAGAAGAGAATGGGCAGATCCGGGAAGAACTGCTTAGTACCCTTCTGGAAGTAGAGGATGTGATCCACTGGATCCTGGAGCAGGAGAGAAAAAACGAAGTCCTGTACGAGTTGTCCGGGGGCGGGGAGTCCGCCGGAGATGAAAAGGGTCTCACGGAGATACTGGAATTCTATTTCGAAATCGCTCATTTCAGGCAGATGCTGGAGGAGATGGACGGACACTATATCGTCTATGGAGAGAAGGGTGCCCGCGGTCCTGCGGGAGGATTCTCCCTGCATCTGTACTGCGCGGATCCTTCCCGCAGGCTGAAGGAATGTATGGCGGTGTCGTCCGCCTCCATTCTCTTCTCCGCCACATTTCTTCCGATCCAGTATTATAAGGGCCTGTTGGGAGGCGGTCCTGAGGACTTTGAGATGTACGCGCGGTCCTCTTTTTCTCCGGAACGGCGCAGGGTCATCATAGTCAATGATGTGACCAGCCGTTACCGCAGCAGGAACGCGGAAAACTATGGGAGGATCGCCCGGAGCATTGCAGGCACGGTGTCCTGCAGGCCGGGAAATTACCTGGCGTTTTTCCCTTCCTATCTTTTTTTGGAAGGTGTCCTCGAGGCATTCGGCAGGATCATAGACGACTCCCGCTGGAGAGAGGACACCGGGAACAGGGAAATTTGTGTCCTGGCCCAGAAGAGACATATGGAGGATAATGAGAGGGCGGCCTTCCTGGAGGCCTTCGAGGAAATCCGGTCGGACAGGTACCTGGTCGGCTTCTGTGTGATGGGAGGTATGTTCGGAGAGGGAATCGATCTGAGGGATGACCGCCTGATCGGAACTTTTGTCGTCGGGACGGGGATCCCGCCGGCGGATTCCAGGCGGGAGTTGCTTCGCAGATATTTCAATGAGAACGGGAGCGACGGGTATGACTTTGCCTATCGCTTTCCGGGAATGAACAAGGTCCTGCAGGCCGCCGGCAGGGTGATCCGCACCGAAAGGGACCGGGGCGTCGTCCTGCTTCTGGACGAAAGGTTCGAGAGACCCGGGAACCGGGGCTTGTTTCCGGTGGAATGGGGAACTCCCTTCGCCATGAACAGCAGCGCGGCAGCTGAGAATGTCAGGCAGTTCTGGGAGGAAGGCCCCTGACCGGGTGTCGAATGTCCGGAAAATGTCTGCTTGATCCAGGCAGAGTGCAGAGCGCCGGGGAATGCCGGACGCAGGGGGGCGCGCGGGTGTCCCACGGATATTGACTATCCGGCACTTCCCGCTGATTTTGTAATACCGCTCATGGCCTCTGAGCAGGGTTCATGACCCCCTGGGTGAGAAATAATGTTACATGGAAAAAAATCAGAATTATCAGGCAAAAAGATGTGGATATCTCAAGAAATCTTATAATCAGAATATTCTGTTTTCGATGTAATTGTGGATAACTTTGTGGATTATGGGGAAAACTATGCGGGTTTTGGGAATAAACTGAAAAAAGAACCTGTGTTTTGTTGACGAAATTGCGATATTTATTGTCGGGGCATCATTATTGACCGGTTTGGTTTAAATTTTTTGATGCAAAAGAATCCGGTTGATATTGTGAAAAAATGTTAAGGAGGACTTTTATGTGGGCTGAAAAGAGCGTTTTTTATCAGATATATACACTTGGCTTTTGTGGAGCGCCTTTTGCCAATGAAGAGGGGAGCGAAGAGCAGATTCCGCTGCACAGGATCAAAAAGGTTCTGGACTGGATCCCTCACATGAAGAAGCTGGGCATTGACGCGGTTTATTTCTGCCCGCTTTTTTCCTCTGACACGCATGGGTATAATACGAGGGACTACAAGCGACTGGATGAGCGCCTGGGGACCAATGAGGACTTCAGGGAGGTCTGCCAGGCCCTTCATGAGAACGGGATCAGGGTCGTTCTGGACGGTGTGTTCAATCATGTCGGCAGGGGGTTCACCCAGTTTCAGGATGTTCTGAAATACAGGGAGAGTTCCCCTTACCGGGACTGGTTCCACATCAATTTTCACGGAAATTCTCATTATAACGACGGTCTGTGGTATGAGGGCTGGGAAGGAAACTATGATCTTGTAAAGCTCAACCTGCGCAACGAAGAGGTGATCGGTCACATTTTTGACGCTGTGCGCTACTGGGTCGAGTACTTTGGCATCGATGGTCTCAGGCTGGATGTCGCCTATTGTCTGGACCGTGACTTTATCAGGAGACTGCGCTCCTTCACGGACTCTCTGAAAGAGGACTTTTTCCTGGTCGGTGAGATCCTGGGCGGCGATTACAAGGTCATCATGGGAGACGGAATGCTTCACTCGGCCACCAACTATGAGTGCTACAAGGGGCTTTATTCCGCCTTCAACAGCCTGAATATGTTTGAGATCATCCACTCCCTGATCAGGCAGTCCGGCTCTGACCCCTGGACTCTGTACAGGGGATATCATCTGTTGAATTTTGTGGATAACCACGATGTCACCCGTGTGGCGACCATTCTCAAGGACAAGAAGCATCTGCCCCTGATCTACGCTCTGTGTTTCGGAATGCCTGGAATTCCCTGCGTCTATTACGGAAGCGAGTGGGGAGAGGAGGGCGACAAGAGGAACGGAGACCCTTCCCTGCGCCCCTGCTTCGATAAACCCAGGTGGAATCCGCTCACTGACTGGATCAGTCACCTGGCTGCGGCAAAGAGAAATTCCGAGGCTCTCTGCTTCGGGGACTTCCGCAGTGTCCTTCTGACCAACAAACAGTGTATCTTTGAGAGAAAGACAGCCAATGAGCGTGTGATGGTGGCGATCAACGCGGACTCCGAGGAATATGTTGCCCATTTTAATGCGGGGTGCGGCCTGGCCGAGGACCTGATTACCGGGAAAACCCATGATTTTGGCGGAGGAAGCCATCTGGCGCCCTACAGCGCGGCCTTCTGGAAAATGGAGAAATGACTGCTTTTTTGACATATCCAGTGCAATGAAAGGATCTGTTTATGCTGCATCTTGAAAATCCTGAGATCAGGAGTCTCCTTCTGCAGGGAAAATTCGGTCTGGAAAAAGAAGGCCTGCGCGTGCTGGCCGATGCTTCTATGGCCCACACGCCTCACCCCCTCAACGGCGTGTCACATGTCTCGATGGACTTTTCGGAAAACCAGACAGAGATCAATACGAGCACGGAGCCTTCCGCGGAGGGGGCGGTGGAGGCGCTCGAGGGTTACGAATGCTGGCTGCAGAGGATTGTATCCTCGCTGCCGGTCAGGGAGTATATCTGGCCTTTTTCCAATCCGCCCTATCTGGCGGGTGAGGAGGATATCCCCATCGCGCAGTTTACGGGGGAGCTTGCTTCCAAGACTGCTTACAGAGAATACCTGTCCGGGCGCTACGGCAGGTACAAAATGACATTTTCCGGGATCCATGTGAATTATTCTTTTTCAGAGGAACTCTTGAGGGAGGAATTTACATGCCGGGGAGTGGGGAGATTCCGCTCTTTCCGTGACTCTTTTTATCTGGAACTGGCAGAGAAGTGCGCGGCCTACGGGTGGCTCCTGGTGATCCTGACCGCGGCCAGCCCGATCATAGACGCAAGCTTTTTTGAGGCGGGACTCAGAGAAAAGCAGCCTTCAGAGGGAAGGGGACTTCCGGCGGAAAAAGGATTTTCAGAGAGAAAGGGGGCTTCAGCGGGACAGGATCCTTCAGCGGGAAAGAACCCCGGTGCGATCGGCGGAAGGGATCTGTTCACGGGAATGGCCAGCATTCGATGCAGCGAACTGGGATACTGGAACGCCTTCCCTCCGGTGTTTGATTATTCGAATATCCAGAGATATTCGGACAGCATCCGGAGCTATGTGAACGCGGGACTCCTGTACGCTGCTTCGGAGCTCTACTATCCCGTTCGGCTCAAACCCAAGGGAGAGTACAGTCTTGAAGGGCTCAAGGAAGGCGTAGACCATCTGGAGCTTCGTATGTTCGATATCAATCCCTTCACCAAGAGCGGGCTGGACGTGAGGGATGTGCAGTTTGCCCAGCTTTTCCTCATATGGCTTGCCTCGATCCCGCGCCGCTATCTTTCTCCTCTGGAACAGGTGCTGGCAGTGCAGAACTTCCAGAACGCCGCGCACTATGATCTGCGCACGGTAAAGATCGTGATGCCGGAGCTGAGGGATGAGGCTGCAGCCTCCGCGGAGGGGGCTGCCCTTTACCTGCTGGACCGCATGAGGGACTTTTATCTCGGAATCAGGGAGGACATTCCCGACTGGGTTCCGCAGGTCCTGGAATTCGAGAGGAAGAAGATCGTGCAACCGGAGACCCGCTATGCCGCCAGGGCGCGCGAACAGTTTTCCGGAACTTTTCTGGAGAAGGGAATGGAGCGCGCGGTCAGTCTTCAGGAGGAATGCTGCTGCTGCCGAAAATGAGAGTTTCCGGGGGAAGACTGCCGGGGGTTTGGAGACAAGGGGACGGTTCTTTGTCTCCAAACCGTTCCTGTCTCCGAACCCTCCCGTGTCTCTAAAGAACCCTTTGTACATGTTGCACAAAAGGGATACTCGTTCTATAATTAAAATGAACGAAATGCCGTTCTGTATTTGACATGCATTATTGTCGGAATAACCGGAAGCAGAGAAGAGCTTTAAGGAATTTCATCAGGAGTGTGCCTCATGCCGCTTTTCCGGGCACCTCGCGAAGAAGAGGAGGAAGACTTTGGAGAATGTATCAAAGGAATTGTTTGAGCGTTCTGACGAGAAGATTGCGGAGATGTCGCCGGATGAGATCCGTATGCTTCTGGAGGAGAACGAACATCTCAGGCAGGAGCTGCGCATCCGGGACAATGATATATTGAGTCATGAGCAGGTTTTTGACTCGATTGTCCGGGGGACCTTCCATATTATCCTGGTTATGTCCGTGACCACTTACAAGGCGGAATTCATTACCACAAATATAGAAACGGCTCTGGGAATCAGCAGGGCCGAGGCCATGCAGGATGTGCGAAGGATCGGAAATTCCTTTGAGAACATCGAGGAGTATAACGGCAGGGATGAGATCTATATCCACAGGACAAACGGGACACGCCGCCAGTATCAGGTGTACGTGATCCACCTGCCCTATGGAAGATCGGACCGTGTCGCTGTTGTGCTGCTCTGCAGATCCAGCGCACCCACCAGTGATCTGGAAGAGATGATGATCCGGCAGACTCAGGATGTGAACAAGGCGGCGGGATATTTTCTGGCCAGTATGTCTCACGACTTCAGGGTACCGATCAGCACGATCTCCGGGTTTGTGATGCTCCTCATGAAGAATTCGGAGAATCCTTCCAAAGTATTGGAGTATTCGCACAGGATCGGAATGGCCTGCCAGGAGCTCCTCTCTACAGTGGATCAGATTCTGGATATGAGCCGGATCGAGTCTGTGGAAACGGGACTTGAGTCGGAGGAATTCGGTCTGGGCCTGATGCTGGAAGAGATCTGCTCGACTTTTTCCAGTCTGGCGAAGGCAAACAGCCAGCGGTTTATTTTTACTTCCGAAGGAATCGAGCACGATATCGTCATCGGGGACAAGGCCCGCATCATGGAAATGCTGCGGGGCGTTCTTTCGAACGCGGTCAAGTATACTCCTGCCGGAGGCTGTGTGGAACTGACAGTCAGAGGAACTCCCGGCAGGAGCGATGAGGACGGGAACGATGATGAAGTCTCACTGGTCTTTGAGATCCGCGATACGGGCATCGGCATGGACCAGGATCAGCTGGAGTGCTATTTCCGCAGTGACACTCCTGAGAGCACGGAGAATGCCCCCGGACCGGGGACAGGAATCTGGCTGACCAGAAAGCTGATCGATATGATGGGAGGAAGGATTTCCGCCCAGAGCCGTCCCGGAGAGGGAACGATCATCTGGATCAGGCTGAACCTGAAGATCGTGAACATCGGGTCTTCGGACTTCTGGAAGGAACACGGAATCCGCCGCATGGCGGTCATCAACGGCAATATACAGGAGGGGGCGCGTATCCGAAATCTGCTGGAGAGCGCAGGGGTCGAAACCATGAGCACCTCCTCGGGATTTGGGACGATCAAACTGGTCGAGCAGAGCAGCGCGCATGAAAAGCCCTTCGATGTGATCCTCCTGGATGAAGAGCTGCAGGATATGGAATGGCAGGAGCTGGTGAGCAGCCTGCGGTCGATGTCCTGGCTCCAGATTCCCATGATTATCCTGATGTCGAGCAGACAGATCCGGGATGAGGAGCGGCGCGGAAACGGCCTTAGCCGCGTCATTCAGAAACCATTTTATATTTCCGCCCTGCATAAGGTCGTGGAGGAAATCTGCGAGAAGAGGACAGGGGACAGCTTACTGGACATTCCCGAAGAGGGAAACAGCATGGTGGGCCTTCGTTTCCTTGTGGCTGAGGACAATGCCATGAACGCGGATATGCTCAAGGAGCTGGTCGAGATGACCGGGGCGCGCTGTGAGATCGCCGGCAACGGAAGGGCGGCTCTGGCCATGTTCAGCAATTCCAGACCTGGTTTTTATACCGCGATTCTGATGGATATACAGATGCCTGTCATGGACGGCTACGCTGCGGCGAAGGCGATCCGCGCGCTGCCGCGCCAGGATGCCAGGACAATACCGATCTTTGCGATGACAGCGAGTACTTCTGAAGAAGATATTCAAAAATCCTTTGAGGCGGGAATGAATGCCTATATTGCCAAGCCCCTGGATGTACGCGTATTACAGGCAAATATGAGGAAATTGAAGCAGAAGGAATCCTGAACAGACAGCCCGCGGTGCGTGCGCCGCGCCACCCTCCCGTTTCGGGAAGAGAGGTTTTTCTTTCATGGAAAAAAAGAGTCTTTGGGAGAGAATAATCGACTGGTTCCGGAAGCTCCTCCGCATGCTTTTTCCTTCGAATGTGCTCGCGATGATGGGTCTGGGGGATTCAGAAAGCGGAAAATCCGATTCGGAGCCGCTGGACGGCGAAGAGCGGGAGTTGAGCGAAGAGGAGCTGAGACGCATGAAAGAAACACCGGTGGAACGCCGCCATATTCTTTTTTTCGGACGTGTGCAGGGCGTGGGGTTCCGCTATCAAGCCATGTATGGAGCCCGGAATCTGGGACTTACCGGATGGGTCTCCAATCTGTCCGACGGCAGTGTGGAGATGGAGGTTCAGGGTCCTGTTGCCGTGATCGACCATATGATTCATAACCTGCAGAAGGGCCGCTGGATCCGGATCGAGGGGATGGAATCGAAGGTGATTCCGGTGGTCCGGGGAGAGCGGGGATTTCAGGTGAGGGGATATTGAGAAACTCACGGATCCTCATTCCTTCTTTAAAAAAATGATCAAGATTAAAAACTGATTATGATTTAAAAATGATTCAGACTAAAAAATGATTCAGATCAGGGGCACCTGCCGCAAATGCTGCGTCAGGTGCCTGTTATGTGCGGAAGACAGATTCCTGTTGCATACGGAAAACAGGTGAAAACCGCAGGGAAAGGCCGGCGAAAAAACCGCAGAGAAAAAGCGGGCAAAAAACTTCAAGGGGAAAGGCAGGTAAATCGGGATGAGCGTTTCTGCAGCGCTGAGCACTTTATGCTACATGGAAAAAGACGGAAAATATCTGATGCTGCACAGAACTGTCAAGAAAAATGATGTCAATAAGGACAAATGGATCGGGGTCGGCGGTCACTTTGAGGCCGATGAGAGTCCTGAGGAGTGTCTGCTGCGCGAGGTCCGGGAGGAGACCGGCTACACACTGACTTCCTGGAGATTCCGGGGAATCGTGACCTTTGTATCGGGAGACGGCGTCACGGAGTATATGCATCTTTTTACAGCGGATGGCTTCGAGGGGGATCCGATTCCCTGCGACGAAGGGCAGCTGGAGTGGGTGGACATCTCGCAGGTATGGAAGCTCAACATCTGGGAGGGAGACAAGATTTTTTTCCGTCTGATCGATGAAAACCACCCTTTCTTTTCTCTCAAGCTTGTGTACAACGGGAGCGGAGGTCTGGTCTCGGCAGTTCTGGATGGAAAACCCATGGAACTGTTCGAAATCCTGAACGAGGACGGCACCAGGAGCGGGCTGGTCAGGGAGCGGGGAGTCGCCCACCGTGACGGCAGCCCGCACGAGACGGTCCACACATGGATCGTGAGACAGGCCGGCAGCGGACCGGAGGGAAAGAAGCGCTGGGAGGTTCTGCTGCAGAAGCGGAGTGCCTGTAAGGACTCCAATCCGGGTTGTTACGATATTTCGTCGGCCGGTCACCTGTCTGTCGGGGATGATCCGGTCGAGGGCGCTCTCCGTGAGCTTCACGAAGAACTGGGTGTGACGATCTCAGCGGAGGACCTTCATTACGTGGGCCGTCATCGGGGAAGCTTTCAGGCACCTTTCCACGGCAGGATGTTCCGCGACAATGAATACAGTTATGTCTATGTGGTGATGAAGCCTCTGGATGAGAGCAGCTTTGTTCTTCAGGAGGACGAAGTGGAGTCTGTCATGTGGATGGACTACGAAGAGTGCAGTAGGCAGATCCGGGAGGGAATCCTTCCCAACTGCATCTATCCGGATGAGTTTGATATGGTGGGAGCCTTTCTGGAATGAGGGTCTTCAGCAAAGGGGACAAGTGATTGCGAATACCCGTGCGAAGCCCCGGCGCTTTATAAACGGCATTTTAT
>JAUNEM010000049.1 GCA_030525515.1 Eubacteriales bacterium
ATTACTCTGTAAAAACTCTGTTTATTACTCTGTACAATACTCTGTAAACAATGATCCTGACGGAAAGCCTCCCGTGAGGTTTTCCGCCGGGATTGTGGCCTTTAAACAGCGGAAGCAGAACACGGATTCAGACACGATCATATCAGTGACAGGATGCTGCCAGGTGCTTTATTCCGGCATTCCCGCCGGCTGATATGTCCCGGCAGGCTTTTTTACGAGGTTCGAAATGGTTAATTTTTCCGGGCTCGATTTTATTTTTCGATTTCTGCCTGTGTTTTTATTGATTTATAGTCTGGTCCCGTCCCGATACAGGGACGCGGTGCTTTTTGTTGGGAGCCTGGTTTTCTACGCATCCGGCGCCCGATTTTTTGTGCTGCTTCTCATCGCGCTTGTCTTCGTCAACTACGCGTTCGGGGATTCTTTGTGGATCATGCCCGGGATCGCCCACCGCGCCTGGCACAAAAGGCTGCTCTTTATGATCGTTGCCTTTGACGTGTTTGTACTTGTGCTCTTCAAAGTACTGGCCCTCTTTTTGGGATCATCTCTGTTCCCTCTTGGCCTCAGCTTTTTTATTTTTAAAATGCTTTCCTTCCAGGCCGACATGTACAACGGCGTGATCCAGAAGCGTCCGGATTTCTTCCAGACTGCGGCCTATTTCACCATGTTTCCCCAGGTGACCCAGGGACCGATCATGCGCTTTGAACAGGGCTGGGTCGAGAGGCCCACTAATATCAGGCGCAGGCGTGAGTTTGTCGAACGCACTTTGTCCATACAGAAAGTGGAGGACGGAATCATCTTTTTTGTCATGGGTCTGGGCATGAAGGTCCTGATCGCAGACAGGCTGGGAATCCTGTGGAACGAGATCGTCAAGATTGGCTTTGAGAGCATTTCCACCCCTCTGGCATGGCTGGGGGCCTACGGCTATTCCATGCAGCTGTATTTTGATTTCTGGGGATATTCACTGATGGCAGGCGGTCTCGGCCTGATGCTGGGTTTTCGGTTTATCCAGAACTTCACCCACCCCTACGCGGCAGGCAGCGTCTCCGATTTTTACCGCAGATGGCATGCGACACTGGGAAGCTGGTTCCGCGACTATATTTACATCCCTCTGGGAGGGAGCAGGGGAGGAGCTCTCACGACGATCCGCAACCTGATGGTCGTCTGGCTTCTGACCGGTTTCTGGCACGGAGGTACACTGAATTTCGTGATCTGGGGCCTGGTCCTGGGTCTGATCATCATATGGGAGAAGTTTGCGGTCCGGGGACTTCTGGAGAGATTTCCGCTGATCGGACACCTGCATGTGATCATTCTCATCCCTTTGACCTGGGTCATTTTCGCAGTCACAAGTCTGAAAGATCTGGGCATGTATTTCTCGCGTCTGTTTCCCTTCTTCGGAACCGGAGTCGCGGTGAATAGGGGGGATTTTCTGAAGTATCTGGGGATCTACTGGCCTTTCCTGCTCTTTTCATTTGTCTTGTGCCTGCCAATCCCCTACAATATGCTGGTGTGGAAGAGAAATAAAAGTCCGGTCATTCTCTTTCTCTTTGCAGTCTTCTGGCTGAGCGTTTATTTTTCATCGATTTCCGAAGGAAATCCTTTTATGTACTTCAGCTTCTGACTGCGGCTGCCTGTATTACAGTTCCGGCTCCGCGAGGCTGCCCGCACGCGCGGCATGGTAAATACACGCCCGCGGGCAGCCCCCGGGCGTAAACCCGTGCTCCGCATAGGTGCCGGACTCGCTGGCGGGTCTTGAATAAAAAACTACTGCTGCACACAAAAAACCTCTCAAAGGGGCAATGATAATGCTGAGATTTCTGTATTCGGTCGTGAAGAAGGCTCCGCTCTTCACCGCGATCCTTCTGGTCTGGCTGATCCTGACCGTTCTGGCTATTACAGGGCGCGGGCGCGCCTACAAAAATTATGCCTCCGACTACGGGAGACATCCCCTTGTCTCCGTTGTCATGCGGGGGATACACGATCATGTCATGCCCTGGACAGACACTCCTGACTCAGTGCAGACTGCATCTGCCGACGAAATGGACAACCTTGAAAAAAAGGAAAATGACGAAGCTGATTCTTCTCCGGATTCCGGAAAAGCCGGGTCTGAGGAATCTCCCGATGCTTCCGCGGAAAAGGAAAAAGAGTCTGCAGCCCCGGGGGAGGGGACTGACGGATCCGCGGACGTAAAAGATACCAAAGACGACGGAGCGGAAAAACCTGCGGAAACAGATGAGAAAAAGGGAGATGAGAAGTCTTCCGGGTCGAAGGAAAAAGACAGTAAGGATACCGGGAGCGAAGAAGCGGCCAAATCCTTAGTAGTCCCCGCCACATCCTGCAGCAAAGTAGTGCCCGCAAAGGATTACGGGGTGGCACAGGACCGCTACCTTTCTCCCAAAGGAACTGTCTACAACAAGGATACCAAAGGCCTTTTCGCTCCCAACGGGACTTATTATCCCCTTCAGGAAGTGGACAAAAGCTATTTTGAAGATGCTCTTTTCGTCGGGGATTCCCGCACGGTGGGCCTGCTCGATTACGGCGGGATGGAGTCCTTCACATCTTTTCTCGCGCGTGAATCGACCACGGTCTATGACCTGCTGAGCGACAGTGAGAAGATGGAATATTGTCCCAAGGGCAAAAAGATGTCGGAGAGAACCTTGAAGGATCTGCTGACAAAGGCAAAATTCAGGAAGATTTATCTCTCAGTCGGTGTCAATGAGCTGGGCATACCGGATACACTGGACTTCTACAAAGAGTTCCGCAAGGTGGTCAGAGAGATCAACAAAATGCAGCCTGAAGCGATCATTTATATTCAGGGTATCATGCATGTCTCGGAGTATAAGAGCAAAAAGGACCCTGTTTTCAATAATACCGCCATCGTGCAGCGCAACCAGGCGATCGCGACCCTGGCCAACGGCAGAAATATTTTTTATATTGATATGAACGGGGACCTGTGTGATCAGAACGGGAACCTGAAGGAAGATCTGACCGGAGACGGGATCCATCTGAAGGCATCAGCCTGCTCCCTCTGGTACAATTTCCTCAAAAAAAATGCCATCGTGATCCCGGATTAAAAATGCGGTTGTAATCCAGGAATAAAATATACCGTCGTGATCCCGGATGAAAAGAAGGCCTGAAAATGCGTGAGATAGAATTTAAGATGGAGAGAGAAGGGCTTCTCCGTGAAGGACAGACCGTCACTGTCACAGAGGGACTTCTCCCCAGCAATTATTATTATACAATCGATCCGTCACTTGCCATGAGCGGAAACTTCCCCTTTTCGGAAAGACTCCTCTCGAAGGAGGGCGTGGTAACTGCCATCCGGGAACTGGAACGGGGATTCTATGTGACTGTGAGGTTTGACGAGTAGATACGCAGGTTTTCCCGTTTGAGCTGAGGACGAAGGGGCAGAAGGCCCCCGGACGCCTTTTTCGCAAGTCTTTCTGCGTACAGACAGCATAAGGTAAGTAATATGAATAAACAGCGAGCAAGCGGCCGCAAAGACGGATATGCTTGCATATCCGGTCTTGCGGACATTTGCGAGCGCCCACACTATGAGCATGGAGAGATTTTTGCGCAGAATGCGCAAAAAAGATCGGGAATGCGAATGTGTGGGGCGATAACAAACCACTGCGTGGTTTGTGAGAGCTCGGAAGAGCGGAGCAGCGCGTAGTTTATTCATACATGTTTGTGAACAGGAGGTCATGGCACTAAAGTATGAAAATGCCTCTGAAAAACAGTCTGATTCTCCTGGCAGCGGCGACGATCTGGGGCACTGCCTTTGTGGCTCAGAGCGCCGGAATGGATTATATGGGACCGCTGACATTCAACGGAATCCGCTATTTTCTGGGCGCCGGTGTCCTTTCCCCTTTTGTGATCGGGCGAAAAATACTGGCCGACAGGACCCGGAAAGCGGGGGCTGCCCCGCCGGTTCAGCGCCCGTCCGTATCCCGGATCCTCACCGGCGGAGCCCTGTGCGGTTTCTTTTTGTGTGTTGCGTCCAATTTTCAGCAGTTTGCGATCCTGTCTGTCGATGTCGGAAAAGCGGGCTTTCTGACCGCAATGTATATTGTGATTGTTCCTGTCCTGGCTTTTTTCAGGACAGGCCATACCTGGCTCAGACTGTGGATCTCAGTGGCTCTGGCCTGCGCGGGACTCTATTTTCTGAGTATCAGCGGTGCAATGCGATTTGAGAGCGGGGACGCGGCTCTTGTCATCTGCGCCTTTGTCTTTTCCCTGCATATCATGTGCATCGACAGCTTTGGTGACGTAGATGGGGTTCTCCTGTCTTTCCTGCAGTTTCTCGTCGCGGGGACACTTTCCCTGGCGGCTGCGCTGGCAGTGGAGACAATCTCTGTCTCAGGAGTTCTCACAGGATGGTTTCCCCTGGTCTACGCGGGTGTTTTCTCGTGCGGAATTGCCTACACTTTCCAGATCATCGGGCAGAAAGGCGCGGATCCCGCGGCGGCTTCGCTCATTCTGTCGCTGGAATCCGTGGTTTCGGTTCTGGCCGGTTTTCTGCTTTTGGGACAAAAGCTGTCCGCAAGAGAGCTGTTCGGCTGTGTCCTGATGTTTATTGCCATTATCCTTGTGCAGCTTCCTGTGCCGGAAGGCCGGAGAGTGAATAACAATGTCGATCTATAATACAGTCATATAATGCAGTCAAATGAACAGATTGTTAAAATCACCAGAATGAATGAAACGGCGGAACATTGACGGACCGCTGTGAATATACGTTTTTTCGGAGGAATATACAACGCCTATGCGTTTTTTCAGAAATCTACTGCTCACATTGATCTTTATGGCGGCAGTCGGTGCCGCGGCTTTATTCGGATACTACAGGTTCAGGGGAGGCAGGGAAATTGCTCTGATCAATGAGGGCATCGCGCTCATGGAGCAGGGTAATTACCGCAGCGCGCGGCAGAAGTTCGCCGATGCCCAGCAGTTTGAGAACAGCATCACCCGAAGACTTTCCGACGATACGCTCGAAGAAGATCTCTACAGGTACGCCGCGATCTGTGATTTCCGCCTGGGTGAATATGAGGAGGCGGCATATATTTTCGATAAGCTGCTGGTCCTGCATCCCAGGGATTCCTCCCTTTTATCTTCCCGCGCGAGTGTTTACGCGGCGACAGGAAACATGGAAGAGGCTGAGTCCCTCTTTGACACTGCCATCGCAATTGATAAGAGCAACTACACGCGGATTTACACGGCAGCCCTGACACTGCGCGAATACGGAAACGAGGACGCGGGCACCAGGTATTTTCAAAAACTTCTGGCGGAGCACGAAAAGGATCTGGATCCTGTGATCAAAGGTCAGGCGCTCTGCTTTCTGAAACAATATGAAGAGGGCATCAAGGTCCTCGGCAGTATTGAGAATCCTGATATGCAGACATCATTTCTGCTGGCCGGCGCCTGGGAGCAGACCGGCGCCCACAAAAGGGCTTTGAAGATCCTGGAGGAGTTTGAAGAACAGATCGTGAACTACCCGGATATGCTGAATCTGAAAGGCACGGCTCTCTGCGGAATCGGGAAATACAAAGAGGCGCTCGATTGTTTCGAGCAGGCTCTTCCTTTGTCACAGGCCGGCACTGCACTGCGCCGCAGTATCCTCTTCAACAGGATCGCGGTTTACGAAAATCTGAGGGATTTCAAAAAAGCAGCGCAGCTTGCGGCGGAGTATTCGGAGAAATACCCGGATGATCAGGCCATGAACAGGGAGAATCTGTTTTTGCAGTCGCGGTGATCGACGTAGACAAATAAGGTGATTGGCGAAGACAAATAATCCGAGAGTCCCGGGAAGCGGGACTCTTTTTTGCATATTTTTGAAATTTTGCTTGACGAACAGCCATAATATCCGTATGTTTAAAAAGGTCATTGAAATGCATTATTTCTTGTGCAATATGACCATAGAGACGCTGTGAATACACGGACAGCCATGGCCCTGCCGAAAGGCCGGAGCCATATCAGAATATCTTAAAATTGGAGTACTGTATATGATTCAAAAACTGGTTGATGCCATTAAAATCAAAAACGCACCCGTCGTAGTCGGACTTGATCCCAATCTTTCTTTTGTCCCTCAGCATCTGCAGGACGCGGCTATGGAAAAGGTTTCCGCCATCGATGGGATTTCCGATGATGAGCGCGCCCTCAGAGCAGCCGCGGAGGCAATCTGGCAGTTTAACAAAGAAATCGTGGACGCAGTCTATGACATTGTGCCTGCAGTCAAGCCGCAGGTGGCTATGTACGAACAGTTCGGTCTTCCCGGAATTGCCGTATATGACAGGACTGTCAAATACTGCAAAGAAAAGGGACTCATTGTGATCGGCGATGTGAAGAGAGGCGATATCGGATCAACTTCCGCTTCCTACGCCAAGGCCCATATCGGCCGTATCGCAGTCGCCGGCAGGGAGATCCCCGTGTTTGATGTTGATTTTGCGACCGTCAATCCCTATCTGGGAACCGACGGCGTCAAGCCCTTCGTGGATGTCTGCAACCAGTGCGACAGAGGAATCTTCGTTCTTGTCAAGACTTCCAATCCCAGCAGCGGTGAGTTCCAGGACATCCTCACAGAGGGAGGGGTCCCCATGTATGAGCTTGTCGGCGCCAAGGTGCGGGAGTGGGGCGCCCAGTCCATGGACGGAAAATACAGCAATGTGGGCGCTGTAGTAGGCGCGACCTATCCCGAGCAGGGAGAGCGCCTGAGAAAGCTCATGCCCAATACTTTCATCCTGGCTCCCGGCTACGGAGCACAGGGCGCATCCGCCGCGGATCTGTCCTCCTTCTTTGACGAAGAGGGCTCAGGCGCGATCGTCAACTCTTCCAGAGGAATCATTGCCGCCTATACCAAAGATACCTACAGCGGCTTTGGCCCTGAAGGATTCGCACAGGCATCCCGTGCCGCGGCGCTGGATATGATCGAAGACCTGCGCAGAGCAATTGCTGAGCGCTGATCCAAAGCAGGACGCATATGTTGGTTTTACAGGCGCGCGGCCGACCGGCCTTTCCTGTGACTGCAGATGTGTGTTAAAAAACTGAAACTTTGAAGGCTTAATGACTGAAATACCCTATAACATGTATCATGGAGGGGACTGCCGCTCACGCAGCCCCGTGTCAGGAGGATAGGCTGATGGAAGAATACAAGAAAGAGTTTATTGAGTTTATGGTCGATGCGCATGTGCTGAAATTCGGCGAGTTCACTCTCAAGAGCGGACGCAAATCCCCGTTTTTCATGAATGCCGGCGCCTACAAGAGCGGCTCCCAGCTAATCAAGCTCGGCGAGTTTTACGCAAGGGCCATCCACGATCATTATGGTCTGGACTTCGATGTCCTCTTCGGGCCTGCCTATAAGGGCATTCCCCTTACCGTCGCTACAGTCATGGGAATCAGCAGGCTTTACGGCAGGGACATCCGTTATTGCGCAAACCGCAAAGAGATCAAGGATCACGGCGACAAGGGTATCCTGCTCGGATCCAAGATCCGCGAGGATGACCGCGTGATGATCATCGAGGACGTCACCACATCGGGTGCTTCCATCGCCGAGACTGTTCCGATCATCAAGGCACAGGCTGACTGCGATATCGTCGGGCTGATGGTCTCCCTTGACCGCATGGAGGTCGGCCAGGAAGGCAAGATCAGCGCGCTTCAGGAGATCAAGCAGAAATATGGTTTCCCGACCCATGCGATCGTCTCCATGAAAGAGGTCACAGACTATCTCTACAACAGACCGATCGACGGCAAGGTCGTCATCGACGACAAGATCAAAAAATCCATGGATGCCTATTACGCGGAATACGGCGTCAAATAAAGAAGAAACGGCCGTCCGGCTGCTGCAATCTGCAGCCGGACGTTTTTCGTGTAATCAAAGACTCGCTCGCGAGTCTTGCGCGCCGGATGCGGGAGCTCGCAGGAGCGGAGCATCGCGCAGTTTATTCACACAGAAGAACAGCGGGCAAAAAGCCGCAAATAGATTCAGGTGTAATTGAGGTTATTGTATGAACTTTTGGACAGATACGGGTCATGGTGCCCTCTATACAGATGACACTCTGACAGGGGAAAGATTCAGGCTTGCCCTGGAGAGAATCCGCCAGATGGAGACAGAAGAGTGTGTCGAGCCTCTGTTTGTCCCTTATTTTCAGGCTGCTTCAGGGTGGGTCCTGCTGCTTCTTGAACAGCGAAGGATGCTGGAAGACGGAAGCTTTGAGACCATGCCGGTCAGTGAACTGGCGGCGGCCAACCGGGCCCTCTATGAGGATATCTTTCCGGAAAATTATCACAGAAGCTGGGCCAATCCGGTCTATGCAGTCAGCGTTTTCGGTATTGAGACAGGCAGGCTGATGTCGGCTCTCTTCTATGAGCTGCGCTGCATGATCCCCCTTGCCTACGAGGGGGACGCAGAGCGGTTCCTGATCAGGATGGAGCTGCTGCTGGAGGTTTATTGTGCTTTTACGGCGGCCTTTGAAGAATGGTCCGCAAACGTCAGGGAGGATTCCGCTCAGAATATCCCGGACGGCGTGAATTCCCCAATGGCCGGACAGGGTTCCGGATCCGGCGGGGAGGAGGAGAGGTCCCCCATCCCTCCCGCAGCGGGAATCCGTGAGAAGATACGCTGGTTCCTGGAGGATTACGCGGAGGAAGAGACCCTTTACCGTGTGCGCAGAAATCTGGTCGGGGGCAGTATTCCCGAGAAGATCATCGCGGAATATGTTCCCGGCGGCAAAAGGTGCCTGTACAGGTACGGGGCATATGTTTCGGAAAACGAGACAGGTGTCTTTGACTATATCGAAAGTCTGGATGAGGACACGATCGCGAAAATGGCCGATACGTGGACGGAGGGCTTCCGCATAGGCTTTGAGGTGACCGGCAAGGATCTTTCGATCCGAAAACGCTGCAGCATACTCAGCCATGTCGGCTTTGAGCGTGTGGTGAACCGGGCAGTGAAAAACCTGGCTTCGATGGGCCTGGAATCTGTCATTCCCGGTCTGCAGGCGGATCTTTTTACCCAGCATCTGGGCCGCGGAGGCGGTTCGATTGAAACGACTTCTCCCAATCCCCAGTACGCCTATGACCACCGCGAGGATCTGGCTCTCTTCTTCAATGATGTACTGCGGGGACGCCGTCTGCAGGCTCTGCAGGAGGCTTACAGAAATCAGCGTGAGCAGACAGTTCTCTATGCCGGCCCGGTGGTTCTGGAAACATTCGGAGAGAGGCCTTTTTCACCTGAGATCAGAGAGGAGTGCCCCCGTTTTTCCAGGTCCCAGCAGAAAAAGATTTCCCGCTTCCGCCAGCAGTCAGACCAGCTCTATGACAAGGCTGTCATCGGAAAAGAACGGAGCTTCACGATCATAGCGTTCCCTGTTCCGGAGATCACGCGCGGTTACACCGGCGGAGAATTAAAAGCCTCTTTTGACGAGATCTTCCACGCCGTGATCGATATCAATACTCTGGATTACATGACTTACCGCAATATACAGGCCGGGATCATCGCTGTCCTGGACACCGCCGAATATATTCATGTACTTGGGAAAAACGGCAACAAGACAGATCTGATGGTCCACCTTCAGACTCCCCGGGATCCTGAAAAGGAGACGATATTCGAGAACTGTGTAGCCGATGTCAATATTCCTGTCGGCGAGGTATTCACGACACCGGAACTGGCGGGTACCCGCGGACTTCTTCATGTGACAAGCGTTTACCTGAACGGCCTTCTCTTCGAGGATCTGGCTGTCAGGTTCGAGGACGGCCGGATAACCGACTACAGCTGCGGCGGATTCCCCACAGAAAAAGAGGGGCGCGAATATATTGAAGAAAATATTCTCTTCCACCACGACACCCTCCCCATGGGAGAGTGCGCGATCGGAACCAATACCACAGCCAGTGCCGAAGCTGCGCGGCTGGGCATCCTGGAACGGTTGCCGATCCTGATCGCGGAAAAGACCGGTCCTCATTTCGCGGTGGGCGACACCTGTTATTCCCATGAAGAGGAAAACCGTATCTTCAATCCGGACGGAAAAGAAATTTTCGCCAAAGAAAACGATTATTCACTGATGCGTGACACGGATCCGGACAAAGCCTATTTCGGCTGCCACACGGATATCACGATTCCCTATGAGGAAGTGGGGTTGCTGGAGGCGGTCCGCTCCGACGGAACTTCTGTCCCTGTGATCAGGGACGGCCTCTTCGTGCTGCCCGGCACCGATATTCTGAATGAGCCCTTCCAAGGGCGCTGAGAGGGAAGTGCGGCGTTCCGGGGTATGCCGTCTCATGCCGCCTGCCCTACAGGCACGTGTGCACGCGTGCGCGCGCAAGGTTCTATGAACAGGCACGCGTGCGCCGGCAAAGTTATGCGGTCAGGCACATGTGCGCGCACAAGGTTGTGCTTGCGCTGATGTGGTTTTTTTATTAAACTTGTTTTATTCATTGTTTCCAGAACATGATTTGCAGAAAGTAAGAGGTAATAAAATGGCACAGGTAGGAATTGTCATGGGCAGCGATTCGGATATGCCCGTTATGAAAAAAGCAGCGGAAGTCCTTGATGAACTCGGAGTCAGTTATGATGTCCGCATCATTTCCGCCCACAGGGAACCCGATGTGTTTTTTGAATATGCCAAGGGCGCGGAAGCCGCGGGTATGAAAGTCATCATTGCCGGAGCCGGCATGGCGGCACATCTTCCCGGCATGTGCGCTGCTCTGTTCCCGCTTCCTGTCATCGGTGTCCCTATGCACACCACCAGCCTTGGAGGCCGCGATTCTCTCTACTCGATCGTACAGATGCCCAGCGGGATTCCGGTGGCCACAGTGGCGATCGGCGGAGCCAAAAACGCCGGCATTCTCGCCGCCAAGATGCTTGCCATCTCGGACGAGGCCCTGCTTGGCAGACTGAAAGAATACTCGGCCAAAATGCTGAAGGAAGTGCAGGAAAAAGACGCCAGGCTTCAGGAAGTCGGCTGCAAGGCATATTGATCGGCCCTGCTTCTTATTTTTTAAAAATTTTTACATAAACGGAGGTCATTACCGCTATTATGATGGATTACAAGAGCGCCGGCGTCGATATCGAAGCCGGATACCGCAGTGTTGAACTGATGAAAGAATATGTCGCGAGAACCATGCGCCCGGAAGTCATGGGTGGACTGGGCGGCTTTTCAGGTGCTTTCTCTCTGGCAAAGATCAAAGAGATGGATGAGCCCGTCCTTCTTTCCGGAACCGACGGAGTCGGCACCAAACTCAAACTCGCCTTCCTGATGGACCGCCACGATACGGTCGGTATTGACTGTGTCGCTATGTGCGTCAACGACGTGGCCTGCGCGGGCGGGGAGCCTCTGTTTTTCCTGGACTATATCGCATGCGGCAAAAACGTGCCTGAGAAGATCGCTCAGATCGTCAAGGGTGTGTGCGACGGCTGCGAGCAGGCGGGAGCTGCCCTGATCGGAGGAGAGACCGCGGAAATGCCCGGTTTTTATCCTGTAGATGAATACGATCTGGCCGGTTTCGCTGTCGGCGCGGCTGATAAAAAGAACCTGATCACCGGACAGGATATCTGCCCCGGAGACGTCCTGGTCGGCATTGCGTCCTCGGGTGTCCACAGCAATGGATTTTCCCTGGTCCGCAAGGTCTTTGACGTGAATGAGGAGAATCTGCGCGAATATATCCCCGAGCTGGGAGAGACTCTGGGCGATGCTCTTCTTCGTCCGACCAAAATCTATGTCCGCGCCCTGAAGAGCGTGCGCGAGGCAGGTGTCCGCGTCAAGGGCTGCAGCCATGTCACGGGCGGCGGCTTCTATGAGAACATCCCCAGAATGCTACCCGACGGAGTGCGCGCCGTGGTCAGAAAGGACAGCTATGAGGTGCCCGCGATCTTCGGCCTTCTTCAGAAGAGGGGCGGCATCGATGAACATATGATGTACAACACCTTTAATATGGGTATCGGAATGGTTCTGGCCCTCGATCCCGCCGATGCTGACACAGCTGTCAGAGCACTTGAAGAGGCGGGCGAGAAGGCCTTTGTGATCGGCAGTATCACGGCCGGTGAAAAAGGAGTGGATGTATGCTGAGAGTGACAGTCTGTGTCTCCGGCGGCGGAACAAACCTTCAGGCGATCATCGACCGCATCGCCGACGGCACGATCAAAAATACAGAAATTGTTCAGGTTATCAGCAACAACGCGGGTGCCTTTGCCCTGGAACGCGCGTCAAAGGCCGGCATTCCTGCCTGCTGTGTATCCCCTAAGGATTTCCCTGACAGGGAAGCCTTCAATGACGGCCTGCTGGCCAAAATCAATGAGGCGGCTCCTGACCTGATTGTCCTCGCCGGCTTCATGGTCGCTGTGCCTCACAAGATCTGCCAGGCCTACGCGGGCAGGATCATCAATATCCATCCCGCCCTGATTCCCTCTTTCTGCGGAAAGGGGCACTATGGCATCCATGTCCATGAAAAGGCCCTGGAACGCGGAGTCAAGGTCACCGGGGCGACGGTGCATTTCGTAGACGAGAACCTGGATACAGGTCCGATCATCCTGCAGAAGGCGGTGGATATCCTGGAAGACGACACACCCCAGACACTGCAGAGACGTGTCATGGAACAGGCCGAGTGGGTCATTCTGCCCAGAGCGATCGATCTGATCGCGGCAGGCAGAGTCCGCATCGAAGGCCGCAGGACGAGAATTCTTTGACACATGACATGAAAAATGACATAAAGGAGGAACAGGTTTTGGCAGATAAAAAGATGAATATGAAAGTCCTGCTGGTCGGCGGCGGCGGCAGGGAGCATGCGATCGCGGACGCCATCCTGCGCAGCGATCGTGTCGGAAAACTGTATTGTGCGCCCGGCAACGCAGGCATCGCCAGAATCGCCGAGTGTGTCCCGATCGGGACCATGGACTTTCCTGCTCTGGTCAGTTTCGCGAAGGAAAAAGAAATCGATCTGACTGTGTGCAGTATGGATGACCCTCTCTGCGCGGGAATCGTGGACGCTTTTGAGGCGGAGGGCCTTCGTATTTTCGGAACTCCCGCCAACGCCGCGATCATCGAGGGCAGCAAGGCTTTTTCCAAGGATCTCATGAAAAAATACGGGATCCCCACCGCGGCTTATGAGACATTTGACGATCCCGACAAGGCGATCGCCTACCTCGAGACCGCGTCTTTCCCGATCGTGCTTAAGGCCTCCGGTCTTGCGCTCGGCAAGGGCGTCCTGATCTGCGGGGACCTCGCATCCGCAAAGGACGGGATCCGCGAACTGATGATGGATAAAAAATTCGGCAGCGCCGGAAACCAGGTCGTCATCGAGGAATTCATGACCGGCCGCGAGGTTTCAGTGCTCGCCTTTGTGGACGGCACACATTATCAGCTGATGACTTCCTCCCAGGACCACAAGCGCCAGGGAGACGGAGATACAGGACTGAACACGGGCGGTATGGGAACATTTTCTCCCAGTCCTTTCTACACCCCCGAGATCGATGCCTGGTGCCGCGAGAATATTTATGACAAAACGGTCGCTGCTATGGCGGCGGAGGGACGTCCTTTCCGCGGAGTTCTTTACTTTGGTCTGATGATGACTCCTAACGGGCCCCGCGTGCTGGAGTTCAACACCCGTTTCGGCGATCCCGAGACCCAGGTTGTGCTTCCCCGTATGAAGACTGATATCATCGATGTAATGGAGGCCTGCATCGACGGCACTCTGGACAAGATCGATCTTGAGTTTGAAAACAACGCGGCTGTCTGTGTCGTCATTGCTTCAGGCGGTTATCCCGAGTCTTATGAGAAGGGCAAGGTGATCACCGGCCTTGAAAAATTTGACGGTCAGACCATGTTCAAGTGTTACCACGCCGGCACCAGATTCGATGAAGAGGGCAGGACTGTGACCAGCGGCGGCCGTGTCCTCGGTGTAGTGGCAATCGGCGGCACACTCAGGGAAGCCCGCGCAAATGCCTATGAGGCAGCCAAATGGGTGCATTTTGACAAGATGTATATGCGCAGTGATATAGGTAAAGCCATAGACGCAGTCTGATAGAAAGTGGTATAATCACAAGGAGTGTCTTTTGAATTTTTCAAGAGAGGGCATGGAAGGGCAGCTGCACATCCGCGGGACTGCCGGCGCCCTCGAAAGCTTTCTTTCAGACACTCCGGTAACTTTTCTGATTTGCGTTGCGCTCGGGATCCGCCGCACACAGACATGTGTTCAAGGGGGATGCCGGTATGGAGGAAATAATGAATAAGACACAAAAGGGACGCAGGGGAGCGGCAGCACTCAGAGCGTTCGCGGCAGCTTTTCTCGCTGCACTCATTCTGGTAATGCCCGTCGCCGCGGCGACTATAACGGGCGATGATGTCGTGATCCGCAATTCCCCCGAGGATAAAGGACAGGCAAACAGTATCGGTTCGCTCAATACCGGAGACACAGTGACCGTTCTCGACAGCGCTACCGATGCCGGCGGGACTGAGTGGTATCTGGTTCAGCTTCCCAACAAAAACCAGGGTTATGTCAAAGCCCAGTGGGTGGACAACGGCGGAGAGACTGTCAAGAAGAATGAGCAGGAAGAAACCGCTAAACAGGAAGAAGCCGCTCAGGAAGATACAGACCGGGAAGACACTGCGCAGGCACAGGATGCCGGGCAGGAAGAGGCCGGAGCCGATGATGCCTCTCAGGAGGAAGGTCTTGACGACTGGACAGAAGAAGATCCCGAGATGCTGGCTATGCAGGAAGAGGCTGAAAAGGCCGGTCAGGCTGATGAGAATAAGGGCGATGATTCCGAGTCCGCTTCCGGAAAAGAGAGCGGAAAGGCATCTGACTCCCAGGATGCTCCCAATGTGGAATCCGGCGATTCCTACAACCCTTACACAGATCCCGAAGCTCATTACAGCATTCATTTCTTCACGGAAAATGACGGGACCGGTGAATGGTATATCTACAATTACGATACCGACACCAGGGTGAGGATCGGCGATCTGGATGAGCTGAGCCAGGCGAGAGCTTCCGCGGAAAAGAATGCTTCCGCAGCCGGAATCTGGCGCACTGTTGCCTGCATCCTTCTGATCCTTCTCGTATTGCTGCTCATTGTCCTGTATCTGATCATCAGGATAAATAAGCCCGCTCCCCGCGGAGGCGGTTCCAGACGCGAGCGCAGGCGCGCTGCGGCAGCTTATGATGAAGAAGATGAGGACGACGAATTCGAATACTCTGACACTGAATCCGGGGAAACCGAAGAAGATGACACGGCGGATGAGGAAAAAGCTGAGAGAGAAGCTCTCCTTCGCGAGATGATGGAAGAATCTGCTGCCGGGTCAGATCCTGCGGCTGCTGCCGGCGCTGCTGCCGCGGCGGCGGGAGAGGGAATCCGGGCTGCTGCCGTATCCGAGGAGGATGACGAAGAGGACGTTGAGGACTACGAAGAAGCGGAGGAAGAGCAGGAAGTAACGGACGATTCCGGGGACGATGATCTGTCAGAGGAGGATTCCTACGGGGAAGAGGATGACAGTGATGAATACGAGGATGACGATTACGACGAAGAAGATGAAGAAGATTATGACGATCTGAATGAAGACCGCAGAGCTCCCAAAAAGGGCGGATTCTTCGGTTTCCTCAAAAACATTTTCTCTTCTGACGGCCTCGATGACGAGGATGACGATTATTACGATGATGAGGAAGAAGAGGAAGGCGAAGACGATGGGGAAGACGAAGACGAGGACTACGAAGAGTACGACGGCGATGAGACTGAAGATGAGGATGATGATCTGAGCGGTGCAGAGGAAGATGACGAGGAGGAAGAGGTAGAAACTGCCCCCGTCAGAACAAGCCGCAGAAGAGAATCCCGCTCAGCCAGGGAGCGCCGCCCCAGACCGCGCCGGACCCCCAATATTACCTTTGACGAGGAACTCGATTATCCCGAAGATGCTGATCTGATGTCCTTTGACAGGGCCGGTTCTTCCGCAGATACAGACGATATCGTCCGTGAACAGTCCTCTCTGGACCAGGGTGCCGGTTCTGTTGATGAGAGCGGCTACTCAGATG
This sequence comes from Eubacteriales bacterium, assembly GCA_030525515.1. Lineage (GTDB taxonomy): Bacteria > Bacillota > Clostridia > Lachnospirales > Lachnospiraceae > CAG-791. The sequence goes on from JAUNEM010000049.1 coordinate 16,000, forward strand.
AGGACTTTTATGCCGATGATGACGACGATATGGAATATTCCTTCCTGAGCAGTTCCCCCAAACGCAACAGATCATAAGATCATAAATGATCTCGCGCATAACAGCGTATTACAGCTGCCATGGTAACACTCAAGTGTTTTTAGATGGCCGCAGCCGGATACAAAATCTTGACAGGGCATGCCACATGTTATATCATTCATATAACAGTACATGCCCTGTTTTTCTGCCTTTGGTCATACGCGTTTGTGAACATCAGGTCATACATTTTTGTGAACACGACGTCATAGCCACAAGTATGAATAAAGCAGCGAGTAAAGCGGAGTCAA
>JAUNEM010000219.1 GCA_030525515.1 Eubacteriales bacterium
CAGTCGTCTTTTCAGTAGTTATTGTACTTGATTTCTCAGACGTTTTTTCTTTCGCTTTTTCGGAAGTCTTCTCTTTTGACTCTTCTTTCTCCGCTGCGGTTTTCTTCTCTTTTTCTACCTCTTTTTTTGCTTCATCTTTCTTGCCGGATGTTTCCTTCTCCGTTTTCTCTTTTCCAACGGCTTTTGAAGTTTTTCCTGAAGATCCCGGATCTTCAGGACTTCCTGCTCCGCCCTTTCCTCCTCCGGAGGTTTTCCCGGAATTATCCGCGGACCCGCTCCCGGATTCAGCATTGCTTGCAAACGGCGAAAGGACGATATTCTCTCCCGCGTAGTCACTACCTGTCATGGAGATGATTCCGCTTCTGCCTTTAAAATATTTACAAATCTGATGTATCTTGTACATCTTGATATCATATTCAGATTTTCCGACTTTGACGCTTACATCTCCGAAGGTGACCGTAAGGTTTCCCAGATCATCGACATCGATCAAATCCGCATGCAGATCATAGCGGTCCATGACGGTGAGAAGCTTCAGGGTATTGTCCAGGCCTGTCTGGTTTTTGGCCTCCACCCGGGCTCCGGTCTCAGGATCCACGACCTGAAGTCCCTTGACCACTGTAGTATTCTCATTTGTCCTGTAAGAAACCGTCTGGATAATACCTTCTTTGGAGAGGTAAACTTCTGTTTCCCCATAGCTCAGGCGGGCATCTAAAGGTTTTTCGGTAATATTGACCCGAACAGTCGATGGACTGACGATATCTATATCGATTCGGTCAACGAAAGGAAGACCTTCCACAGCTCTGTTATGATACTTGAGTGCCATAACAAAGGTGTTTTCGCCCAGCCTTCCCTGTGTAATGAAGTGCTCAATCTGTTTCTGGTCATACATTGTATTCCCGTAAACAACTGCTTTTTCAAAATTGAACAGCATCAGGATCAGGGCGGCTGATATTGTCAGGGCGGAAAACAGCAGCAGGATCAGGTTTCTGACTGAAAAAAACTTTCCGAGGGCACGCAGAGATGTTCCTGCTTCTTCCGCTTTTGTCCTGTATCTGCTCGCGGAACGCCTCAGAGCTTCAGCGGAGGCAGCACCGGATCTTTTCACTCCGGCTCCCAGTCCTCTGCCGAATTTCTCCAGTTCCACTGAATATCCCATGGACAGCGGGCTCTCTGCGGCAATCGCTCTTGTCAAAGCTTTTCTGCCTGTGTTCTTCCTTTTATTTGATCTGACCTCTTGATTCTTTTCGCGGTCATCTGTTGAAAGGTTTATCCCGCGCAGGCCCATTCCCTCAAAGATATCCGTGTGCATGCTTCCATACATCCCGTGCACCCTTGTAGAGTCGTTTGTGTTTTGCCTGGATACTGTCTTTTTCATATCAGCGTATTCCTCTTGCTGCTTTGCTATTCCGAAAGATTATCACCGTCCTGCGTGGTCCTCCGGGGTCTGGTCTACACCATCTCCCGCTCCGCAGCTTCTCTATTGTTTACTCTGGCTACGCTGAGGACCATCCCGATTTCCGCCAATAGGAAAAACAGGGATGAACCTCCGTAGCTGATAAAGGGAAGCGTAACTCCGGTATTGGGAATGGTGTTGGTGACAACCGCGATATTCAGGAATACCTGGACTGCGATATGTGTCACTACACCGGTCACGATCAGAGCTCCATAGAGGTCCTTCGCGTTGCCTGCCACCATAATGAATCTCCAGAGCAGCAGGATAAAAAGAAGGATGATCGCGATTCCCCCGAAGAGTCCCAGCTCTTCGCAGACGATTGAGAAAATCATGTCGTTCTGGGCTTCGGGCACCACCAGTTTCTGCATGCTCTGGCCCAGTCCCTTTCCGAAAATGCCCCCCGATCCGATCGCGTAAAGAGCCTGTATTGTCTGATATCCGGTGTCTCCTGCATATGCCTGCGGATCCATCCATACGAGAATACGGTCTATACGGAATCCCATGGAGCTTGGATCGTCCAGTCTCTTTAGATAGATGAGAAAACCTGCGCACAGGATCACGCCCAGGACGGCGATCACCACAAACCGCTTGTAATCCGGACATGCCACGAAGAGCATTCCGAAAGCGATTGCAAGCATGATGAGCGCGGAACTCAGATTGTTAGTGATGATCAGAAGCATGGCGGCGATTATGGCCGCGGGAACCATCGGCAGCAAAAAGCCCCAAATCTTCTGCAATCTTCTGCGCCCGATCAATTCGATCACGTAGGCGGTGCAAATAATGATTGCCACTTTGGCCGCTTCTGACGGCTGCATGGAGATAAACTTAAAGTCAAGCCACCTGGTCGCTCCGTTCACCTCACGTCCGTACCTGGTCAGAAGTACGATCAGTCCCACGGAGACCAGGAAAGCCGGCACGGCCAGATATCTCCACCATCTGTAGGGGACATAGGAAATCCCGGCCATCAATGCGAGTCCGCCTATGGTGAAGGCCAGCTGGCGTTTGAGGAAATAAGCGGAATCCCCGTATCTCACGATTCCGATATAGGAACTGGTGGAGTAAAGCAGCACAAGTCCGAAAGCCAGCAGGACCAGGATAATAAAGATCAGACTATAGTCATGCAGGGTCCATTCCCCTTTTACCTTCTCTGTTTTTTTCTGCTGTTCAGGCTTGTTTCCGGCTCTGTCCCTCTTTTTTACCGGGGACCATCTGTCCGTTTTGCCCCTCTGCGTCAATGCTTTTTCCATAAGAGAATCATTACTCCTGCCGGGCGGTCTTCACAGGCCGTCCTGAATCATAAATCAAGGTACATTCAATCCGGCATTCAATCCGGAAGTGTCCGCACGTATTCTTTGAACATATCTCCCCGCACTTCGTAGTTGGGGAACATGCCCCAGCTTGCGCATGCCGGAGACAGAAGGACCGCGTCGCCCTCTTCTGCCAGCCCGGTGCAGGTTTTCAGACACTCATCAAACGTGTCACAGAAGACAATGTCCGTGAAGCCGTGGCTGCGGGCGCACTCAGCGATGGCGTCCCTGGTAGCTCCGATCAGGACCAGCTTCCTGACTTTTCCTTCGAAGGAGAGGATCCACTCGTCATAGCTGTTCTTCTTGTCATAGCCGCCCCCGATCAGCACTGTGGGACGGGACATGGCTCTGATGCCCTGGATCGCGGCATCGGGGTTGGTCGCCTTGGAGTCGTTGTAATATCTCACTCCGCCCTTCTCAGCCACAAATTCGATTCGGTGGGGGACGGGAGGGAATTCACGGATCACGGAGAGAATCAGATCCATGGGGACGCCGGCCGCCTCGGCCATGGCAATTGCGGCCATGACGTTTTCGGCGTTGCAGACGCCGACCAGGTTTGTCTCGTTGACATTCAGGATTGCCCGGGGGGCTTCTTTTCCATCCGCTCTGAAGATCTCTTCTCCGTCGAGGAAATAGCCCTTGCGCAGCTTTGTGCCGGAGGAAAACCATACTACACGGGCAGGGCAGAGATGCTCCCCGTAGGGGCGAAGATAGGGATCTTCATAATTCAGGACGCAGACGTCCTCTGCAGTCTGGTTTTTGGCGATGCGCTCCTTGATGGCAGCGTAGTTTTCCATTGTGTAATGTCTGTTCAGGTGGTCCGGAGTGATATTCAGAATCGCGCTCACGATCGGGTGGAAGGTTTGTATGGCTTCCAGCTGGAAAGAACTGATCTCACCCACGGTCACTGTATCCGGCTCCGTCTCCATCGATGCGGCGGCATAAGACCTGCCGATGTTGCCGACGACAAATGCCCTGCTGTATGAAATGCCCTTTCCGGAGGTCGCGGATTCAGGGATTCCGGATTGGGCTGCCCGGGCTTTGCACTGCTCAGCGAATGCTTTCATGATCTCTCCCATGAGGGTTGTGGTTGTAGTCTTTCCGTTGGTGCCGGTGATCGCGATCACTTTTCCTTTTTCATTGAGAAAGCCCAGTTCTATTTCGGAGATGACCGGTACTCCCGCCTCTGTCATCTTCAGGATCAGGGGGGAATCGAGCGGTACAGCCGGGCTGGGGACGATCAGGTCAAATCCGGGAGTTCCTTCTTTTCCATCCCTGAAAAAGATCTCTTTCTCCGGAAGGGCACCCACCAGGATCCTGAGTTTTCCGAGCTGGTCCCCGCTCAGAGCACCTTCCAGTCCGGACCGGATCTTCTCCTCTTCCGCTTTTTCATTCTGTTCAAGCAGCGTTACCTGCGCTCCCAGCGCACTCAGCATCTCCACTGCTCCGGTTCCGCTCAACCCTGTTCCGATCACCAGAACTTTTTTTCCTTCAAAATTCATTGCTGTATCCTTCTCAAAATCTGTCTTTGTTATGATTTACGGGTCAGGACGGTCATACGGATCCGCTCTTTATAGTTCAAAATCCACAGTCCTT
>JAUNEM010000220.1:0-2103 GCA_030525515.1 Eubacteriales bacterium
TAGCGGCATGTTTTTCCGCGGCACGGTTCCTGGGCAGGGAAATTTTCGCAGCATATCCACGGGAAATTATTTCTGTGGCATTGCCTCGGGCCGATCGAAAGTTGAGTCGATCGTGATAAAGCGCTGTTCTTTTGCCGACCTGATGATGGCTTCGCCCACCTCGAGAGAGTGCAGGGCCATCGCGCCGCCCGCCCGGCAGGGACGTCCCTGGGCGATGGCGCGTGCCAGATCTACAAGACCGATCCCCCGATCGTTTGTCACGAAGCTGGTCGCGTCGAAATCGTGTTTGACCTCGGCGATCTCCCAGGGAATCTCCTCATCCCCCTCGTGCCGGGGCATATTTTTCCACCGATAGGTCTCGAGGGTCTTGACCAGAGTGTCTCCGCCAAAGACATTGGGCCCTTTGTTGGGATCCTCCTCCGCCATGACCAGAGTGGCCTTTGTCCCGTACAGCTCCATGCGGGGCATGACGGAATCCCAGGCATCCCAGACCATGTTGTAACTGACAACAGCCCCGCAGCGGAATTTCAGGACGGCCATCAGCGAGGACATGATATCCGGATCCACCTTCAGCTTCCGGCCCTTCAAGGGCTCGGAATAAATCATCCGCTCCTGCTCCGGCTGGATCCCCATCGCGGTGACAGACTCCACAGGCCCCAGCAGGGACAGAAGAGCAGTCATATAATAGGGCCCGATATCCAGGACCGGTCCGGCCCCCTTCTGATAGAAAAACTCCGGATTGGGATGATACCACTCCCAGCCGTGGGAGATGCAGTTCGCGATTCCGCCGACGATTTTGCCTGTCACGCCCTCATCGATCAGCCTGCGGAAGGTCTGCAGCCTGGCACCCATGAAAGTATCCGGCGCGCAGCCCACATACAGACCTTTCTCCGCCGCCAGCTCCATGATCTCCCTGCCCTCCGCGTACGTAGCCGCGAGAGGCTTCTCCGAATACACATGCTTACCCGCCCGGATCGCGGCGATGTTATAGAGATAATGCGCCGCCGGAGTCGTCAGATTCAGGACGACATCTACATCCGGATCCTGAAGCAGCTCGTCGCCGGAATCACAGGCCTTCCTGAAACCATACAGTTCCTTTTTTGCCCTGGCCTTTTCCGGCGTGCGGCAGGCGCAGGCGTAAAGTTCTACATCCTCCGGATACTTCTGCAGATTTGTCAGATAGGCATTGCAGATATCACCCAGCCCAATGACACCAATTCGTAAAGGTCCCATCATAACCTCCTTATAATAAAAAATGCCTGAAACCGGCCCGAAAGCCGGATCAGACCTATCCATCCCTCAGGGCGGTTACCGGCCGCCTTACGTCTATTCCTGTTGTTGTCAAAATGTCCGCATGCCGTTCATCCCTCAAAACAGCCGGCGAACCCTGTTTGTAATATTTTACATCGGAATGATAAAAAACACTACGAGCACGGGTGAAAAATTGTTTCAAAATCCGGGAGAGACAGTTCGGAAAGCGGAGACAGGGGACGGGTTGACATAGCGGCGATACGAGAATAACATGAAATAGATGAAAACATCCGTGCGTCAACACAGTTTCGCCAGTGTCCGGCGCCGGATCTTTTTTACTTTTTACGCAGGTGCAGGTTTTCAGCGTCCCTCGCAGGGGCGGGCGCTTATGCATCATCCAGAAAGGAGTACCACATCAATGTCAGACAATGAAAACAGCTACAGCAGCATGCCGCTGATCGGCGATCCGGCTCCCGCCTTCCGTTCCATGACCACCATGGGCAAGGTGAATTTCCCGGAGGACTACAAGGGAAAATGGGTCGTCTTTTTCTCCCATCCTGCAGATTTTACTCCCGTATGCACCACTGAGTTCATCGCTCTTGCAAGGCGCGCCGATGAGTTCCGCGAGATCAACGCAGAACTTCTTGGACTGTCGATCGATTCCCTCCACTCTCACCTGGCCTGGGCAGAGAGCATTGAACATATCGATCTGGACGGCAAGGGCAAGGTGAAGATTCCTTTCCCGATCGTCGCGGATATCAGCATGAGCGTTGCCAAAGCCTATGGTATGCTCCAGACCGTGGCCAAGACCCAGACGGTGCGCGCGGTCTTCATCATTGATCCCGACTCGAT
>JAUNEM010000220.1:2203-4326 GCA_030525515.1 Eubacteriales bacterium
CTCAGAAGGGCTCAGAAAGACTCTTAGGCGAATCGTCTCCGGCTCATTGCGGGCAGGCCTGCATGGCCTGCGCCCGCATGACCGGAGTTTTTTATTCTTCATCGCGCAAGACTCGCGAGCGAGTCTTGAAACTGTAAACATGCTTTTATGTCCCACGTCCGCATAGCCGGAGTTTTTTATACAGAAAAAAAAGACGGAGCAGCAGCCGCAGACCATGTCCACGATCCAACGGAGAGATCAAATGAGCAATTATCAGAAGTATCCTTCCACCTTTGTAGAAGAACACAGAGGAGAACTTGCAGCCGGTTATGATTCCATCATAGCCCGTCTGTGCGAGGAATATGAAAAAAGCAGCAGAGAGGATTATCTGATCGCCGTCGATACCTACCCCGGAGTCCGCGATGAAGAAGTGACCGCGGCTCTGAAGACGTTTCCATGCCGGAACTTTTTTGACATGAGGACAGTTTTCAAGTCGGAAGAGGAGCTGGCGGAGCAGTTGAAATATCACCTGACTGACGACCGGGTCTTCGGGAGGATGTATTTCGGAGAGCTTGAGGACCTGATGGATCCCGTCCGCCTGGCGGAAATGCGCGGGAAGGTAAAGGAGGCAGAGGGTCTGTGCATGGTCTACGGATTCGGCGCCTTCCTGGCCGCCCCTCCGGCACCGTCCGTCCTGCAGTCCGGCGGCAGCTCCCTCCGCCGTCCCGACCTCAGCCTCTATCTGGACCTGGCCCGCTGGGAGATCCAGCTCCGCTACCGCAGCGGCATGCCCAACTACAACTGCACCAACTTCGACGAAGATATCCTGCGCAAATTCAAGCGGGGCTATTTTATCGAGTGGCGGCTCGCCGACAAGCACAAGATGCGCTGGTTTGACAGGGCTGACTATTTTGTTGATACCAACCGGGCCGGAGAGCCCAAAATGGCGTCCGGAGAGGCCATCCGCGATGCCCTGCGCCTGCTCACAGAGCGCCCCTTCCGCACAGTGCCCTATTTTGACCCCGGCGTCTGGGGCGGCCAGTGGATGAAAGAAGTCTGCGGCCTGGACAAAAGCAAGCCCAACTACGCCTGGAGCTTCGACGGCGTCCCCGAGGAAAATTCCCTCCTTTTCGACTTCGGAAACGGGATTTTCGAACTGCCCGCCATGGACCTGGTCCTGACCCGGCCGGCGGAACTCCTGGGAGAAAAGGTCTATTCCCGGTTCGGGGCCGAATTCCCCATCCGCTTCGACTTCCTGGACACGATCGGCGGCCAGAACCTGTCCCTGCAGGTCCATCCCGTGACCGACTACATCCGCCGCAGCTTCGGCATGGCTTACACACAGGACGAAAGCTATTACATCCTGGATGCCGATGAGAATGCCTCCGTCTACCTGGGCCTCACGCAGGACGCGGATCCCGGCAAAATGTTCGCGGAGCTCGAGCGGGCAAACCGCGGAGAATGCCTCTTTGACGCGGAAAAATACGTCAACCGTTTCCCCGCCGCAAAACATGATCATTTCCTGATTCCGGCAGGAACCTGCCACGGTGCCGGCTCCGGCACCATGGTGCTGGAGATCAGCGCGACACCCTATATTTTCACCTTTAAACTCTGGGACTGGGGCCGCCTGGGACTTGACGGAAAGCCCCGCCCCGTCCATCTGGAGCACGGGCGGCAGGTAGTCTGCGCGGACAGAAAAAGAGACTGGGTGGAAAAGAACCTCGTGAACGCGGTCCGCACCGTAAATGAAAATGAAGACTATACGGAAGAACACACAGGTCTTCACGAATTTGAGTTTATCGAGACCCGCCGCTATACCATCCGCACTCAGGCGGAGCTGGACACCTGCGGGATCTTCAACATGCTCAATCTCGTGGAGGGCAGTGCCGCAGTGATCGAGAGCCCGGACGGCAGGTTTGAACCCTATACAGTTCACTATGCCGAGACGTTTATTGTCCCGGCAAAGGCCGGCCGTTTCTCCATCCGCCCCCTCCAGAAGGGCCAAACAATCATTGTGATCCGCGCCTATGTCAGAATCTGAAAAAAATAAGGCCCGGCGGGAATGTATCCTGCCGGGCTTTCTTCATGTAAATGCTTTTTGCTGACTCAATAACTGTATTTCTCTGACTCAATAACTGTTTTTT
>JAUNEM010000050.1:0-11941 GCA_030525515.1 Eubacteriales bacterium
TATTCTGGATATTTCCCAGACCATCGTGCAGGGATATTTCAATATGATGATGATCATCGATGTCACCGAGCCGGAGAAGCCTTTCGGAGTGATCGCGGATGAGCTGGCCAAGATCGGCGAAGAGAAGATCGGAGTCCAGATCCGCTGCCAGAAGGAAGAAATCTTTGATCTGATGCACAGGATCTGAAATCCGTTTTCTAAATATGACTCTGGAGGAAGAAGATGATCAATTTTTCAGAAGTTGCTGAAACAAATGCCATGATCGAGCGTGAGAATCTGGATGTGCGCACGATTACTATGGGAATCAGCCTGCTGGACTGTGCGGACTCGGATCCCGTCCGTCTGCGGGAGAAAATTTACGATAAGATCACGGCCAGTGCCTGCAACCTGGTCAGAACAGGTGAAGAGATCACTCGTGAATATGGAATCCCGATCGTCAACAAACGGATTTCGGTCACTCCGATCGCCATTGCCGCAGGAAGTGCCTGCAGGTGCAGCGATGACTTTGTCTCGATCGCCAAGACCCTGGACAGGGCAGCAAAAGAGGTCGGAGTCAATTTTCTGGGCGGCTATTCCGCCCTTGTATCCAAAGGAATGACACAGGCGGACAGGATGCTGATCGAGTCCATCCCGGACGCGCTGGCACAGACGGATGTCGTGTGTTCGAGCGTCAACGTAGGCTCTACCAAGACCGGGATCGACATGGATGCTGTCCGACTGATGGGCAGTGTGATCAAGAGAACCGCGGAGCGCACAGCTGACCGCGATTCCTTCGGATGCGCCAAGCTGGTGGTCTTCTGCAACGCGCCGGATGACAATCCCTTTATGGCAGGAGCTTTTCACGGCGTCACCGAGGCAGACCGCGTTTTGAACATCGGTGTCAGCGGACCGGGCGTCGTGAAGCGGGCTCTGGAGAAGGTCCACGGTGAAGATTTTGAAGTGCTCTGCGAGACAGTAAAGAAAACAGCCTTCAAGGTGACCCGGGTCGGTCAGCTGGTGGCCAGGGAGGCGTCCCGCCGTCTGGGCGTACCGTTCGGAATCATTGATCTTTCCCTGGCGCCCACTCCCGCAGTCGGCGACAGTGTCGCGGACATCCTCTGTGAGATGGGGCTGGAGTGCGCGGGGGCGCCCGGCACGACAGCAGCCCTTGCGCTTTTAAATGATCAGGTCAAAAAAGGAGGTGTCATGGCGTCATCCTATGTGGGCGGCCTCTCCGGTGCCTTTATTCCTGTCAGTGAAGACCGGGGCATGATCCATGCGGCCCGGATCGGATGCCTTACGCTGGAGAAACTCGAGGCCATGACCTGCGTGTGTTCTGTGGGGCTGGATATGATTGCGATCCCCGGAGATACCAAGGAGACGACCATCGCCGGCATCATCGCGGATGAGATGGCGATCGGCATGATCAACCAGAAGACCACCGCTGTCAGGCTTATTCCCGTGATCGGCAAGGGGGTCGGCGAGATGGTCGATTTCGGAGGACTACTGGGATATGCTCCGATCATTCCGGTCAACAGATTCGGCTGTGATGAGTTCGTCAATCGCAGGGGACGCATCCCGGCACCGGTCCACAGCTTCAAAAACTGACGTCGTTAAATTGCACAAATAAACTCTTCTCTCATAGGAAATATTTTGGAAATATATACAAACTGGTTCAATAATGAGCCGGTTTGTTGTATAATGACAAACAGAAAAAGAACAATCTCGCAGGAGCCGGACTTCCGGAAGGAAGAGCGGACTGCAAATCAGAGAAAGGCGGATTGAAGGAATGGGTATTGAGAAAAAGTACGACGTGACAGCACTGGGAGAACTTCTGATCGATTTTACTCAGAACGGTCTGAGCGAACAGGGAAATAATCTCTTTGAAGCCAACCCCGGCGGAGCTCCCTGCAATGTACTGGCAATGCTGACCAAGGCAGGACGGAAGACAGCATTTATCGGAAAAGTCGGAAACGATATGTTCGGGCGTCTTCTGAAGCAGCGCGCAGGCGGTGAAGGAATCGATATGAGCGGCCTGCTGATGGACGATGATGTCCACACCACCCTTGCTTTTGTTGAAAAGCTTCCCAACGGCGACAGAGACTTTTCTTTCTACCGCAAGCCCGGCGCGGATATTATGCTGACAAAGGATGAGGTAAAGGCTCATGCCGACCTCATTGAGGGCGCTAAGATTTTCCACATCGGCACACTTTCCATGACAGATGACGAAGTGGAGAAGGCCACGAAAGAAGCGATCAAGATAGCCAAGAAGGCCGGCTGCATCATCTCCTTCGACCCCAACCTCCGTCCTCCTCTCTGGAGCAGCGAAGAGAAGGCAAAAGAAAAGATCGCCTGGGGCCTGGGACAGTGTGATGTCCTCAAAATTTCCGACAATGAGATCACTTTCATGACCGGAGAGGAAGACCTGGATAAGGGCATTCAGAAGATCATCGATGAATACAAGATCCCGCTCGTGTTCGCGACCTACGGGCCCGATGGATCCAAGGCTTATTTCAAGGGCATCGAGGCTTTTGAGCCCGGATTTATCAATCCCAACACCATCGAGACCACCGGCGCGGGCGACACCTTCTGCGCGAGCGCCCTTCATCACGTCCTCAAATACGGTCTGGATGGTTTCGACGAGGCTAAGCTTCATGAGCTCCTGACTTTCGCCAATGCCGCTGCTTCCCTCGTGACCACCAAGAAGGGCGCCCTCTGTGTCATGCCCACCGTGGATGAGGTCGAGGCTTATATCAAGGAGAGCGGAAGGTAATCTGACAGGGACATTCTTATGTTTTTTTATAGAGTTTCACAGGAAATTCATAAGAGGCATAAGAGAATAAGAGAAGTATAAGAGTAGAATAAGAGATCAGAGAAGACTGGTCAGACTGATTATACTGAAAAAAAGAGGCATCAACCGGGATGAAATACTCAATCCGGCTGGTGCCTTTTTTTTTATGGACCTCAGTTTATGCTCCGGAGGATCTGCATCAGAGGTCGACCCAGACATTTCCGAGCCGGTCGCTCTCCACGCAGGCGTGAACGAATTTCATTCCATTGAGTCCCTCTTCAATGGAAGGATAGGAGAGTCCCTCGTAGGGCTTTCCCTCTTTCAGAGCCAGCAGGTTCCGGCAGAAGGGACGGTAAATATTGCCGAAAGCTTCGAAATATCCCTCGTGATGGCCGGCGGATACACGGACCATGCTGTTGCTTGCGCTGCCCATGTAGTCCCTTCCTGCGGAGAACAGCTGAGTGGGGCCGTTGAGCTCTGTGTATTTGAGGATGTCCGGTGTCTCATGGTTCCATTCCAGGGCTCCCCTGGTTCCCACCACATAGATGTAGGGACTGCACTCTTTTCCAATGGCGATCTGGGAAGCCCAGAGGTCTCCGGTAATGCCGTCCCCCAGGTCCAGAAGGGCAGTGACATTTGTCTCAAGGGGAAGATAGGCCGGATATGTGTTGAATTTGGCCAGCACACGGCGGATGGTCAGACCGGTGAACTGCTCGATCAGCTGCTCCGCGTGTGTTCCCAGGTCCGCACTGCACAGGGATTCGCCCGCAACCTTGGGATCAAAGCGCCAGGGGAGACTGCCGGAAGGCTGCTCCGGTACAGAGGAGATGACCCAGTCCTCCGGATGCCCTGCGCGCAGATAGAGGATTTTACCGATGGCGCCCTCTTCGATCATGGTCCTTGCCTGGCGGACTGCCGGATAGGCAGTATAGGCATAGGGGACCGCGAACAGAAGGTTTCTCTCTTCCGCGATCTTTTTCAGCTCTTCTGCCTGCCCCACAGTCATTGTCACAGGCTTGTCGCAGACCACGTGGATATTTTTTTCCATGAAATATCTGGCGATTTCATAGTGGCTGGAATTAGGTGTTGCTATGGATACAAAATCGATGCCGTCTTCCCGGGCGGACTCACGGTCCGCCATTTCCTGATAGGAGCCATATACTCTGTCTTCAGGGATTTCCCAGGCATCCGCGGTCTCCATATTTTTTTCGCGATGCCGGGAAAAGCATCCGGCACAAAGAACGGCGAGATCATCCATCATCGCCCCGTGACGGTGCACATCGCCGATGTAGGATCCAAGACCGCCGCCAACCATTCCGAATCTGACTTTTTTCAAAATTGTGTCCTCCTTCCCAGAACTGCCTCAACAGGAGAGTATAATAATCCCGGACACCGGGATTTGGTTTAATGAGCAGATTTCCGGTTCCGTCACGATGTTACGCGTGGCAAAAGGTTCCGTCACGATGTTGCGCGTGGCAGTAGGTGCCGTCCGGGCATCCGCAAATTAAATTATAGCATAAAGAGAGCCTGCCGTTTGCGTAAAATGAAACAACAGGCTCTCCGCTCATATTGATTAAGTCTTATTTTCCATCGCTCAATATCCCCGGCTCAGGCCGCGGGATCCGCGAGCGCTTTCAAATAAGCATATTTCATAAATGTAAGCATTACTCGATGCGCATCAGCAGCTGGCCGCCCTTGACGGTGTCGCCCTCGGCTACAAGGATTTCCTTGACAGTACCTGTCATGCGGGCACTCGTCGCGGTCTCCATCTTCATAGCTTCAATAGTGATGACGGTCTGGCCTTCCTCGACACTGTCGCCGACCTTGACGTTGATCTGAGCGACGGCTCCGGGGATGGAGGCGCCGATTTCGGACTTGTTCTCAGGGTTGGCCATAGGCACTTTGACAATATGCTTCTGGGCTTCGGGATCCGGAACCTTGACCTCGCGGCGGATGCCGTTGAGCTCAAAGGATACGGTGCGCATGCCGTCCTTGTCCACTTCCCCGGGGCCAAGGTATTTGATGACCAGGGTGTTGCCGTCTGCGACATTGACCTGGTTGGTTTCGCCGATGGTAAGTCCGTGGAAGAAGACATGGCTGCCCAGTCTCATGATATAACCGTACTGCTCTCTGTTCTTGCAGAAGTCCTTATATACCTTGGGATAGAGCCCGTAGGAGAGGACGGAACGCCATGTCTGGTCCGAATGGAAGGTCGAGATTTCCTGGCGGAGCTTGTCGAAATCGATCGGATCAAGCAGCTCGCCCGGACGGCAGGTGATGGCTTCCCTGCCCTTGAGGACCACTTCCTGCAGGTCTTTGGGGAAGCCCCATGCAGGCTGGCCCATCATGCCGGAGAAATAGGTGATCGAAGAATCCGGGAATGCCAGATCCTTGCCCTTCTCAACGATGTTTTCAGGGGTCAGGTCATTCTGGGTCATGAAGATCGCCAGGTCGCCGACCATCTTGGAGGAAGGAGTGACCTTGGTGATGCCGCCCAGCATCTGGTCGACTTTCCGGTAGTTTTCCTTGACCTCGGTGAAGCGCTGGCCAAGGCCCATGCTCTCAACCTGGGGCTTGAGGTTGGTGTACTGTCCGCCGGGAATCTCGTAGCGGTAGATATCCGTGGCGGGACTGGTGATGCCGCCCTCGAACTTGTTATAGCGCAGACGCACATCTGCCCAGTAATCCGTGAGGTACTGGAGCTGGTCCAGATCCAGGCCTGTGTCTCTGGGCTGTCCCTGCAGGGCAGCGACGACAGCGTTCATGGACGGATTGGAGGTCAGAGACGACATGGACGATATCGCGCAGTCGACGACATCGACGCCTGCCTCGGCAGCCATCAAATAAGTGGCCACCTGGTTGCCGGAGGTGTCATGTGTGTGCAGATGGATCGGGATGCCGATCTCCTGGCGGAGTGTGGAGACCAGCTTCTTTGCAGCGTAAGGCTTGAGCAGGCCTGCCATATCCTTGATGGCCAGCATGTGGGCGCCGCGGCGCTCCAGTTCTTTGGCCATTTCCACATAGTATTTGAGCGTGTATTTGTCATTCCGGGGATCCAGGATGTCGCCGGTATAGCAGACAGCCGCTTCCAGGATCTTGTTCTGGTTGAGGACTTCGTCCATGGCGACAGACATGCCCTCGACCCAGTTGAGGGAATCAAACACGCGGAAGACATCGATTCCGCTCTTGGCGGAGGCCTTGATGAATTCACGGATCAGGTTGTCCGGATAGTTGGTGTATCCGACGGCATTGGAGCCGCGGAGCAGCATCTGCAGGAGCAGGTTCGGCGCTTTTTCGCGGATGATATCCAGACGCTCCCAGGGAGATTCGTGAAGGAAACGGTAGCAGACGTCGAAGGTGGCGCCGCCCCAGCATTCCAGGGAGAAAGCATCGGCCAGGATTTCTGAGGTGCCGTCCATGCCCTTGACGATATCGCGGGTACGGACACGGGTGCCCAGAAGCGACTGATGGGCGTCGCGGCAGGTGGTGTCGGTGATGAGAAGCTTCTGCTGCTTCTTGACCCATTTGGCGACTGCTTCCGGTCCCTTGGCATCGAGCATCTGTTTGAGACCCATCCTGCGGTTTCCTGTGACGGGAGGGAATCTGGGCGGCTCATAGATGAAGTTCTCACTGTTCTCGGCGATCGTGCGCTCCGCAATGTAGTAGAGCATCTTGGTAGCCGCGTCCTCACCGCTCTCGATCTCAAAGAGGGAAGGTGTCTCGTCGATGAACTTGGTGTAGCACTTGCCTTCCTGGAAGGTCTTGTTGTTGAGAACGTTGGTGATGAAGGCGATGTTGGTCTTGACACCGTTTACACGCACCTCACGGATAGCGCGCAGGGCCTTGGAATAGGCACCCTTGAAGGTGCGGTCCCAGGAGGTTACCTTGACCAGCAGCGAATCATAATAGGGCGAGATCGTGGAGCCTGTCCCGGCTGTCGCCTCGTCCAGACGGATACCGAAACCACCGGAGACCCTGTAACCGGTGATGCGGCCTGTATCGGGAGCAAAGTTGTTGGTGGGATCCTCTGTCGTCACGCGGCACTGGATCGCGTAGCCGTCCAGTTTGATATCATCCTGGCTCTTGATACCGATCCGCTCATCGGAAAGGGGAGCGCCCTCGGCCACTACGATCTGCGCGCGCACCAGGTCAATACCGGTGACCATCTCAGAGACGGTGTGCTCGACCTGGATGCGGGGATTCATTTCGATAAAGTAATAGTTCTCATCTTTGTCAACCAGGAACTCCAGCGTACCCGCGTTGGTGTAGCCGACATGCTTAGTGATCGCGACTGCGTCGTGATAGAGCTTTTCCTTGACTTCCTGGGAGATGGAGAAGGCAGGTGTGTACTCGACGACCTTCTGATAGCGCCTCTGCAGGGAGCAGTCACGCTCATAGAGGTGGACGACATTGCCGTGCTCATCGGCCAGGACCTGGACTTCCACATGTTTGGGGTTGACCAGGAATTTTTCCATGAAAATATCGTCGTTGCCGAAAGACTTGAGTGCCTCTGCCTTGACCAGATCATAGTTGATGCCGACTTCTTCAACATTGTCGCAGCGTCTCATGCCGCGGCCGCCGCCGCCGGCAGCAGCTTTCAGGATGACCGGAAAACCGAATTCCATAGCCAGCTTCTGAGCCTCTTCGCGGCTCTTGAGAGGATCTTTTGTGCCCGGTGTAGTAGGCACATCACAGTCAAGTGCCATTTGCTTGGCGCTGAGTTTGTCACCCATCATGTCCAGAATCTGTGACTTCGGACCGATGAATTTGATACCGGCCTGCTCACAGGCACGCGCGAAATCTCCGTTTTCTGACAGGAAACCATAACCGGGATGGATCGCGTCGCAGTCGTGCATTCTGGCCAGCTCAATGATTCTGGGAATGTTGAGATAAGCACCCAGCGGGCTCTCATTTTTCCCGATCAGATAAGACTCATCCGCCGCTGTACGGAATGCCGCATATGTATCCTCGGTAGAATAGATCGCGACAGTCTGCAGCCCCAGGTCGTGGCACGCGCGGAAGATACGCATTGCGATCTCACCGCGGTTGGCAACCAGCACTTTTTTGAATTTAGCCATTGGCCCCTCCTTAAAAAAGAAAAAGTTTTGCAGATGCCCCTTCTGACGACAAAAGTTGTTTGACAGCAGACTTTTCAAGATAATATATATACTGCCATACTTCAGTTCCATGATTTTGCATCACAATTGACGTATGAAAAAAGCTGCGCATTGCTCCGCGCCGCGGGCGCTCCCGCAATGCTCCAAACACTCGGATTCCGCTCATTTTGCATGCCTTGGCATGCAAAATGGCTCCTTCCTCGTGTTTGGGCGTTCGCCAAATGTCCGCGCATCCGGACGTGCGAGCACGTCCGTCTGTGCGGCCGCTTGGCTCACTGCTTTTTTCATATACTGTCAGAACAGGACAGCTGCACCAGCATTATTACCCGGATTAATACCCCTGTAAAATACCCCTGTTTTTCTCCGAATCCGGAAACGGAGAGACTGGAAAACAACAACCGGCAGCTTGTTTTGAATATCCTTTTTTGAATTATCTTCCTATTTATTGTTGATTGTTTATTATGATTATGAAATACCGGAAAAGCCTTCTGAAACAACAACAGGATGAAGGCGGAAACAGACCGGTTTTCTGGAATAAGATCAAAATAGAGAAATAATCGGAAAAGATGTGCAAAACACGCAGCAGTGTTGTATTCTCTATCTGCAGATCTCTGACAGGAGGCTGCTGTTCTCCTGCCGGATGTCCGGCGGGAACGAACAGTGAAGCGAACCCATGAAAAAGATTTGCAAGGCAGTAATCCCCCTATTGAATACCACCGATATTATTATACTCTAAACTAAGATTGTTTTAAATCAGGGAATCCCTATGTTCTGAAAAAAATGTAATAATTTGATATTTTATTCAATACCCGCTTATGCAGTAAAGAGATTGCTGTTCCTTTTCTGCTTTGCCGGGGAATGACAGCGGAGCCATGTGCGGGGAACAATGGATCCGCAGCAGGATCCTGTGTTCCCATAAGGCGGGCTGCGGAGGCCCGGGAGGTGACGGATTTGTTTTTAATGGTAGGAATCACGCAGGGCAAAAAAGAGATTTCTTCAGATCAGCTGGTGATCTGCGGCCAGTGCGGCAGCTATGGAAGATATCAGGTATTTGTGACTTTTAATCAGCTGCTCCTGTTTTTTATCCCCTGTTTCAGGTGGGGACGGAAATATTATGTGCAGATGTCCTGCTGCGGGACACTGTATGAGCTGGATCCTGAAGCGGGAAGGGAGATCGAGCAGGGGACCGGAAGGCAGATTCGTCAGGAGGATCTGAGACTGATCAGCGGGAGAGGGAATGCCCGGAAGATCCGCAGATGTCCTTCCTGCGGCTACCAGACAGATGAGGACTTCGACTTTTGCCCGAAATGCGGGGAGAAGCTTGACTGACCGGTTGACGCCCATGCGCTGCTGACCTGCCAATCTCCGGGCCTGACGCAGTCCGGCTGGATATTGCCCGGGTGCTGACACAGTCCGACAGGCTATTGCCCGGGTGCTGACGCAGTCCGGCAGGCTATTGCCCGTGCGTACACGGAGACCGGGACTGCGCGGTGACGGCGATGCCGAAAACTGACAATTCGGGCGGTAACAGGGAAAAAACCGTGGATTTACAGCCAAATACAGGGCAGAAACGAAATCCGCCCTTGCATTTTGATTTTAACTGTGCTATGGTATCAAAGGTTATAAAGCATAAATAATGATGATAATGTAATATGCTTACCATATACTGTACTGTAGAATGCAGGCTTCAATAGTGAAGAATTGAATATAGTGAATTTTAAAAAGTGGGCCTGCAAGTCCACTTTTTCTATTGCGTTTTACAGGAGTCTTGAATGCTTTAATTATTCTTTTTAATGATTCTTATTGAGAATGAGAGTCTGATGATTCTTATTGAGAATGAGAGTCACGACATATTTATGAAGAATGCGTTGCGGGAGCGTGGGATACGCGGGACAATGCACAGTTAATTCATACATGTTTGTGAACAGGGGGCATAACCACAGGTATGAAAGAGAATCATTCCCGGAAATCCGGAAGACAGCAGTATGAAGAGCGGGCGGAGGCCATTGCTGCCCCGATCGCGGAACAGTTCGGCATCTGGATCTATGATGTTGAATATGTGAAAGAAGGCCAGGAATATTTCCTCAATGTCTATATTGACAAGGAGGGGGGCGTGACGATCAACGACTGTGAAAGCGTCAGCCGCATCCTGTCCGACGAACTTGATAATGCCGATTTTATCAGGGATCCCTACACCCTGATCGTGTCAAGTCCGGGTCTTGGACGAAGCCTCACAAAGGACCGTCATCTGGAGCAGAGCATAGGGGAAGAAGTTGAGATCCACCTCTATAAACCCCATGCGGATCTGGGAGAGAAAGACCTGCGCGGGGAACTGACCGGGTTTGACTCTGAACGGATCGAAATACTCGCAGACCCGCCTGCCCCCAAAAAGGGAAAAGGTAAAGGAAAAAAGAAGAAGACATCTACGGCGGCAAAGGAGACCGATGACGCTTGTGGATCCTCAGCTCCTGCAGAGGTCCTGCCGGACCTGAAGACAGAGCCGGAGCGGGAAGACGGCAGAATCAGACTGAGCTTGGAACGCGCGGCGATCGCGTCTGTCAGACTCGCTTTTGATTTTTGATTTTTTGATTTTCATTGCCGCACCGGTCCTCATGAAATACAATACTGCGCTGTGAAGATGAAATGCGCAGGCAGACGGAACGGCGGCGGACAGACGTAAAGGCAGGATTGAACTGACATTTGCGGATTATTTTAAATCGCCCGTATGGCCTGAAGTACCGGCCCGGGCAGATGGACAGACAGCTTTTTAGCAAAAGGAGACAGTATGAACACTGATTTGAAAGAGGCCATTCTCACCCTTGAAAAGGAAAAGAATATAAGCAGCGACGCACTTTTCGAAGCGATCGAAAACGCGTTGATGACTGCCTGCAAGAGCCACTTCGGAAGGACGGAGAACATCAAGGTAAAGGTTGACCGCGACTCCTTTGATTTCTCCTGCTATGCGGAGAAGACAGTTGTCGAGCTTCCCGAGGATGTGATGGACAGTCTCGAGGATATCTCCCTTGAAGACGCGGTTAAAATCGTTCCCACCGCCAAGGTGGGGGACACTGTCTGTGTCGACATTGACAGCCGCGGATTCGGAAGAATCGCCACGCAGATCGCCAAGAACGTGATCATGCAGAAGATCAGAGAAGAAGAGAGAAGCGTAATTTACGATTATTATATAAAGAAACAGCGTGATATCATCACCGGCATTGTACAGCGCTACATCGGCAAGAACGTGAGTGTGAACCTGGGCAAGGCCGACGGCATGCTCAATGAAAAAGAGCAGGTTCCCGGTGAGGAGCTCATGCCCCTGGACCGCATCAAGGTCTTTGTCCTCGAAGTCCGCTCCACCAACCGCGGCCCCAGGATTCTGGTGAGCCGCACACATCCCGACCTGGTCCGCAGGCTCTTCGAGCAGGAAGTCGCCGAGGTCAAGGACGGAGTTATCGAGATCATGAGCATTGCCCGTGAGCCCGGCAGCCGCACCAAGATCGCAGTCCGCTCCAACGACCCCAATGTCGATCCGATCGGCGCCTGCGTCGGCAGCAACGGAGTGCGTGTCAACAATATCGTGGAAGAGCTCAAGGGTGAGAAAATCGATATCGTCGTATGGGACGAGAACCCCGGAAACTTCATCCAGAACGCTCTCTCCCCCGCCAACGTCGTCGCTGTGTTCGCGGATCCCGAGGAGAAGACCGCAAAAGTCGTTGTCCCGGATTATCAGCTCTCGCTGGCAATCGGTAAAGAAGGACAGAACGCTCGTCTGGCTGCACGTCTCACCGGCTACAAGATCGATATCAAGAGTGAGACTCAGGCCAAGGATGCTCCCGGATTCCGATATGATGACTATATCGACCAGGATGATTCGGACGAAGAAGAATATGAGGGCGAGTATTACGAGGACGAGCAGGCCGATGAGGCCTATGGCGATGAGGCCGCCGCTTCGGAAGACGTTGCTGCGGAAGACGTCATAGAAGACGGAGCTGAGGAGGCGGCTGAATCAGAGGAATCGGAATCCGGTTCCGCAGACGGCCCTGCTTCAGAATCT
>JAUNEM010000050.1:11971-16087 GCA_030525515.1 Eubacteriales bacterium
GTGTCATTGGATTCGTGTCATTGGATGGGGAAGCGTAACATGCCTAAAAAGATTCCGATGCGGACGTGCATCGGCTGCGGTACTATCAAACCAAAGAAAGAACTGATCCGCATTGTCCAGACTGAGGACGGAGTCCTTCATGCGGACAGGACAGGCAGAGCGAACGGCCGCGGAGCATATCTGTGCGATGACCCCGCCTGCCTGGAGAAAGCGGTCAGGAAAAAAGGGTTTGCGAGGGCTTTTCACACAGAAGTTTCCGCAGAGGCGGCAGCCCGTCTGAAGACGGAGATAGGAGGGGAGGATGCAGGATAAAGTACTTTCCCTTCTGGGACTCGCCGCAAAGGCGGGAAAATTGGTGACAGGAGGCTTTTCTGTCGAAGAGGCTGTCAAAAGCAGGAAGGCGCGTGTCGTGATCCTGGCAGCTGACGCACAGCAGAACACAGTCAAGAAGTTCACGGACAAGTGCCGCCACAACAATATCCCGCTGCGGTTTTACGGCACGAAAGAGGAGCTGGGACGCGCGGCCGGCAAAGAAACGAGGGCATGTGCTGCAGTCACGGACAGAGGCCTCGCGCAGAGCCTGCTGAAGAAGCTGGACCTGGTGAATCCGGAACCTCCGGACAGCAGTGCTTTGATTCAAGGGGAAACAGGCCAGACATCAGTCCGCGGCCTTACGGATGAGACGCCGGAGAGAGGATCCCCTGATATTCAGATATTTCCCGAAGATAACAAGGAAAAAGAGAATAAGAACAGAGAAAAGAAAGTCCGCAAGAACAAGGAGAGCCGGAAGGCGGCGGATGATTCGGGAAATGGAAGTGACTATAACAGGAAACGGCATTTAAGGCCGCCATTATCCTGATCATATAAAAAGGATTGACCGGCTGAAAGTTTTGCGACAGGAACAGACGGTCATACGGGAGTAGAAAAGACTATAGAACGCTGACGGCCAGCGGATTTTTAAAATGAGGAGGGCGCAGTCGAGTTGGTATCTGATAAATTTGATGAGAGAAATAATGAGAAAGACAATGCGGCGAATATGACATCGACTGGAGATAGTGAAGGGAAGAAAACAGTGGCAGAAGATAAGACATCAGGTGCAGACGCGAAAAAGGCGGCAGCCGATGGGAAAAAACCTGCGAAGAAGAAAAAAATCATCATTGTGACTGGCGGTAACACGCAGGGCGGACAGCGCGGGGCTTATTCCAGCGGATCAGGCGCGTATAATCCCGGCGGCGCGGGCGGATTCCGCAGCGGCGGGACACGCGGCGGCAAAGCCGGCAGTCCTGCGGGCAGCGGCACGGGCGGCGGACGCCCCAGGCAGCGCAATGACGGCAAGGGCGAGCGCCCCGCAGGCCAGAACCGCGACGGCGGCAGGCGCCAGAGCGGCGCGGGACGCGGCCGCACGCAGGCACCTCCTGTCCATAAACTGATCAAACCCACCATCCGTCAGACTCAGATGGAAGTGGATTTCCATAAGCCTGTGCAGCAGCCCAGGAAAGCCGATAATGTCAAAAAGGCAGAGGCAGAGGCGGCAGCAGCCAGAGAGGCAGCGGCGGCTCAGGAAGCAGCAGCGGCGGCAGCTAAGGAGGCCGAGGCTGCCAAGGCACCTGTACCTGCGCCTGCTACTGAGGCTAAGGCACCCGCACCTGTTTCCGAGGCCAGACCCGAGCCTGCGCGCGAAGCGGCAGCTTCCGAGAAGAAGACCCCTCAGGCTGAGTCCCAGTCTGCCCCTCAGAAGAAAGACGCGGGATCCCGCGGCGGCAGAGCAGAAGGCGGCTCCAGACAGCAGCGCGGCGGTGCCCGCGCAGATCAGCCCGGCCGTCAGGGGGCAGGAGGCCGCGATGGCGGCAGTGCGCCCAGAGGCGGACGAGGCGGAAGACCCGGCCAGGGTGCTGACAACAGAGGCGGACGAGGCGGAAATGATGCCCGGGGCGGAAGACCCGGCCAGGGCGGACCCGGAGCCGGAGGCCGTCCCGGACAGGGACCTGCGCCTGCGGGACGCGGCGGCGACAAAGGCCGGAAACAGCCTCATCAGGACAAGGACCGCAGATCCAGAAAGGATCAGATCTACAACGAGGAAGAGAACAGCCGCAGGAACAAACCCGGACGTTTCAACCGTCCCGAGAAGAAGGAACAGGTTCCCGTTGAAGAGCAGATCAAGACCATCTCTGTACCTGAGAAGATCTCGATCCGTGACCTCGCCGAGCGCATGCACCTTCAGGCTGCCGAAATCATCAAGAAGCTCTTCCTGCAGGGCAAGATGATGACCCCCAACAGCGAAGTCAGCTATGAAGAAGCTGAAGAGATCGCGCTGGGCTATGAGATCCTCTGCGAGAAGGAGCAGAAAGTTGATGTCATCGAGGAACTCCTGCGCGAGGATGAAGAGGATGAGGCCGAGATGGTCTCCCGTCCTCCTGTCATCTGCGTCATGGGCCACGTCGACCACGGCAAGACCTCCCTTCTGGACGCCATCCGGAGCACCAATGTCACCGGAAAGGAAGCCGGCGGTATCACACAGGCGATCGGTGCCTATATGGTCTCCGTAAACGGCAGGGACATCACTTTCCTGGATACGCCCGGACACGAGGCTTTCACGGCCATGCGTATGCGCGGGGCCAATTCCACAGACATCGCGATTCTGGTCGTCGCGGCGGACGACGGTGTCATGCCTCAGACCATCGAGGCGATCAACCATGCCAAAGCGGCAGGTGTCGAGATCGTCGTCGCGATCAACAAGATCGATAAGGACGGAGCAAACCCTGAGCGCGTGAAACAGGAGCTCACCGAATATGAGCTGGTTCCCACCGAGTGGGGCGGCTCCACAGAATTTGTAGAAGTTTCCGCCAAGACAGGCGACGGCATCGAGGACCTCCTCGAGACCATCCTCCTGACTGCGGATATCATGGAACTCAAGGCCAATCCCGACCGCAAGGCCAGAGGTCTTGTCCTCGAGGCCAAGCTCGACAAGGGCCGCGGCCCTGTGGCCAACGTCCTCGTCCAGAAGGGCACGCTCCACATCGGAGATTTCATTTCCGCCGGCGCGAGCTCCGGCAAGGTCAGGGCCATGATCGACGATAAGGGCAGACGTGTCAAAGTCGCCAAGCCCTCCCATCCCGTCGAGATTCTCGGACTGTCCGATGTTCCCAGCGCAGGCGAGGTATTCCTGGCCCACGAGGACCTGCAGACAGCCAAGTCCTATGCGGAGACCTACAAGGTCCAGCGCAAGGAGGAACTCATCGAAGAGACCAGAATGCGCATGAACCTGGACGATCTGTTCAACCAGATGAAGGAAGGCAACCTCAAGGAGTTCAACCTCATCCTCAAGGCAGACGTACAGGGTTCCGTCGAGGCACTGCGTCAGAGCCTGCTCAAGCTGTCCAACGAGGAAGTTGTCGTCAAAGTCATCCACGCCGGTGTCGGCAATATCACAGAGTCGGATGTCTCTCTGGCATCTGCCTCCAACGCGGTCATCATCGGCTTCAACGTGCGTCCTGACATGATGGCGAAATCCATTGCCGACCAGGAGCATGTCGACATCCGCCTCTACAAGGTCATCTACCAGGCGATCGACGCCATCGAGGCGGCCCTCAAGGGCATGCTGGCTCCCATTTACGAGGAGCGCGTCATCGGCCATGCCCAGGTGCGTATGCTGTTCAAGGCATCCCACGTCGGAAACATCGCCGGTTCCATGGTGATCGACGGCGTAATCCGCCGCGGCTGCAAAGTCAGGATCAAGAGAGGCAGCGAGCTGATCTACGAGGGCAGCCTGGCTTCCCTGAAGCGTTTCAAAGACGACGCCAAGGAGGTCCGCGAGGGCTTCGAGTGCGGTCTTGTATTCGATGGCTTCGATAAGATGCAGGTCGATGATATTGTCGAAGCCTATGATCTCGTCGAGGTTCCCAGAGACTGATCATCCCGGACTGATGAAAGAAACAGAGATCACGGGCGCAAGTCAGTATAAATAATCTGGAAAAAGCTCTGTAAAACCGCAGAGTTCTACGATTTCCGCTATGAAACCGGCTGGGGAGCCGATCTCCAGCCGGATTCTTTTTCACAGCGGCCGCCATATACTTTTTTCCAAATAGACATTTCAAACAGATATTTCAAAAAACAATT
>JAUNEM010000221.1 GCA_030525515.1 Eubacteriales bacterium
TTTGCCCTCTGCGTTTTCGGCTTCCGCGTTTTCGCCCTCGGCAGGGGCTGCCTGCGTATCTTTCGTTTCCTGTGCGTCAGCTGTGTCAGTAGAGTCCGTTTCCTGCGGAATCTCAGCATCCACGTCGTCGAGACTGTCTGCCTTCTGCCCGGACTCTGCGCCCGCGTCCCTGACGGCGCTGCCGTCCGCCGAAGGCTCCTTTTCCTTGCCGGAGGCATCCGCTGTCTGCGTGGTCTCCGTGCCCGCTCCGGCAGTCTGGTCTTTCTTTTTTCCTCCGCGCAGGCCGGCCACAGCGATTGCGATCACGGCAATGACCACAACAAGGGCGACCGCTGCTCCAGCGCCAAGGCGGAAATACATTTTTTTGAGTTCTTCTTCGCGCTGCTTTCTGATCCGCTCGCGCTGACGGAGTCTTTTATCGGAAGCGGTTTCGTCGGGGTCGTCTCCGATTCCGTCCCACAGGAGGTTTTCCGCAGGAAGCTCTTCTTCGTAAAAATAGTCCTGCTCGTAGTCCCTTTTGCCGCTTCCTGCCTGATTTCTGCCGGACCGTCCATAATCTCCAGGCCTCCCGGTCCCGCCTGAGCCTGCGGGGGGAGTGTTGAGGCTGCTTGGAGCCGTATAGAATCCGTCGTAAGTTTCACTGGTCCGGTCTTCCCCGGTATATCTGCTGTTTCTGCCCGCGGACCGTCTCTCTCTCTCCATATTGTCCCGGGTCTGGTCCACGGAGGAGATCGGGACGCGGGTCACACGGCTCTTTCTTCCGTTTGCCCCGTAATTGTTGGAAACAAAAAGGTCGGCGTTGATTTCGCGTCCCCTGTCCGCTCCGGGAGCTTCCTCCCTGCGTCCTCCGGGTACGTTGCCGCGGACTACCCGGTTTCCGGTCCTTCCCCGGTCATAGTCATTGGCGCCGGATCCGTAGGAATCCCGAGCACTGCCCGGCCGGTCCGAAAAATTCCAGTCTGAAATCTCGCGCACATTCCGGCTTCCGTAATTGCCGCTCGCCTGAGCGCCTCCGTCTGTCCGGCTTCCGCTGTAGGAATCTGCGCTCTCGTAGCGGCCTGTGCCTCTGTTCCCATAAGAGGAAGTTCTGTTTCCGTAATTGCCGTTCGCCTGAGTGCCTCCGTCGGTCCGGCTTCCGCTGTAGGAATCTGCGCTCCCGTAGCGGCTTGTGTCCCTGTTCCCGTAGGAGGAAGTTCTGTTTCCGTAATTGCCGCTTCCGTAGCGGTCTGTGCCTCTGTTTCCATAGGAGGAAGGCCTGTTTCCGTAATTGCCGCTTCCGTAGCGGTCTGTGCCTCTGTTCCCGTAAGAAGAAGACCGGTTTCCGTAGATTCCGCTTCCGTAACGGCCTGCACCGGGTTTATTGCCGCGGACGATCTCGGGAACCTCCAGCTCACGGCCGGCAGGGTATCCGCCGGAGGAACGAGGGTCTGAGTCGCTGCTTATTTCCACACGGTGACGTTCGCGGTAAGGTCTGTCCCCGTCCTGCCTGTCTGAACCGGAGCCGGCGGAAAAGCCGGAAGCACCTGCGCTGTCGGAATAATTCCCGTTTTCACCGCGCAGGTCAAACAGGCCCGGCTGCTGTCCGCCGCGGCGCCCGGCATCTGCTCTGTTCAATTTTCTGTTCTTGTTCTCTTCCGAACGCAGCCCCATAGGGTACCTCTTAACTACATTCCAAATATCTTTTTATCAGCGGTCGTCTCTTGCCGCCTTGTAAATCTTGACAAAATCATCCTCGTAGAGGACTTTGGCGCTTCCGCGCTTGCCGCCGGAGGCGATGATCGCGTTGTGGGCCATGATCTCGATCTGCTCGTCTGTATAGTCGATGCCGAGCTCGTGGATGCTGGTGGGCATACCGATGCTGCGGTAGAAATCCTCCATTGCCTCAATGCCCTTGAGAGCGGTCTCCTCGTCAGTGGCTCCGGGAGTCACTTCCATGACATTGACCGCGAATTTCACGAAGCGGTCCAGGCAGTCCTTGTACACGTATCTGGCCCATGTGCCCCAGATCGCGGCGAGGCCGGCACCGTGAGTGACGTCAAACATGCCGCCCAGCTCATGCTCCAGGATGTGGCTGGCAAAGTCTCTCTCCGCCGCGCCGCAGCCGGTCAGGCCGTTGTGGGACAGGCTGCCCGCCCACATGACTTCCGCGCGTGCCTCGTAGTTGTCGGGCTCGGCGTGGATGATCTGCGTATATTTTTTGACAGTGCGCAGCAGGCCTTCAGCGATGCTGTCTGTCAGTTCCATGTTGCCGCCGTTTGTGAAATAGCGCTCCATGGTGTGCATCATGATATCGGTGCAGCCGCTCATGGACTGGTAATCCGGCAGTGTCATGGTCAGCTCGGGATCCATGACCGCGAATTTGGCGCGGGAGACATCGTTTCCGTGTCCGCGCTTGATTCCGGTCTTCTCGTTGGTGACAACGGAGTCATTGCTCATCTCGGAACCTGCCGCTGCGATCGTGAGGACGACACCGACAGGAAGGCAGGCAGTGGATTTTCTCTTTTTGACATAGAAATCCCACACATCGCCCTGCTCGGGATCCGCGATTCCGTATCCGATTCCCTTTGCGGAGTCAATGACGCTGCCGCCGCCGACGGCCAGGATAAAATCGACGCCCTCTTTCTTGCCGAGCTCGATCCCTTCATAGACCAGTCCCAGATGAGGGTTGGGGACAACGCCGCCAAGAGAAACATGGCCGATGCCTTCGGCATCCAGGGCTGCGCGGACTCTGTCGATGAGTCCGGACTTCAGAGCGCTCTTTCCGCCATAGTGGATCAGGACTTTGGAGCAGCCCTGCGCCTTGACAAGCGCGCCCAGCCTGTCCACGGAACCCTTTCCGAAAACAACCTTGGTAGGTGCGTAGAAATCAAAATTCGCGGTTTTAATCATTTCTTTTCCTCCCTTTGATCCAGAATGAATACGAATCGCATGTTCCCGTTTCTCTTAAAGTGAATTTCCTGCGGCCGTTTGTCCGTCGGCTGGATTTGTTATGAAATATACTGAGTATTGCCTGGCGTGCTGCACGCTCCCGCAATACTTTATCCTAATGTTAAGTGATATTGCTCTATGAGTTAAATGAAATTTGTGTAAAAAAACAGTGTTCTAAGCATTAATGAAATCGGAACATAGTCCCGGCTCTCATCCGATCAGCATGTCCTTCTTGTCCGGGTCATCCCAGGTCTTCTCGCTGATGATATATCTGGGCCGTTTCTTGGTCTCCATGTAGGTCTTGCCGACATATTCTCCGATCACTCCGATACCCAGAAGCTGTATGCCGCCGAGGAAGCAGAGGATGCAGACCATGCTGGACCAGCCGGCGACCGCGGCTCCCATAAAGTGGGCGGCGATGGACCAGATCACGCCGATGAAGCTGATCAGGGCCACCAGGCAGCCGAATCCGGTGATCAGCCTGATGGGCTTGGTGCTCATGCTGGTGATACCGTCCAAGGCCAGGCCGAGCATTTTGGAGAGGGGATAGTGGCTTTCGCCCGCGATCCTCTCGTGTCTGGCATAAAAAACAGATGTGCTCTTGAATCCCACAAGAGGGAACATGCCCCTCAGGAACAGATTCACCTCATGATAGTCGGAGAAAGCCTGAAGCACTCTCGATGAGACAAGGCGGTAGTCGGCGTGATTATACACCACTTCCGTTCCCATATCATTCATCAGCTTATAAAAGCTCTCCGCCGTCACGCGCTTGAACCATGTGTCTGTGTCCCTGCGGGAGCGGACGCCGTAAACGATCTCACAGCCGTCGAGATACTGTTTTACCATCTCGTCCATGGCGTTGATGTCGTCCTGTCCGTCGCAGTCGATGGAGATCGTGATATCGCAGTAGTCCTTGGCGGTCATAAGGCCGGCCAGTACGGCGTTCTGGTGTCCGCGGTTGCGGCTCTGGGCGATCCCCAGAAAATGGGGGTCGGACTCAGCAAGGCTGCCGATGATCTCCCAGGTCTTGTCTTTGGATCCATCGTTCACAAAAAGGATCCTGCTTTCATCCGAGATCAGGCCATCCTGTGTGAGCTGAGTTATTTTTTCAAGAAACATAGGAGCCGTGATCGGCAGCACCGCCTGCTCATTGTAGCAGGGGATGACGATCCAGAGCACCGGGTGCCTTTTCTCCATTTCCTTCATCTGTTCCTTTCTGTCATCAGGTCATGCCAGCTTCAATACTGTCAGCTCCTTTTCAGCCCCCGATAAAGGGCTTTCCGAACTACAGCGTATTTTTTATTGTATCATACTTTCATATGGTTTGCGGAAGTTTTTCCAAGCATTTCCCCGGCTTTTCCCCGG
>JAUNEM010000051.1 GCA_030525515.1 Eubacteriales bacterium
AGTTCCGTCTGAAAAAGTTCTGTTGTAAAAACTCTGTTGAGAGAAACTCTGTTGACAAAGCTCCTCTGTCAATGCTATTCTTTTAGTGAACTTAAGAGAACTATTTATTGGAACTTTATGTAATTAATCTTAAATGTATAACCTGCATCTGTCAACAGAAAGTTCCAAAAAGTTCCATGTATTTTCCGGCATGTTTCCGGGACACAGCTTTTTATGGAGGCAGGAAATGAATATCTACGATTTTACAATCACAACCCGTAAAGGCGAGGCTCTGAATCTGGCAGATTACAAAGGAAAAGTTATCATGGTCGTGAACACGGCTACGGGCTGCGGATTCACCCCGCAGTATGCGCCGATCGAGCAGCTGTACAGGGATTACCACGACAAGGGGCTGGAAATCCTCGACATCCCCTGCAACCAGTTCGGGGGACAGGCTCCCGGAACGGATGACGAGATCCACGAGTTCTGCACATTGCATTTCAACACGACCTTCCCGCAGATGAAAAAGTCTGATGTAAACGGTGAGAATGAGCTCCCTCTCTACACCTGGCTGAAGTCGCAGAAAGGCTTTGAAGGATTCGACGAGCATGAGTTCAAGGCCCTGCTGGAGGAAATGTTCTCAAAGGCAGATCCCGACTGGGATAAAAAGTCCGATATCAAGTGGAACTTCACAAAGTTCATCGTCGACAAAAACGGAAATGTCGCCGCCAGATTTGAGCCGACCGCGGACATGGCGAAGGTAGAGGAGTGCATCAAGTCTCTGCTGTAAACCGGGCGGAACCGGCTCTTCGGGCGCGGACGGCTGCGCCATGGTCTGCATTCCACTTAAACTGCACAATGGACGGCTCTTCAGGCGCGGACGGCTGCGCCTCCCGGCATCAGCAATCCGGAGGCAGCCTCTGTCCTCTGCAATGCGGGCGGTTTCCCTTTCTGACGGCAGGACCTGCGATGCAAAAGCCGCGCAATAAAGAACAATAAAGAACAGTAAACAGGGTAGAGGCGGCACCGCCGCCCTCTGCCCCCGACCGGCCCGTGTCCGCCGACAGGCGGAATAATCCCTTACACGGGCCGTGTCATAAGAACAAAAGCTTCAGGATCCCCGGACCGGTTCCTGAAGCTTTTGTTTATCGTTTCTCATGCTTTTTTTCATGAAACAGGAGAAGCCTGTCTGTATCGTTTCTCATGCTTTTTTTCATGAAACAGGGGAGCCGACAGGGCGTTTTTTAGTCCGGATTCCGTCATTTCCGCCAAATAGTTAGCCTATTTTAACTGAATTTTTGTTCATTATCCCTGCATTTTTCAAAAAAAGTACCTTTTTAAAAACCATATTTTCGACAATTTTTTAACTATACACTTTCCTTTTATTATATAATTTTATTAATAAAGTCTTGCAGCCGGGAGATGCCCCGGCGCAGGGAATCTGTTCCGTCGGAAAAGGCTTGTGAGGCGGCCGGGCGGCGCATATTTCCTGCAGTAGTTTCACAGTTGTTTTGGAAAGGAGATGGTAATCGATGGCTAATGCAGCTTTTCGGGGAACGCCAAAACAGGAAAGAGAGCTTCGGAAATTTATCAGGAAGCACAAGGACCAGCCCGGAGCAATGATGCCGGTCCTCCAGGAGGCGCAGGGAATCTACGGATATCTGCCCAGAGAGGTACAGGAGATCATCGCTGAGGAAATGGGGGTCCCGCTCTCACAGGTGTTCGGCGTCGCAACATTTTACTCGCAGTTTACCCTGTCGCCCAAGGGCGAGCACACCGTCAGCGTATGTCTTGGTACGGCCTGCTATGTCAAGGGGGCCGACAAAATTCTTGCCGCGCTTGAGGAGAGACTCGGAATCAAGGCCGGCGAGTGTACGGAAGACGGTTTCTTCTCCATCGAGAGCTGCAGATGTCTCGGCGCCTGCGGCCTTGCACCGGTCATGACCGTAGATGGAGAAGTGTACGGCAA
Organism: Eubacteriales bacterium; assembly: GCA_030525515.1. Lineage (GTDB taxonomy): Bacteria > Bacillota > Clostridia > Lachnospirales > Lachnospiraceae > CAG-791. Next base: position 1,949 of record JAUNEM010000051.1, read on the forward strand.
GTGCACGCCGGAGTCAGCGGTAAAGATCATTGATTCCTACTACGAGGAGGTGTAAGCCATGACAATGACATTGAACAGGCTCACGGAAATCAAACAAAAAAATCAGGAGCTGGTCATGGTCCGTAAGCTGGTGGCTTCGCAGGCGGAAGAGATGGCGAAGCACACCGCATACCGCAAGCAGATCCTGGTCTGCGGCGGTACCGGATGTACCTCCTCCGGCAGCAAAAAGGTCATTGATGCTCTGGAGAAAGAGCTCAAGGCCAAAAATATCGAGGATGTCCTGGTCGTCAAGACCGGATGTTTCGGTCTTTGCGCGCTCGGTCCGATCCTGATCGTCTACCCGGAGGGCGCGTTCTATTCCCAGGCCACTCCGGAAGGGGCCAAGAGGATCGTTGACGAGCATATCATCAACGGAAACATCTGCAAAGACCTCCTGTATCCCGAGACCGTCCACGAGGACGGCGAGATCCTTCCGCTGAGCAAAACCAATTTCTATGCCAAGCAGATGCGTATCGCGCTCAAGAACTGCGGCGTGATCGATCCCGAGAACATCGAGGAGTACATTGCGCTGGACGGCTATTTCGCCCTGCACAAGGTCCTCACTGAGATGACCCAGGACCAGGTCATCGACACAATGCTGGCCTCCGGCCTGCGCGGACGCGGCGGCGCGGGATTCCCGACCGGCCGTAAATGGGCATTCTGCAAAGCGACAAAATCCGATATCAAATACGTCTGCTGTAACGCGGACGAAGGCGACCCCGGTGCTTTCATGGACCGTTCCATCCTCGAGGGCGACCCTCATGCGGTCCTGGAGGCCATGGCGATCGCAGGCTATGCGATCGGCGCCAGCCAGGGTTATATCTATGTCCGTGCGGAGTATCCCATCGCGGTCCAGCGTCTGCAGATCGCGATCGCCCAGGCCCGTGAGTACGGCCTGCTCGGCGACAACATCTTCCGCACAGATTTCAGCTTCGACATTGACATCCGTCTGGGCGCAGGCGCTTTCGTCTGCGGCGAGGAGACAGCTCTGATGACCTCCATCGAAGGCAAGCGCGGCGAGCCTCGTCCCCGCCCTCCGTTCCCGGCAGTCAAGGGTCTTTTCCAGAAACCGACCATCCTCAACAACGTCGAGACCTACGCCAACGTGGCGCAGATCATCCTGAAGGGTGCGGACTGGTATTCCTCCATCGGTACCGAGACCTCCAAGGGAACCAAGGTCTTTGCCGTCGGCGGCAAGATCACCAATGTCGGCCTGGTGGAAGTTCCCATGGGAACCACCCTCCGCGAGATCATCGAGGAGATCGGCGGCGGCATCCCCAACGGCAAGAAGTTCAAGGCAGCCCAGACCGGCGGTCCTTCCGGCGGATGTATCCCTTCTGTCCATATTGATACCCCGATCGACTATGAGAGCCTGGCAAGAATCGGCTCCATGATGGGTTCCGGCGGACTGATCGTCATGGATGAAGACACCTGTATGGTCGACATCGCCAAGTTCTACATGGAGTTCATCTGTGAGGAGTCCTGCGGCAAATGTTCACCCTGCCGTATCGGCACGCACCGTCTGCTGCAGATGCTGGACGACATCACGACCGGCAAAGCGACTCTCGAGGAGCTTGACAAGATCGAGGAGCTGGCGGCCCACATGAAGGTCTCCTGCCTCTGCGCGCTGGGTCAGACGGCGTCCAACCCCGTCACCTCCACACTCCGCTATTTCCGCGAGGAGTATGTCGATCACATCGTCAACAAGAGATGTGCTGCCAAGAAGTGCAAAGAGCTGCTGCATTATCAGATCGATCCCGACAAGTGCAAAGGCTGCACGCTCTGCTCCAGGAACTGCCCTGTCGGCGCGATCAGCGGCACGGTCAAAGAGCCTCACCATATCGATATTGATACCTGCATCAAGTGCGGCCTGTGCAAGCAGAACTGTAAGTTCGATGCTGTCTATATGGAATAAGGAGGGATGATAGACGTGAAAAAAATGATTAATTTAAAAATCAATGATATCCCGGTCACTGTTCCGGAGGGCACCAGCATCCTGCAGGCGGCCAAGGCGGCAAATATTGAGATTCCTTCTCTGTGCTACCTCAAGGATATCAACTGCATCGGCGCATGTCGTGTCTGCGTCGTCGAGATCAGAGGCAGGAAAGGCCTGACAGCCGCCTGCACCTACCCTGTGGAAGAGGGACTCGAGGTCCTGACCAACACCGCGGCAGTCCGCGCGTCCAGAAAGACCACCATCGAACTCATCCTCTCCACACACCACAAAAAATGCCTCTCCTGCGTGCGCGGCAACCACTGCGAGCTGCAGAAGCTGGCTTATGACTATGGTATTGATGAGGACCACTTCAGAGGAGAAGAGCCCGCGTACGAGATCGACGACGCCACCCCTTACGTGGTCCGCGACAACAACAAGTGCATCCAGTGCCTGCGCTGCGTCTCCGCCTGCAACAACATACAGACTGTCGGAGCAATCGGCCAGATCCGCCGCGGCTATGACGTCCGTGTAGGATCCCCCTTCGATCAGAGTCTGGACACCACCACCTGTGTCGGCTGCGGTCAGTGCATCGTCGCATGTCCTGTCGGCGCCCTGTATGAGAAGAGCAATATCGACGAAGTCTGGGATGCCATCGCGGATCCTCAGAAAAAAGTCGTTTTCTTCACCGCGCCTTCCATCGCCGCCACCCTGGGTGAATGTTTCGATATGCCTCCGGGCACTCATGTGGAGAGACAGATGGTCCAGGCCATTCGCATGCTGGGCGATGTAGAGGTCTTCAACATGAACGTCACGGCTGACCTCACCATCCTCGAAGAGGCCAATGAGCTCATCAGCCGCATTGCTTCCAAAAAACTTGACAAGCCGCCGCTTCCCATGTTTACATCCTGCTGCCCCGGCTGGATCAAATTCATGGAGCACAACTATCCTGAGCTGCTGCCCCACCTCTCCAGCTGCAAATCCCCGCAGAGTATGTTCGGCGCCATTCTCAAGAGCTACTACTGCCAGAAAAACCACATCGATCCCAAGGATCTGTATGTGGTCAGTGTCATTCCCTGCACGGCCAAGAAATTCGAGGTCACACGCCCCGAACTCTCCCAGCAGGGTATCCCGGATGTCGACGTCGCCCTTACCACAAGGGAACTTTCCCGCATGATCAAGGGTGCCGGCATCGTCTTCAAAGACCTCGAGGGAGAGGACTTTGACAATCCGTTCGATATCGCGTCCGGCGCAGGCAAGATCTTCGGTGCCACCGGCGGCGTCATGGAGGCAGCTCTCCGTACCGCAGCCAGCATCCTTGACGGCACCAATGAGAAGGTTGACTTCATGGATGTCCGCGGCACACAGGGCATCAAAGAAGCCACCTACCGCATCAACGGCGCTGAAGTCGACGTCTGTGTCGCCAGCGGCCTGGGCAACGCCCGCAAGGTCATCGACATGGTCCGCTCCGGTGAAAAGAAATATCTCTTCATCGAGATCATGGCATGTCCCGGCGGCTGCATCAACGGCGGCGGCCAGCCCGTCCAGAGCGATTCCGTCCGCAACTATGTCGACCTCAAGGGCCTGCGCTCCGCAGTCCTCTACGATTCCGACAAGCAGAACGAATTGCGCTGCTCGCACGACAGCCCTGTCTGCCAGATGCTCTACGATGAGTACCTCGAGGCACCCGGCAAGGCCAAAGCCCACAGCCTCCTTCACACAACCTACACACCCAGAACTGTCTGATCTGTCACGCGGCGCCCGCCTGATCGTCAGATCGATCTGACAAGTATCGGATGTGCTTCCAGTCAGACTCGCATCTGATATGGTATGTGTCTGACACGCATCTGATATGGCATGTGTCTGACAAGTATCGGATGCACTTCCAGTCAAACTCGTATCTGATATGGTATGTGCCTGACATGCATCTGATATGACACAGGCTGCGCGGTTTTGCGCCGCACGGCCGGATGTTCCCGAATGATTTCGGATATACAATTGCCTTTATACCAAAAGCCCGCCCGGGGAACATCATTCCCGGGCGGGCTTTTTTGCGCAGACTACTGTGCGGCGTAGGGATATTCTTTTTTCAGGATCTGTTCCAGTTCCTGAAGAGTATTGACCTTCACGATCATATTGCGCACGCGGGCGGCAGAAGGAAAACCGGTGAGGTACTGGGCGGCATGGGACCGCATCTCACGGATCCCGATTCTCTCCCCCTTGCACTCGCAGAGCATGCGAGCGTGGCGCAGAATCATTCCGACAATGACACGGCGGGCCGGGCGCTCAGGGACTGTCCGGTCGATCAGGTAGCTGGTCACTTCCCGGAAGATCCAGGGGTTTCCCCTGGCGGCGCGGGCGATCATCACCGCGTCGCAGCCGGTCTCCTCCATCATGCGGAGGGCGGAAGGGCCGTCCACAATATCCCCGTTGCCGATGACCGGGATATCCAGAGCCTCCTTTACCCTGGCGATGCAGGTCCAGTCGGCCTTCCCGGAGTACATCTGGGCCCGGGTCCTGCCGTGGACCGCGACAGCTGAAGCCCCGCCCTGCTGAGCCGCGAGGGCACACTCGACCGCATTGTCGCTGCCTTCCTCAAATCCGCGGCGGATCTTGACCGTGACCGGGCGGCTGGTTCCCGCGACGGCTGCCGCAGCCATTTTTTCGATCAGGGAAGGGTTTTTCATCAGAGCCGATCCCTCTCCGTTGGCGACAACTTTATGCACGGGGCATCCCATATTGATATCCAGTATATCGAATTCTCTGTCCTCGATCATCTCGCAGGCGCGGGTCATGGTCTCAGGCTCACAGCCAAACAGCTGCAGGGAGACCGGCGCCTCCTCGGGGCTGGTATCCATCAGATCCGCAGTTCTGGCATTTTTGTAGGTGATGGCTTTGGCGCTGATCATCTCCATGCACACCAGAGCCGCCCCCTGCTCATGGCAGAGCAGCCGGAAGGGCAGGTCAGAGACGCCCGCCATCGGGGCGAAGATCACTCTTCCGGGAATGGTCACTTTTCCGATCTGAAAAGGTGTATTTTTATTTTCTGTCATAGTTTTCCGCCGTTTCAGCAGCGTTCCATATTTCAGAACACTTTATCCTTCCTCGTCCTCGTAATCCTCAATCAGATCCGCCGGGTTCTGGTGAAGGAATGTCACCCGGAAGTAGATTGAGAGGGCGTCCAGCATGTCTTTCTTTTTTCTGCGGATCTCCTTGATCAGGAGACGGGCACCGATCTCATCATATAAGAGATCGCCCTCTTCATGCTGTGTATCAAATTCAATGTGTCCGAAAGGGGTAAAGGCAATGGTAAAGATGCCTCCGACCTCTTCGGTATACAATACGCAGATGATGTGAAGCTCCTCCTTGATGTTTTCGGGGAGCTTATCGAATTTTTTGTTGAAATAGTATTTTTTGTCGTAAGAATTTGCTCCGCAGATTATGATCCTGTACTTGTCCTGCCCCGCAAATTCTTCTTCATGATTCATCTTTTCTTCCATTAAATTCCGCTTTTCCTGATTCTGTTGATCCGGTTCGCTTTTCCTGATCCGGATTTACTTCTTTGATGTTTATCGGTGTTTGCCGGTCTGACTTTGCACGTCTGCCTGTCAGGCTCATACATAACCTTTGACGCCGCGCACGGAGACCTCGCCGGATCCGATCACCCGGACCGGGCCGCCGTCGTCCGGCTGCACCAGGAGCTCTCCTTCATCATTGATTCCAATCGCCGTCCCGGTAAAGGGATTTTTGGGATCCAGCACATGCACGCTCTTGCCGCAATTCACGAGTCCTGCCTCGTATGCCGGACGAAGCGCCGAAAAGTCCTGTTTCTGCACAAACAGAAGGTAATTCTGTTCGAAAAAGTTCCAGATTGAAGCGGTGAGTGCCGCGCGGTTGATCTTCCTTCCCATGGAAAGTGAAAAAGAGCCGGCGTTCTCAGCAATCTCCGACGAGAATTCAGTCTGGTTGACGTTCAGGCCGATTCCGATGGTAATCGCGCTGATCTCGCTGTCCTCCATCCGCATCTCTGTCAGGATGCCGCAGAGTTTGCGATAGGGGCCCCCGTTCACAGAGGCAACGATATCATTGGGCCATTTGATTCCGAATCGGCACGCGGGCACGTCTGCGGAGGAATCATTCTCCGCCGCAGGAGATTCCAGAGAAGATTCCACAGGAGATTCGTGTTCGGACTCATCGGCGGGCACGTTCTCTGTCCCGGTAGATCCGGAAGGCTGTTGTGAGGATGGCTGGCCAGAGAGCAGCTTCTGCGCTGCCTGGTATACCGACAGGGCCATCACGACAGTCAGCATTGGGGTAATCTCGGGACGCAGGTCGGGCTTGAGCAGAATGCTCATGTAAATATTGCCGTCCTCAGGGGAGATCCATGTTCTGCCGCGTCTGCCCTTTCCGGCGGTCTGCCTGGCCGCGACCACAAGTGTCCCGTGGGGATAGCCCTCCGCGGCGAGGGCAAAGACATCGTCATTCGTGGATCCGGTCTCCTCCTTAAAAATCAGGGGACGGCCTGCCCAGGAGGTGGAGAGTTTTCCCACGATCTGCTCCCGGTTGAAGATATCTGTTTCCTCCATCGAAAGGAGGCGGTAGCCCTTATTGGTCACCGCCTCGATGGGATATCCCTCTTCTTTCAGTTTCTTAATAATTTTCCAGACAGCCGTCCGGGAGACCTGAAGCATACGGCAAAGCTCCTGGCCCGAGACATAGCCCTCTGTTTCTGTCAGCCGTTTCAGAATTTCTTTTTTTCTGTCCACCCTGCAGTTCCTTCTTTTCAGTGAGCCCGCAATTGAGTTTTATTCTTCATCGCGCAATACCCGTGGCAAGACATGTCAACCCGCATCCGGCGCGCAAGACTCGCAAGCGAGTCTTGAATCTTTATCGCGCAATACGCAATACCACCCGTCATTTCAACCGGGGCAGATCTGCGCAAAAGGGATAACCTGATCCATCGAAAATACAGCCGGTACGATTCCGCGGATGGGTCCGGGATCAGATCAGTGTCGCCGCGATTACGGCCTTGATGGTGTGCATGCGGTTTTCCGCCTCTTCGAAGACGCGTGAAGCGGGACCTTCGAAGACAGCGTCGGTCACTTCCATCTCTTTGAGGCCGAACTGCTCATAAATCTGTCTTCCGATGGTCGTTCCGAGGTCGTGGAAGGCGGGCAGGCAGTGCATGAAAATCGCGTTTTTGGCTGCCAGTCCCATGAGTTCCTCTGTGACCTGGTAGGGCTTCATCTGCCCGATGCGCTCCGCCCATGCTTCCATGGGTTCGCCCATAGACACCCACACATCTGTGTAAAGGACATCAGCGCCCTTGGCGCCTGCGCGGGGGTCTTCCTCGAGGGTGATGCTGCCGCCGGTCTGCTCCGCAATCGCCCTGCACTCTTTCACAAGCTCCGGATCCGGGAAAAATGTCCGGTTGGCGCACAGTGTGATGTGCATGCCGCACTTGGCGCCGGTCACCATCCAGGAATTGGCCATGTTATAGCGGCAGTCTCCGAAAAAGCTCAGTTTGATTCCCTTGATGCGGCCGAAATTTTCGCGGATAGTCAGAAGATCGGCGAGCATCTGTGTGGGATGGAACTCATTGGTGAGACCGTTCCAGACAGGCACTTTCGAATATTTTGCCAGCTCTTCCACGATTTCCTGTTCAAATCCGCGATACTCGATACCGTCGAACATGCCGGCGAGAACGCGTGCCGTGTCGGCAATACTCTCTTTTTTCCCGATCTGGGAACCGCTGGGATCCAGATAGGTGACACCCATTCCAAGGTCATGCCCGGCGACCTCAAAGGCACATCTCGTGCGGGTGCTGGTTTTCTCGAAGATCAGAGCTATATTCTTTCCCTCACAATATCTGTGGGGGATCCCGTTCCTCTTCTTTTCTTTCAGATCCGCCGCGAGCTCCACGAGGGAAAAAATCTCCTCCGGAGTAAAATCAAGCAGTTTTAAAAAATCTCTGTTTTTGAGGTTGATCATTGAAGTGGTCCTTTCTGGATATCCGGGGGCATCTGCTGCGTTATCCGCCGTGCGGGTTTCCTGCCTTGATCAGGCTTTCTGCCCCTCTGTTTTTGCCGTTGTATTGCCGGCGCCCGCGCCGGAATTTTCCGTGATTCCCTTGAGGGAGGCCGCCAGTCCGGCGATTCCCTGAATCTCGGAAGGGATGATGATCTTGGTGGCCTTGCCGTCCGCTGCCTGCGCGAACGCCTCGAGGCTCTTGAGTGTCAGAACTGCTTCATCGGCTCCCGCCTCACGGATCATGCGGATACCGTCGGCATTCGCCTCCTGGACCTTGCGGATCGCCTCAGCGCGGCCTTCGGCTTCCTTGAGCATGCGCTCCTTCTGGGCTTCCGCCGCCAGAATGGTCGCCTGCTTGTCTGCCTCTGCCTGAAGGATCAGGGATTCCTTGCGGCCTTCCGCCACGAGGACTGCGGACTTCTTTTCACCTTCTGCCTTGAGGATGGACTCACGTCTCTCACGCTCTGCCTTCATCTGCTTCTCCATCGCCTCGCGGATCGCAGTGGGAGGAGTGATGTTCTTGAGTTCGACACGAGTGACCTTGATTCCCCAGGGATCCGTCGCGACGTCCAGAGACGCGCGCATCCTGGTGTTAATGGTCTCACGGGAGGTCAGTGTCTCATCGAGTTCCATATCACCGATGATGTTTCGGAGAGTGGTGGCGGTCAGATTTTCAATCGCCATGATGGGATTCTCAACGCCGTAGGTATAGAGCTTGGCGTCGGTGATCCGGAAGAACACGATGGAGTCGATCTGCATCGTGACATTGTCCTTGGTGATAACCGGCTGGGGAGGGAAGTCCACAACTTGTTCCTTGAGGTTTACCCTGCGGGAGATGCGGTCGATGAAGGGAGTCTTAAAATGAAGACCCGCCGGCCATGTGTCCTGATAGGTTCCGAGTCTCTCGACGACATACGCATGCTCCTGCGGAACGATCTTGATGCAGGAAGTCACGATCATGAGCATGATGATAATGACCAGAAAAATAAAAATCATTGATACCATTTTGAATCTCCTCTCTCAGAAACGATGATTCCGCCCGGCCATAAGTAATCGCATCGGGCTTTTTCCACAGTTTCGGATTGTATTCTATAGTTTCTTTTTTGCTACAGTCCGGGTTTATTCCATAGTATTGGGATTATTCTGCTGTTTTTGGTTTTAAAGCTGTGGTTTTGGATGTTAAGCCGCGGCTTTTAGCTTTATGCCATGGTTTTGGGTTTTCTGCCGACGATCAGCTTGACTCCCTGTATGGAACGGATGACAGCCACTTCTCCTTTTTCGATCGTCTGATCACTGTCATCGGATCTGGCCATCCAGAACTGTCCGTCCAGCTGGGCCTCGCCGGTTCCCTGAAGGTTGTCAATTTTCTCCGTGACAAGCACTTCCTTTCCGATCATCCGGTCCAGGCTGTTTTTGCCGTTTCCCTTGCGCATGTATTTGAGGGCAAGGGGGCGTGTTACCAGCAGCAGGATCAATGAGACCGCCGCAAACAGACCTGTCTGCAGCCAGAATGGTCCTCCCAGAAATGCACAGACCAATGCCACTGCAGCACCTCCGGCAAACCATATGGTAGTGAGCCCCGCGGTCATTGCCTCGACCACAAGCAGCGCCGCAATCAGCAGCAGCCATGTGAAAATTGCACTCAAGTCCGCCTCCTTCCGCCATTCTTCGACGGCGTCAATGTAACTGCGAAACATTAATCAGCTTCTGTTTTCAGCGCAGTATGTTTTCTGATGACGCTTTTTTTATGACGTTCTTTTAGATAGTAGCACAACAGAGTGAAGCCCTCAATGAAAAAAGCGTGAAAAATAATGTCGGAATAATAACATCGGAAAAATAATCCGGAAAAAATATGTTTGGAAATATTAATATCTGAAAAAAATCAATATATTATTTTCACTCCCGATATTCATGCCGGCATTTCGAATTTTCATACCAGCATTCCGGATGTTTATGCCGACATTCCAGATGTTTTTACTGATATCCCGGATGTTTTTGCGGACATTCCGGATGTTTATGCGAAGGGATGGTCTGAACCGCCGCGGATCGCTCTCTCATTTCCGGACTGCTGCCCGGCGCTGGCGGCTTGCCTCAAACAGGAGAATTCCCGCCGCCATTGCGGCATTGAGGGACTCCGCTCCCCCGGCCATGGGGATGATGATTTTTTCATCCGCGGCCGCGGTGAGTTTCTCCGACAGGCCGTTGGCTTCGTTGCCGATCAGGAAGGCGCTTCCTCCCGTGAGGGGAAGCTCGTCATAGGCCCTGGTTCCCCCGAGGTGGGCGGCATAGCTTCTGATTCCATCGCCGCGAAGTGTCTCCAGTTCCCGGCACAGATCGTCACAGATCATAAAGGGCATGCGGAAAATCGCGCTCATGGTCGCACGCACCACCTTGGGATTGAAGAGATCGACTGTCCCGCGGCTCATCAGGATGCCGGTGGCTCCGGCCGCCTCCGCAGTGCGGAAAATAGTGCCCAGATTTCCCGGGTCGCGGACATCCTCAAGAATCAGAAGCAAAGGCTCTGATTCCTGCCCTTTTCCCAGAATCTGTTCCCTGGTCCATGAGGGCATTTGGGCAAGGCACATGATTCCCTGAGGCTGCTCGGTATCCGACACCTTCTCCATGACCTCCTCCGAAACGATTGTCAGGGGGAATCCGGAGTATCTGGCCCGCTCGGCATCCGACGCGCCTCTGAGCCAGTCCTCTGTGGCATATACCTCGGTGATAAATGACTCCGGCGTGTCCGCGCAGAGTCTCGTTCCCTCGATCAGAAACAGCCTGGTCTCCCTTCTCAGCCTGGCCTTTTTGCGCAGTTCGACAAGCCGGCGTATTCGGGCATTTGAAACAGATGTGATCCTGTCCGGCATACATTTCCTTTCTTTTTTTATGGAATCCATATCCTTATTTTATGAAATCCATTTTCATATCAAAGCAGTTCCACACTATCGCATTACGATCTATCTCCCACAGGCCATGCGGTATAGAAATATCAGGAAGGCACAGATCATGCGGTAAACAAATATGCAGGAAACACAGACCGTGCGATATGTGTGGTAAATAAAAGAAGGCGAGCATTGCCCGCCCTCTCGTCGTTTATTGAATTGCGGCGGAGTGATCAGTAATCCTCCGTCCAACGGGCTCCGGAAAAATCCTGCTCAAAGCCGGAAGTCCTTGTCCCCGTTTTTTTCCCGTTTTTTACAGTCAGATCACAGGCAGATCCCGATCAGAGATTCATGCTGATCTTGTACTCATATTCCGGGAACTCCTTGGTCATTGCGAGTGCCTCTTCGATGTCCAGGTCAACAAAGTTGCCGTCGCGGTAGCAGACCACGCGGTTGCTCTTGCCCTGCAGGAGGATATCTGTCGCATAAGCGCCCATGATGGAGGCATAGTAGCGGTCCTTGCAGGTCGGGGCTCCGCCTCTCTGCATGTAGCCCAGGATCGTGGCGCGGGTCTCGATGCCGGTTGCGGCCTCGATGCGCTTGGCCATGGAAGTGGAATGGCCGATACCCTCGGCATTGATGATCAGGTGATGCTTTTTGCCTCTGCGGCGGTTCTCGATAATGTGATCAACGAGCTTCTGCTCATTGTAATCGTATTTCTCAGGGAGCAGGATGTCTTCGGCGCCGTTCGCAATGCCGCACCAGAGAGCGATATAGCCGGCATGGCGGCCCATGACTTCGATGATGGAGCAGCGCTCATGAGAGGACGATGTGTCCTTGACCTTGTCGATCGCGTCCATTGCCGTATTGACAGCTGTGTCGAATCCAATCGTGTACTCTGTACATGTGATGTCAAGGTCGATGGTGCCGGGCAGGCCGATCGTGTTGATTCCCTGACGGGCCAGAGCCTGCGCGCCGCGGTAGGAGCCGTCGCCGCCGATGACCACGATACCGTCAATTCCGTGTTTACGGCAGATTTCAGCAGCTTTTGCCTGTACCTCGGGCTCTTTGAATTCCAGACACCTTGCGGTTCCCAGGATCGTGCCGCCGCGCTGAATGATATTGGCTACGTCGACAGATTTCATCTCAAAGATTTCCTCATTGAGCAGTCCCTTGTAGCCGCGCATGATGCCCTTGACCTTTACTTTGTTGTGCAGGGCTTCTCTGACCACTGCGCGGATCGCAGCATTCATACCGGGAGCATCGCCGCCGCTCGTAAGCACGCCAATTGCATTAAACTCTTTTTTTGCTGCCATAAATACCTCCTCTTACACGCGCTTTTTCGTGTAAACGACATGAAGTGCCGCCGACGTAAAAAGGCGATGCACAATGTCTTCTCTCTTGAAGTACGGGTGCCGCAATACAGGGAAAAATCTTTTACCAGTCTATGAATCTCCCCCGACGCAATCATGCAGTGCCTGACGCAAAAACGGCAGACATATCGGAAACCCAAAACACCGTTCAGCGGTATCCTATTTTCCTGCATCCTGCTTGTACATGTGTAAAGCCGGAAAACTGTTCAGGCCTGCAGGTCAGCAGACAAAAATGATTGAATTTTCGTCCCTGACTGCTGTCAATAATGCCAAAACGAGATAGTCCGTCACCAAATATTTTAGAATATCTGCATAACTTTTGCAACTGTTTATTCTTTGCTGCACAAGGGCATAGCAGGTAATGGTTACCGTACAGACCCCCTCGAAATTCGAGGCGTTTTTCGCGGGTTTTTCGCGAAAAACCCGAGTGGAACGGCGTTCGCCCCATTCGCGAAGCGAATTCAGCATGGGCGAACGCAAGTTACTGTCACGCCCCTCGAGGGGGCGTGTAACAGTAACAGGTAAAGCGCAGGGGCAGAGGAGGCAGTAAAAGCGGTGAAAAACACCCTCACCGTATGTCCGCGGCATGGGTTTACTGCAGGACCACATTCCGGGCCCCGCAGATTCCGCCCAGAAGCCCGATCACCGTGTCATCGGCACGGATCCCTTGGCCGGGCGGCAGTGTTTTTTTCACTTTCCGGTCCTCGATGTAGATCACGACCTGGTCGCGTCCTCCATGTTCCGCAACGGTGCGAAGCACAGCCTGCTCCTTGTCTTTCCAGTTTTCAAAAGAAGAGAAACGGAGCCAGACCCTGCGGGGCACATCGTCGAAGGAGACGATCTTCTCCGCGATCAGCTTGCCGTCCTTCTCCTCCTCCAGCGAGACACGGCCGCGAATGAAGATTTTACTGTCTTCATTCAGAATGTCCGCGCTCTCCTCGTAGGTGCGGGGGAACACAATGACCTCGACGTTGCCGGTCATGTCCTCAATCGTGAGGAAGGCCATAACCTGGTCGTTTTTGGTATACTTGATCTTTTTTTCGGAGATCATACCGCCGATCACAGCCTTCTGCCGGTCGGTGAGGCGGCTCTCCGCGTCCTCCTCGAGGACAAAGTCCGAGGCCGAGGCAGTGACGCGGCTTCTCCAGAGACCCTCGTAGGCCTGCAGGGGATGTCCGCTGACATAAATGCCCAGCACCTCCTTCTCAAACGAAAGTTTCAACTCCTCCGGATATTCACCCACATCGGGCATGCGGATCTCGTAGTCCTTTTTGTCCTCTTCATCCGCTATGTCAAAGAGCGACATCTGGCCGGCCATATCGTTCTTTTTGGAACTCTGCAGGTCGTCGAGGATTCTGACATACACGCTCATCAGCTGTTTTCTGGTGCCTTCCAGGCAGTCCAGAGCACCTGCTTTGATGAAGTTTTCGACCGTCCTGCGGTTAACATCCTTTTCCTGGGAAGCCATGCGGGTCAGGAAGTCTCGGAGGTCCTTAAAGGGTCCGCGCAGGCGCCGCTCGTTGACGAGGGCGTCGATCACAGGGCGTCCGACTCCCTTGATCGCAGTGAGCGCGTAGCGGATTCCGCCGGATGAAACAGAAAAACCGGCTTCCCCTTCGTTGATGTCCGGAGGCAGAATGCGGATCTTCATAGCCCGGCAGGAAAGAATGTAGGAAGCGACCTTTGCCGGGTGATCGATGACGGATGTCATCAGGGCCGCCATAAATTCCATCGGATAATAATA
>JAUNEM010000222.1 GCA_030525515.1 Eubacteriales bacterium
CCTTCTTTGCTTCTTCGGCTTTCCTCTCCTCTTCGGCTCTCTTTTCCTCCTCAGCCTTCTTTATTTCCGCCTCATCATCTTCTTTCTCTTCGTTCAGGGCAGCATTTTCCGAGGATTCTTCACTGTCGGAGCCTCCCTCCTGCTCTGTCGCAGAAGGTTCTGAGTCAACTGTCTCCCGGTCCTCCTCTGACTGTCCGGCAGGCTCCGCCGCGTCAGAGGCAGGGGCATCCGGACTGATCTGCCCGGCCGCCGTATTCTCTCCGGGTTTATACTGCATCTTCTCTCCGCTCGGGCCGGATCCCTGATATGCCACATTATTCTCGTTTTCCGCTTTCCCGTCCCCGTTTAACAGACGTCCGGACAGAAGCACGAAAAAAGCGCATACAAAAACAGCTGCGGCCAGGGCAGCCGCGATGACGGCGATCCTCCTTTTGTCAGGACCGGAATCTTTCCCGCCGCTGCTGCCGAAGCTCTCGTTCTCCTCTCCGTAATAGAGGCCTCCGTTTCCCGCCTTCCGTCCTTCACCGCCGGGAAGCGGCGCAGGGTCAAGACTTCCCTGTTTCACCGGTTCCTGTCCCGGTTTCATATGTTTTTCCCCCGGAGCGGCAACCGGTCTTCCGCATCCTACGCAGAATCTGTCGTCTTCTTCCAGCGGGGTTCCGCAGTATTTACAATAGAGCATGTATCCTTTTCCTTTCCAGTATTGTTTTCCAGTATTTTTCTTTCCGGGTAATATCAAAAGTGACTGCAATTCTTATCATCATACCATTTTTCTCTTCAGAAAAACAGAGTAAAAACAGGGTTCGCCTGCCGGTCTGCCTGCGGGACTCCCCGGCCTGCCTCAGGGACTGGGGGCTCCGGTTATGTGTCTTCGGTACTCAGGCGCTCTTCCGGTGCAGCTGCGGAACTCCGCTGACCGGTGTGCGGCCGCATCAGGCTGTTTTTTCTCTCCGGATGTCCTTTAGAGGAGGGGCCCGGCCATTCTGTCATCTCTGCGGAAAAACACCTTCGGAGATTTCTCTGAAGAAAGCCTTGAACGCCGGCAAATTCTGTACATGATTAGTTTCACACGTGAATGCCCCGTTAAATTTTTTATGCAAAATTACAGAGATTATTTACTTTGAGTATTTATTCCTGTACAATATGAATAAGTGGCCCTGACCTTGTTTTTTGTCTCAGGGGCATACGTTCGCGGCAGCAGCCTGTCGGGAACAGAACCTCCGCCGCCTGCGGACCGCAGCAAAACTGACTGATCCGGGTAACGGACGGAAAAATGCACGATTCAGGTTTTTGCAGACCGGATCTCCCTGAATTCCGCCGCCGGAGCGGACAGCGGATGAGGGTTCGGATATCTGCAGGCCGGACAGGTGCGGAAGATTCTAAACGTAACTTAGGAATTGTTCATCAGGCAGTCCCCTATCAGTACAGATTAGCAGCCGGATGCAAATCCGTCATTCTTCAAAAAAAGGGCAATTTTGAATAGTTCCTTAAATTTCAGGAAAGAGAGGGCTCATCATGAAACAAACTGAAATGTTAGCAATGATCCTGGCCGGCGGTCGGGGAAGTCGTCTGCATGATCTCACCAACAAGGTGGCGAAGCCTGCAGTGTCATACGGTGGAAAGTACCGCATCGTCGATTTCCCCCTCAGCAACTGCGCCAACAGCGGAATTGACGTTGTCGGCGTTCTGACTCAGTACGAGTCCGTACTGCTCAACAGCTATGTTGCAAAGGGCGGCCTGTGGGGACTTGACACAAAAGACAGCGGTGTCTTCGTTCTCACCCCCCGCGAAAAAGCGGATTCCGGCCTCGAAGTGTTCCGCGGAACTGCAGATGCGATCACGCAGAATATCGATTTCATCGACAGCTATAACCCTGAATATCTGCTTGTCCTCTCCGGCGATCACATTTACAAAATGAATTACGACAAGATGCTGGACTGCCACAAAGAGAAGGAAGCGGCTGCTACCATCGCAGTCATGCCTGTTCCCATGGAAGAGGCAAGTCGTTTCGGCATCATGATCACCGATGAGAACGACAATATCGTCGACTTCGAAGAAAAGCCCGCGAACCCCCGCAGCACACTTGCGTCCATGGGCATCTACATCTTCTCCTGGCCCAGACTCCGTGAGCTTCTGATCAAGGATATGGATGATCCGAATTCCGACCATGATTTCGGCAAGAACATTATCCCGACTCTTCTGAACAGCGGCGACAAGCTCGTTGCCTTCAAGTTTGAAGGATATTGGAAAGACGTCGGAACCATCGATTCTCTCTGGGAGGCTAATATGGACCTCCTCGATGAGAACTGCGAACTGAACCTCGATGATCCCACCTGGAAGATCTACACAGAAGACGGCACAGGTCTTCTGGGGCTGCCTGCCTACATCGGACCGAACGCTGACATTGACCGCGCCTATATCACACAGGGCTGCAGAGTTGACGGCAAGATCAAGAATTCCGTTATCTTTACCGGCGTCACAGTCGGAAAAGGAGCTCAGATCATTGATTCCGTCCTGATGCCCGGTGCTGTCGTTGGTGATGGCGCTGTCGTCACAAGAGCTCTGGTCGCTGACAACGTGAAAATTGCCGCAGGTGCTGTCATCGGCAGCGCCGACAGCAAAGAAATCCTGCTGCAGGCGCAGGATGTGTAAGGGGGGACAAAAAAATGGCAAAAGCATTTGGTATCGTAACATCTTCACCTGAGCATAAGGTAGAGGGCATGCAGGATTACCGCCCCATCGGCGCTTTCTCCTTCCTCGGCAGATTCCGTGTAATCGATTTCCCGATTTCCAACTTCAGCAACAGCGGAATCAACAATATTCAGGTTTATATCAGCTCCAAGCCCCGCTCGCTGGTCGCTCACATCGGCACCGGCCGTCATTACAACATCAACTCCAAGCGCGGCAGGATCCAGATCATCGTCCCCAATGAGGACATGGTCAACCCGATCTACAACACAAATATCAATGCCTTCTTCTCGAACATCGACTACATCCGCCGTCAGAGCCGCGAGTATGTCGTGATCGCTCCGAGCTGCATGGTCTTTGCACAGAATTACGATGAGCTCCTCCAGGATCATGTGAAATCCGGCGCGGACATCACTCTTCTGTATCACAAAGTATTCGACGCAAAGGAAGGCTACACCACCTGCAACGCTCTCTCCCTTGACGGCGATAAGGTCACCGGAATCTCCAGGAACCTGGGCGACGAGGATACAAAGGACATCTTCATGGAGTCCTTCGTCATGAAAAAAGATCTCCTGATCGACCTGATGTATGCTGCCCGTGAGACATCCTCTGTCTACACACTGGCCAACATCGTCAATGCAAAATGCGGTGAGCTCAATGTCCGTGCTGTCGAACATCATGGCTTCTTCGCTCCCATCACGAGCCTGAAGACCTATCACAAGGCCAACCTTGACCTGATCGATGTCGACGAGTCCGCTTCCCTGTTCAGCACAGACTGGCCCATCTACACCAGGACCTCCGATTCCTGCCCGACCCAGTTCTACGATGAAGCAGATGTCAAGAACTCTCTCGTCTCCAACGGCTGCGAAATCAAGGGTTCTGTCGAAGATTCCGTCATCGGCCGCGGCGTCAAGATCGGAAAAGGCTCCTCTGTCAAGGGCTGCATCGTGATGGCTTATGCAGAGATCGGCGAGAACGTCGTACTGCAGAACCAGGTTGTCGACAAATATGCCAAGATCATCCACGAGAACAAGATCCTGGCAGAGGCCGACACTCCCGGTTACATCAAGCACAGCGACGTACTGTAATTTGTGATCTGTAATCAGGAATTGAACAACATATATGACCTGAAGGCACTTCAGAGAATAGAATATGTATGAAATGTGAATAATTTCTGTTTACAATGTGAACAATTTCATAGTATAGTGGATAAAAGGCAGAGAAGTGCTTTTTTGCGAATACAGGCATTCACGCTGACCCGCAGGGGCACTTATGACCGCGCATTTTATTCACTCGTGTCCTTTAAAGAATCATCTTCAAAGCGTCACGTTCATCAGTGTAATGAAGAGGCCCGGTCCATTGGACCGGGCTTCTTTTGAGCTTTGTTTTATGTATGTAAGAAGCAGCGAGGAAAGCGGCCGCAAATGCCGAGCTCGCTCGGGCATTTGCGGACATTTTCCGAGCGCCAAACATGAGGAAGAAGCCACACAAGGACACCAAGGTGTCCGCAGTGGGGCGGGATTCCGAATGTTTGGAGCGGGCTGAGAGCGTCGAAG
>JAUNEM010000052.1:0-3347 GCA_030525515.1 Eubacteriales bacterium
CGGAAGATGATGCCCTTACGGGCATCCCGCAGGCGTGATCCCATGCTTCGCATGGGCGCAAGACTCGCGAGCGAGTCTTGAATATTCCGCCTTGCGGCGGACAGGGGCCGGTCGGGGGGTAGAGGGCGGCAGAGCCGCCTCTATCCCATTTGCCTATTGACTTACTGGGAAAATAGGCGTAAGGTAACGCCATCGAATCTGTTTTGAGAAGAAAAGGTGGTGAGTTTTTGTGAAACAGCTGCTTTGCTATGGCGACTCCAATACATGGGGACTGATTCCCGGCACACAGCAAAGATACCCATGGGGTATCAGATGGACCAGCATTCTCCAGGAAAAGCTGGAATCAAGGAAGGTCAGGGTTATTGAAGAAGGGCTTTGTGGAAGAACCACCGTTTTCGAGGACGCCTGCAGGGAGAATCGAAACGGGCTGAAAACTCTGCCGCTTGTCTTGGAAACGCACGCTCCGATCGACGGTGTGGTCATTATGCTGGGCACAAATGACTGCAAGTCTTTTTACCATCTGAACGCGGACCAGATCACCATAGGTATGGAACAGTGCATTGACAGTCTTTTGACTGTTATTCCGGGGGATCATATTCTGCTGGTCTCACCCATATATCTGGGAGAGAAAGTATGGAAACCGGGTTTTGATCCGGAATTTGACCAAAGATCCGTTGAAGTCGTGAGGGAGCTGCAGTTTGCATACAGAAAGCTGGCTGCCCAAAAGGGAATCCGTATGCTTGCGGCTTCTGATTTTGCAATCCCCAGCGAAATTGACCAGCAGCATATGACCCCGGAGGGTCATGCTGCCCTGGCGGAAGCAATCTGTGCGAACATTCAGGCAATGAACTCTCATGAACCCGGCAATACCATTGAATGCAGCGGCGAAACCGTGTGACAACCGGGATTCGGAAATATGGGGGAAATCGAAATGGCATCTGTTACAGCTGTATGTATCAGCGAGAAAAAAGGAACGATGAAGCAGCCCGTGGATTATATTGATGTGAAGCTCAGAGTTGGAATTCCGGGAGATGCCCATGCGGGGGACTGGCACAGGCAGATCAGCCTTCTTGCTTCAGAAAGTGTGGACAAGATGAGGGCGGTCTATCCCGATATCCCGGCAGGCGCTTTCGCGGAAAATATCCTCACGGAGGGAATCGAGTTGTCCACGCTTGCGGTAGGTACAAGGCTCCTGGTCGGGGACAGCATGCTGGAGGTCACTCAGATCGGCAAGGAGTGCCATAAAGACTGCGCAATCAGAAGGAAGGTCGGAGACTGCGTGATGCCAAGAGAAGGTATTTTTGCGATTGTCCTGAAAGAAGGAAGGATCAAAAGCGGAGACAGAATCAGTATAGACACGTCCCCCAAAGCAGAATGATGGACATGGCTCTTTATCGGATGAAGATGTCCCTCCGGCAGGCGGGATCATTTATTAAAAAATGCTGAAAAAAAGAGGCTCTGTTGTGAATCATCAATCACAGCAGAGTCTCTTGCTTTCAGAACGATCCGATAACGGCAGTGTTCATTTCTGCAGCCGGTTTTTAATTGGTTTTTTCAGCTGGTTTCTTCAGCCTTTTTATAAATCATTTCTTCAGCTGAATTTTTCAGTCAAGCCTTCCCAGACAGACCAGCAGGTAGTCACCTCTGTCGAGGATGTTGAAGGGCTTCATGCCCAGGTCAAGCGCCTCCTTGTTGTAGGGTTCGAGGTCGTCGCGGGAGAGGGCCTGTACATCAAAATCGTAGCCGTAGTAGGACAGGAATTCCCCCATGAGGTTTCCGTCAAATTCCCAGTGGTACCAGTCGATGGCGGAGGAGACAGTGGTCTGTACCAGAGCGGGGGACTTCCAGAGTTCGGTTCCGTCAATTTTGTGGCGGATCTTTCTGTAGAGCTGTCCGGCCCGGGTCTTCCCGGTATCGTGCGTGACGTTGTAGAAGGCGTCGCCGTTGGAGAAATTCCCTACAAAGATGATCGGCTTGGAAGTGTCATATTCGCTGGACAGGGTATAGCCGATTTGCTGCATGACAGCCGCCTCGTTGTCGTATCTCTGGTTATTGAGGGCGAGGAAGCGGTGCAGATGGGCTGCCTGGCGCCAGGTGACGAAAAGCAGCAGAACAATTCCGCAGCGCCCCAGAACGAGTTTAAAACGGTTTGTGTTGAGAATTCCCGAATTGATCAGCCCGTAAAAATCTTCCCCGGCCAGATAGAAGACGAAGGAGCAGAACACCATGAGGGTGATCGCGGTCCTGTAATACATGACGGTTCCCTGGATAATCGTGATCAGAAACAGGGAGAGGCCGACGCAGATTCCGAGAAAAACGGGAAGAATACTTTTCTTCTTTATAGCGAGCACGAAGCACCTGACCGCGAAGAGGACCGCACACACGATAAAGATCGTGATCGGAAGATTGATCAGGGAGGCAACTCCGTAATCGATCAGGACCCCTTTGAAAAGGTCGACCAGCTGCTGTCCAGAGAGAGGCCATTTGACCTGGGTGGCACCCGTGTGTTTGTAGGTCAGATGCAGGACGGCCATGATGCCGTAACCGATGATCAGACGCAGAATAAAGGCAATGACCAGCGGGATGGCAAACCGCACGCCCTCAAAGAACCAGGCGGTCTTCCTGCCCGGGAAGATTCCCCGCACGCAGTAGCGATAGAAGAGAATGATCAGTACAGAGGTGACATAGACCGGGGCGATGGACTCGGCGCTGGAAATCACGGGAGTCAGGAGAATGCCCGAGATCAGGCATGTCTTTGCCTGTGACTGCAGGATATGCGCGGGTCTGGGTTTGCGGGCAGCCGCGGCGCCGCCCAGTGACGGCTGTGTATTCTCCTCGACGGAGAGGAGCCAGATCAGCAGCATAAAGGTGCAGAAAAAGTCTCCCGGCACGATCAAAGTGCCGCCGCAGGTAAACTCCCAGATTTCACAGATGATGGGAAAGGTGATGAAAGAGCAGGACGCGATGGTATAGAGCAGCACCCGATCTTTTTTTGCATTGATCATAAAGAGAATACAGGAGAAAGCCGTGCCGGCCAGCATGAGCAGACAGACGCTGAGAAATTTGTCCAGATAGGGAACACAGTCGCCGAAAGAAAACAGCTTCTTCCAGAGGACAGCTCCCCACCGCAGTTCTCTGAGCCAGACAGTGTCATTGACATAGAGAGGAGTGGCGAGATCGTCTGCTCCCACGGTCCGGTTGAGCATGGAGAAGCCGTAGGCGGCGAACGTGTAAAAGAGCAGGGGAATCCAATATTCCTTCCTGCTCGATATTTTTTCATGGAATTCTTTGATATTTGAGCTCATGGCTGTTTCCCTCTTTGAAAACTGATACCTGGTTCGGACGGA
>JAUNEM010000052.1:3357-15274 GCA_030525515.1 Eubacteriales bacterium
AACGCGGCAGGATCCGCGGACGTGTTCCGCCGGCGGAGCCGGGCAGTGCGCCGGGTCAGAGTCTGGAAATGACGACTCCGGCTATAATGATGGCTACGCCGAGCGCCTTGCGGGGTGATACTTTTTCTTTCAGAATCAGGGCGCCCATGACAAAGACCCAGACGAAGCTGGTCGCAGTGATGCAGGGCATGACCGAGAGAGGCACATAGCGCAGAGCGACCTGATTGATCGCCAGCGTCAGAAACAGAAGGGCGTAAGAGACGATGACACGCACATTGAGAAATTTGCTGAAAAAACCCTTATTCCCGGTTGTGTTGGCCTGTGTCTTGAGCAGGATCTGGCTCAGCGCGGTGACAAAAGCGCCGATAATGGCGGCAGCGTAGCAGATCTGCGGGGTGAGAAATGAACTCATACAATACCTCACTTATGTGACAGAGAATCAGGGCTGACCGGAACCGGGGGTTCCGGCTGTTTGCGCAGCGTCCGTCGTTTCTGCGGCATTCTCAGTTCCGGCGGTTTCCGGAGTGCCCGCCGCTGCGGCATTCTCAGCTCCGGCGGTTTCGGGAGTGTCCGACGACGCTGCCGTTTCCGGAGGGTCTTTTGATTCCTCGGAGACGCTGATGATCATTCCCAGAGAGATGACAGCGATGCCGATGATCTGCCTGATCGTGATCGTCTCATGGAAGATCAGCATGGACCAGATGAAGAGCAGGATATAGCTGAAGCCGCGCCGCAGGTAGGCGGTCGTCAGCGGGATCCGTTCCAGAATGAGCTGCCAGCAGACGGCATAGATGCCGAGAATGACGACGGCCAGGCCGAACCAGAAGAAATATCCGATCGAGAAGGTCTCGTACCTTTGGGAGCCGATCTTGAGGCAGGGAGAGGTCAGGCTCTCCATGAAGACCGCGAAAGCGGCGAGCAGAAAGACATTTCGCCTTTTGTCGAGAAAATGTTTATTCAAAAAAATGCCTCCAATCAATTCACATCTTCATTCACGTGCGCCGGATGCTTTATCTCCAGATCGGACCCCTCACTTTGCCGTCGGGGGACAGAATCTCAATCTTCAGGGTATTGCGCACCTGTTCCATATTAGCTTCGAGAGCCTCCCGGGTCGGGCCCGAGACGATGACTGCCAGGCGGGAAGTCTTGTCAGTCGCGCTCTCATGATTCTCGAGGCCTACATGCAGTTTGGACAGCTGATTGCGGTGCACGAAGGGGAGGGCGCATACCTCCTCGATGCCGTCCGCCCGGATCACCTTGCCGACGGGTACATAGAAAGCCATGTATCCGCAGAACTGGAGCTGGGGATGTATGACAGGCATCTCTTTCTGCTGTCCGAGCGCTATGTTGACCAGGAACTGCTCGGTATCCAGGCCGCTGGAGAGGTGAATCAGGTCAGAGGAGATGTAGACGCCGCCTCCGCGGGCAGCGGTCTCAATCAGGTAGACCTCATCACCTTCCATGATGTACTCGCTGTGGGTGATGCCCTGGCGCAGACCGAATCCCCGGATGATCTTCTCATCGAGTTCGAGCACTTTGCGTCTGAGGGCATCATCGGCTGTCGTCGGGAAGATGCGGCTCTTGGCGGCAAAGGCATCGGGAATATCGAAGTAAAGTGTATCGCCTATGCAGAGGGTATGATACTGGCCATTGAGGACCAGAGATTCCACGACAAATTCGCGGCCGGTGGCGAACTGCTCCACGATGACCTGGTGGTTGCTGGACCAGCGGGCTGCCTCGTAGTACTTGTCCAGGATTTCCTGTTCGCTTCCGCAGACCTGGACGCCCCGGCTTCCCTGGGTGTCCAGGGGCTTGATGATTACTTTGACAGAACCATTTCCGGGGATTCCGCTCCTGTCCGAGGCGACAGTGCCTTTCTGTCTCTCGCTGCAGAGCTGTCTGAAAAAGGCCGTGGCTTCGTCCCGGGAGGAGACAGTCATGTTCTTGAGCTGGTGGATTCCAAGTTCCGCCAGACGGGCCCTCATCAGACTCTTGTCTGTGAAGAGCACTCCGGTCTCATAGCCGATGCCGGGCAGGCGCATTTTTTCAGATACGTAAGCGACGCTGCGGACCGCTATGTCCGT
Source organism: Eubacteriales bacterium (assembly GCA_030525515.1). Taxonomy (GTDB): domain Bacteria; phylum Bacillota; class Clostridia; order Lachnospirales; family Lachnospiraceae; genus CAG-791. Next base: position 5,442 of record JAUNEM010000052.1, read on the forward strand.
CTGGTCAGTGATGACACCGTCGATTTTGTGCTTTCTGGCGAAGTCCAGGATCGCTTTTTCATCGCGGACATCGATGAGCAGACGGTCCGTGATGTAAGGCTCGAAAGCCTTGGAAATAACCGGCGCGGCCAGGAGCACATCACAGGTCTCAGAGGCCTTCTGCACAAGCGGCAGCTGGAAGTCACCGGCGCCGATCACGAGTAATTTTTTTCGGGATTTATCAGACATTTTGTTCTCCGGGCTTAAATTGATTTTTGAAGCTTGAATCGGTTCTTGAAACTTGAATGGGAGCTTGAAAAAGAAGCTTACAAAAAGGCTTATTGAAGAAGCCTGCAAAGAAGCTTATGCGGATTCACTGGAAGAAACCAGAAAAAGCGGCGGCAGCCGCTTTTTTCCGCAGACAGTCCATGGCAGCCGGAAGACACCGGGCTATGCGGATTTTTTGTCTTCCAGATTGATTTTATCCCTGATCACGAACTGCGGTGAATTGTTCAGGGATATATATATGCGCCCGACATATTCGCCGATCAGCCCCAGCATAAACATGATCATGCCGGTGGAAAAGAGCAGGACCGCCATGGTCGAGCTGTAGCCGAGGGGGATGGCGGGATTCAGGAGCTTGCGGATCACAGTCCGGAGTCCCATGAGGACACCGAGAATGGCCCATAAGATGCCGATTCCCGTCGCCATGCGCAGGGGCTTGACGGAGAAGGCCGTAAAGCTGTTCATCCACAGAGAGAAGGACTTGCGGAAGCTGTAGTGGCCGACACCGATCGTGCGCACCCTCTCCTCCATATCCACGTTGACGACGCGCTTTGTGGAGCGCAGCATCAGACCGGAGAGATAGGGGTAGGGATTTGTATATTTGATGACTTCATCTTTGACGAATTTCTTCATCACGGAGAAGTTGGAAAATTTCAGGTTCGGGTCTTTGCCCAGCAGCCAGGTGGCAACGCGGTCGTTGACCGCGGAACCGAAATTCTTGAAGCCGGACTGGGTCTTTTTGCGATATCTGGCAATCGAGACATCGTAGTCGCCGTTCAGAAGGGGATCCATGAGGTCCCAGAGCCTGTCGGCAGGACACTGCTGATCATCGTCGATGAAGACGACATAGTCTCCTGTCGCATAATGGCATCCGCAGATCAGGGCGTTGTGGCGGCCGCCGTTTTTGGCCAGGTCGATGACACCCACTTTGGGGTCGCGCGCGGCAATATCCTGCAGGACATGCAGCACGTTGTCCGGAGAGCAGTCGTTGACAGCCACGATCTGATAGTCAAAGTCGGGCTTTTGCGCCACGACTTCGCGGATCTCGTCGATCACGAGACCCACGGAACCTTCGCTGGCGTAACACGGGATGATGAAAGAGATTTTTTTTCCGGTTTGTGTGCGATTACTCATTTTAGCTGAAATACTCCATAGCGGCGCGGATGACGCTCTGCTGATCTTCCGGGGTCAGGCCGTAATACAGGGGCAGACGCACGAGGCGGTCACTCTCGGAGGTCGTGAAGCGGTCTTCTCCGTGGAAGCGGCCGAATTTCTTTCCTGCGGGGGATGAGTGGAGAGGTACATAGTGGAATACCGTGACGACCCCGCGGTCCTTCATATGCTGAATGAAGGCAGTGCGGTCGGCAAGATCGCGCAGCTTGATGTAGTACATATGCGCGTTGTGGACACAGCCCTCGGGGATGAAAGGCACTTCGATCCGTCCTGACTCAGCGAGAGGGGCGAAAGCCTCGGAATAGGTATTCCAGATCGCCAGTCTGTTGTCATTGATCTTGTCCGCTTCCTGGAGCTGGGCCCACAGGTAGGCGGCATTCATGTCGCTGGGAAGATAGCTGCTTCCGTAGGCGACCCAGGTGTATTTGTCCACCTGCCCGCGGAAGAAACGGGCGCGGTCGGTCCCTTTTTCACGGAGGATCTCGGCATCCTCGTTATTGGCGGAATCACGAATGATCAGCGCGCCGCCCTCACCCATCGAGTAGTTTTTGGTCTCATGGAAGGAATAGCAGCCGAAATCCCCGATCGTGCCGAGAGCGCGGCCTTTGTAGGAGGACATGACACCCTGCGCCGCGTCTTCGATGACCTTCAGGTTGTGACGGGCCGCGATGTCCATGATCGTGTCCATCTCGCAGGCGACGCCGGCATAGTGAACAGCCATGATCGCGCGGGTCTTGTCTGTGATGGCTTCCTCCAGCCTGGTCTCATCGATATTCATCGTGTCCGGCCGGACGTCAATGAAGACCGGTGTGGCACCGGTCAGGACGATCGAGGTCGCCGTGCTGGAAAAAGTGAAACTGGGGACGAGGACTTCGTCGCCCTTTTTCAGACCGCACAGAAGAGTGGCCATCTCGAGGGCAGTCGTTCCGCTGGTGGTCAGCAGTGCTTTCTGCGCGCCGAAGCGCTCCTCCAGAAAGGCGTGGCACTGTTTGGTGAAACGGCCGTCGCCGCAGATCTTGTGAGCGTCGATGGCCTGTTTTACATAATCAAGCTCAGTCCCGATGAAGGGGGGAACGTTGAAAGGAATCATATCTGTTTATCTCCTGAATAGTCATTGTTTACCGGACAGAAAGAGGTGCCCGCTCATAACCACAAGTATATCACGAGTTTGCCCTGTTTGCACCTAATCATTGCGCCTGCGGAGATGCCCGAGAAGATGCCCGGGATGAAGGGCTCATAGTAAGGAATAAACTTATTGTAAAATTTTGCGCAGTGATTCGAACCCAAATAAAATGTGATATACTGAGTATATCTTTTTTGGGAAATATCATTTCCGGAGTGAAGGGCCCGCGTGCGGGTCCTGAAACATACTTGCGGGACGCGCGAAGCAGCGCGTAGACATTCATACATGTTTGTGAACAGGAGGCCATAACCACAGGGATGAAAAAAAAGAGCAATCTGATTTTGATCGGGATGCCTGCATCAGGCAAGAGCACGGTGGGCGTTATCCTTGCGAAAGTGATTGGCTTTGATTTCATTGACTCTGATCTGCTGATTCAGCGGCGCGAGGGAATGCGTCTTTCGGAAATTATTGAGAAAAAGGGCGTAGACGGATTTATAGAGGTGGAGAATGAAGTCAATGCTTCCATCGAGGCGGAACAAAGCGTGATCGCGACGGGAGGGAGCGCGGTCTACGGAAAAGAGGCCATGGAGCATTTCCGGGAGATTGGGGCAGTCATTTATCTTCAGGTGGATTACGAAGTGATCCGCAAGCGTCTGCACAATATCAAGAGGAGGGGTGTCGCCCTCCGCGAGAACCAGACACTTCGGGATCTGTACGATGAACGGTGTGCGCTGTATGAAAAATACGCGGATATGATCGTCAGGGAAGGAAGCGGCGAGATTGAGGATGTCGTCGCCAGGATCATACGGACGATCAAGGGAAGCCGGATCCGGGAGGAAGAGTAAAAAATCTTGTCGATACAAGATTTTTACTCCGGATGTTTTGCCGCGGGGCGGCGCAGACATCCAGTGATTCTTCGCCGTTTTCGCCTGCGCGAAAACGCCTCAGAGTGCCGCTCTGACAAGCGGCATGCTGTGGAAGAGTGACCGGCAGGGGATGAAAAACCTTTTGGGAAATTCCGCGCGTGAAGGGATATCGAATCTGAAGGATTCAGAGAGGACTGGAGTGGATAAGATGAAGTTTGACACAGAAAGAAGAGAAGAACGGCCGAGCTGTGTGGTCGGAATCGGATCATCGGCGGGCGGCCTTGAGGCCCTGCAGCAGTTTTTAACTTTTCTTCCTACAGATACCGGGATGGCCTTTGTTATCATTCAGCATCTTTCGCCGGATCACAGAAGTCTGCTGGCGGACATTTTGGGGAAATATACCGCCATGCCTGTTCTTGAGGCCAAGAACGGAATGCATGTGCGCCGGAACACAGTGTATATGCTGCCCCCGAAATACAACATGGAGATCGAGAACGATGTGCTGTGCCTGAAGGAATACAACCACCAGCACATCAATCATCCGATTGATATTTTCTTCCGTTCTCTGGCAAAGTCTTATGAGAACAGGGCAGTGGCAATCATCCTCTCCGGCACGGGTTCGGACGGGACGAACGGAATCCGCTCGATCAAAGACCGCAACGGCCTGATCATCGCGCAGGCTCCGGAGAGTGCCAAATTTGACGGCATGCCCCGCAGCGCGATCGCGACGGGGTTTGCCGACCTGATCCTGAATCCGGACAGCATCGCGCGTGAGATGGCCCATATTTCCCGCTCGATCGCGGACGCGGGGCGCCGCCTGCAGCTCTCGGACGGCGATCTGATGTCCCAGGTCTTCTTCATCCTGAAAAAGGTCACGAACATCAACTATTCCTACTACAAGCAGACCACGGTGCTGCGCCGGATCGAGCGCAGAATAGTCGTCACGCATAACCGCAATCTGCAGGAATATATCAACTATATGTCCAACAACCCGGAGGAAGTCCGCCTGCTGGCCAAAGAGGTCCTGATCGGCGTTACCTCCTTCTTCCGTGACCCCGATTATTTTGACGTTCTCAAAGAGAGGGTGGTCAAAGACCTGCTCACGAGCCACCGGGCGTCCGACCAGATCCGTGTCTGGGTGGCCGGCTGCTCCACAGGTGAGGAAGCCTACTCCATCGCGATCCTCTTTGCTGAAGCCATGGAAGAGCTGGGGCTGCGCCGGGACGTGAAAATATTCGCGACCGATCTGGACGGGGATTCCATCGGTGTCGCCGGACGCGGCGTCTACGGGGACAGCATCCTTGAGGATATATCCGTTACCCGCCTGAGCAGGTTCTTCACCAAGAAGGGCAACCGCTACGTCGTCAATCACGACATCCGCAAAATGATCGTGTTCGCCCAGCACAACGTGTTCCAGGATCCGCCCTTCGGCAGACTGGACCTGATCAGCTGCAGAAACCTCCTGATCTATTTCCAGAACATTCTGCAGAGAAACCTGTTCGCGATCTTCCACATGGCTCTCAACGACGGCGGCTACCTCTTCCTGGGGCGCTCGGAATCAGTCATCGATTACGACGACGTATTCCGTGTGCTCTGCCCCAACGAGAAAATTTTCGTCCACAACAGCGCGGGGCGCACACCCTCCCATGAGCACATCACCTATTCCCTTCAGGGCATCGAGAGCCAGCTGATGCCGCAGTATTACAAGGTGGACAGCACCGACGCCGAGTCCAAATATCCTTCGGGAGAGATGGATACCAGGGCCCTGGAGATCCTCATGCCGGCCTGTGTGCTGATCAATGAAAAAAATGAGCTCTGCCACTCCTACGGCAAGTGCTCCGACTTTATCACGATTCCGGTCGGAAATGTCACCCTGGACATTTTCTCGCTGATCCGCAACGACCTGAAGATTCCCGTGTCCAAGGCACTCAAGGAATCCAGGGAGAAACAGGCGCTCGTAGCCTATGACCGGATCCCGGTCAAAATCGACAATGATCCGGAGTATATCTCCCTCGTTGCCCAGCCCATCACGGACAAAATGGGCGGGGATACGGGAGTGACGGCGGTCGCTTTCCTGCGCTCGACCCAGAGAGGTGTGGAAAACGTCGACATGACCCACTACAACGTGGATATAGCCGCTTCGCAGCGCATTGCGGACCTGGAAAAAGAACTTCACGTCTCCCAGGACAACCTCAGCCACACCGTCACGGAGCTGGAGTCTGTCAACGCGGAGCTTCAGGCGGCCAACGAAGAGCTGCTGACCGCCAATGAGGAACTGCAGAGCTCCAACGAGGAACTGCAGTCCGTCAATGAAGAACTGTATACCGTCAACTCCGAGTACCAGGCAAAGGTCGGGGAACTGGCATCGGTAAATGATGACATGGCCAACTTCCTGGCGACGACCCTGGTCGGAATCGTGATGGTGGACCGCAAGCTCAACGTGCGCAAATTTACAGAATACATTGCGGATGAATTCAGTGTGACCGAACACGACGTGGGCAGATCCCTGCGCTACATCGCCTATCATTTCGCGGCAGTTGATCTCATCTCTCTGTGTCATCAGGTCCTGCAGAATATGCAGCCTGTTGAACTCACCTGTGTATCGGTCGCGGGAAAGACCTATATCGTCCGCATCGCCCCCTACCGGACTCACGGGAAGAAGCAGGCTGAACCGGACCAGGAGGAAGGAACCGTATTAGGGACAGCCTCCTCGTCCCACGTCGGGATCTCCTCTGTTTCCACCAGTTCTTCCGGCTGGAATGCGGCAGACAGCGAAGCGGCGGATGCCAGGAGCGGTGAATACGTAAGCGGCCTGGTATTGACCTTTATCGATACGACACAGCAGATCGACGACCAACAGCAGATCGAGGAGATGGCAAAGGCTCTGCGCGCCGCAGTGAAATCCGGACAGGAGAAGGAAGCTTTCCTCTCCCATATGAGCCACGATATGCGCACGCCCCTCACGGCGATCAAGGGCCTGGTCCAGCTCTCCCTCAAGGAGGATCTGCCCGATAATATCCGGGACAACCTGGAGAAGGTCTTTTCATCGACACACTATCTGACCAGACTGATTGATGAGGTCCTCGAGACCAGCAGAATCAACGCGGGCAAGGTGGTCAGCGTCGCCTCGGCCGTCCATGAACTGGAGGTTCTGGACGAGATTTCCGCCATCGTTGACGAGAAGGCGCGCACAGCGGATCTCCAGTTGAAGACCAGGATCGACGGCTGTGAGAACCGCATCGTCATGATGGACGCGGAACATGTGACCCGCATTATCGTGAATCTGCTCAGCAACGCAATTAAATTCACCGCACCGGGCGGCAGGGTGGATTTTGAGGTCAGTGTCTTTTACACAGAGGCACACGCGAGCCACACCTATACGATCCGGGACACCGGAAGGGGCATCAGCGAAGCCTTCCAGAAAAAGATGTTCATACCGTTTGAGCAGGAACTGCCGAATGAAACCGGTCTGAGAGACGGAACGGGGCTGGGGCTGTATATCTGCAGAAATCTGGTTGACCTGCTGGGCGGCACGATCAGCTGCCACAGTAAACTCGGACACGGATCGACCTTTATCGTCTCCCTGGAGTACGACCTGGCCACACCTGAGCAGATCCGGAATCAGAACCGGCGCAATTCGACGATCGAGGGCAGGATGCTCTATGGAAAAAATATTCTGGTCGCGGAGGACAACACGCTCAACGCCGAGGTCATTATGAAGATCCTCGAGACCCGGGGCATCCACGCCGAGCTGGCCAGAGACGGCGAGGAGGCAGTCCAGATGTACAAGAGCTGCGGAGCCTATCACTACCAGGCAATCCTGATGGACGTCATGATGCCGATCATGGACGGCCTGGAGGCGGCGAGGGAGATCCGCGCCTGCAATCTGGAGGATTCGAAGTCGATTCCGATCATAGGCCTCTCTGCGGACGTGGATCCTGCAAACGAGAGAAACTGCCTGGCTGCCGGGATGAGCTGCTGTCTGGGAAAACCGATCAATACGGGAAAACTGTTCTCCACTCTCTTCCGGGAAATTGAGAAGAGCGAGGAGATGTGAAAAGTCATAGACTATGTCTGAAACACAGCCGACTGCGTCCGGGAATGCCCGAAAGCATACCTGTTCCGCGGCCGGCTGTGATGCATGATTCAGGACTTGCGGGCGTGAACCCATGTTGCGCACGGACGCAGGACCCGCGGGCGTGAACCCATGTTGCGCACGGACGTAAGACCAGGGGACGTGTCCCGGATCCTGTATTCATTTATTTTATGAACACAGGCAATAGCCATAGGTCTGAAAGAGATTCGTAATATTTTTTTATAGATAATTTATTAGTAAATGTTGGCAAACTGTGCTACTATTCTTGGAACAAATGCAACAACATGGGACTGACATAACTGAAACAGAAAAAAACAGAAAAGAAATTAACGAAAAAGGAATCAATTAAAAAGGAATTACTAAAGATGAAAGAAGTAAAACCATCCCGTAAATCGATGATGTCTTATGCGCTGCTCGTCATACTGTTTATGATGATCATCAATGCCTTTGTCATGCCTTCTGTCGAACGGGCATCCATACAGGAAGTGGATTACGGGACGTTTATGACCATGACGGAGAACAAGCAGATCGAGAAAGTGGAATTCCGGTCCAGCGATATTCTTTTTACAGACAAGGACGGAAAAGCTTATTGTACCGGACACATGGAAGATGACGGTCTGGTCCAGAGGCTTTACGAGGCGGGGGCGAAATTCGGGAGCGACATTATTCCAGAGACATCTCCGATGGCGGCTTTCCTGCTCAACTGGGTCCTGCCGATCGCGATTTTCGGAGGACTCGGGTACTATCTGAATAAAAAAATGATGGACCGGGCGGGAGGCGGAGCCTCTTCGATGATGTTCGGCATGGGCAAGAGCAACGCCAAGGTCTATGTCAAATCGACCGAAGGCATCCGCTTCTCGGATGTTGCGGGCGAAGAGGAAGCCAAGGAAAATCTCATGGAGATCGTGGAGTATCTGCACGATCCCGGAAAATACAAGGAGATCGGCGCGACCATGCCCAAGGGCATCCTGCTGGTGGGACCTCCCGGAACCGGCAAGACCATGCTGGCCAAGGCGGTCGCCGGTGAGTCCAACGTTCCCTTCTTCTCCATGTCCGGCTCTGAATTCGTGGAGATGTTTGTCGGCATGGGCGCGTCCAAGGTGCGCGACCTGTTCAACCAGGCCAAAGAGAAGGCACCCTGCATCGTCTTCATCGATGAGATCGACGCGATCGGCAAAAAGCGTGACGGCAGCGCGCTCGGCGGAAACGATGAGCGCGAGCAGACCCTGAACCAGCTGCTGACGGAAATGGACGGTTTCGAGGAGAATCTGGGAGTGGTCATCCTGGCGGCGACAAACCGCCCCGAGGCGCTCGACCCCGCCCTGACCAGACCCGGCCGTTTTGACCGGCGCGTCCCTGTGGAACTGCCTGACCTTCAGGGAAGAATCGATATCCTCAAGGTCCATGCGAAAAAGATCAAGGTCGGAGCCGATGTGGACTTCGGAAAGATCGCCCGCATGGCGGCAGGCGCCTCCGGCGCGGAGCTCGCCAACATCGTCAATGAAGCGGCCCTCCGCGCGGTTCGCGACGGCAGAAAATTTGCCAATCAGGCAGATATGGAAGAGAGTATAGAGGTCGTCATCGCCGGCTACCAGAAAAAGAACGCCATCCTCTCTGACAAGGAAAAGCTCATCGTCTCCTACCACGAAGTCGGACATGCCCTGGTGGCAGCCATGCAGACCCACAGCGCGCCGGTCCAGAAGATCACGATCATTCCCCGCACTTCGGGAGCCCTCGGCTACACCATGCAGGTCGAGGAGGAGGGCAACCATTACCTGATGAGCAAGGAGGAGATCGAAAACAAGATCGCGACCCTCACCGGAGGAAGAGCCGCGGAGGAAGTGGAGTTCGGAACGGTCACGACCGGAGCCTCCAATGATATCGAGCAGGCGACACGCCTGGCCAGAGCCATGATCACCCGCTACGGCATGAGCGACGAGTTCGACATGGTCGCCATGGAGACCGTCACCAACCAGTATCTGGGCGGCGACACTTCGCTGGCCTGCTCCGCGGAGACACAGGCCCTCATCGACCGCAAGGTCGTGGAGCTTGTCCGCACGCAGCACGAGAAAGCCCTTAAAATACTGCGGGATAACAAACGCAAGCTTGACGAGATCGCCGAGTACCTGTATTTTAAAGAGACAATTACCGGGGATGAATTCATGACTATTCTGAACCGCAAGCCCGAGCCCAGGCTGATCGGTACATCCGAAGGCGCGGAGGAAGCCGGGCAGAACCCCGACGAATCGGGCACAGCAGCAGATCAGGCAGATCACACAGCAGCGAATCACACAACAGCGGATTCAACAAC
>JAUNEM010000052.1:15284-15842 GCA_030525515.1 Eubacteriales bacterium
ACAGGCAGTAACTGAACAGACAGTAACAGATGACAAAACAGAAGGCGCGGAATCAGCGGATACAGATGCCTGACATGCGCCGGCCGGCAGCAGGACTGACTGGTGAAACTGACAACATTTATGGAGGAGAGTATGATACCTGAACAGACAATCGAGTACAGATACGACACACAGCTGCTGATCGATGGATTTGAAGATCTGGATGAAGATGAGGTCTTTGACTACATCGCCAGCAATTTCAAGGGTGACAGCCTGCTGGCAGTAGGCGGAGACGGAGATCCGATCAAAATCCACTATCACACCAATGAACCCTGGCTGGTGCTCGAGTACTGCCGTTCTCTGGGTGAGATCTATGACATCGTAGTTGAGGATATGGACCGCCAGGCGAGAGGCCTTCAGGGATAAGAAGACCAGGGATAAGAAGGCCCGCCCGGGAGTCTTGCGCGGTGAAGAACAGGGTAGAAGCGGCTCTGCCGCCCTCTGCCCCCGGCCGGCCTGTGTCCGCCGCAAGGCGGAAAAATCCATTACGCGGGCCGTGTCATAATAATGTGTCATAAT
>JAUNEM010000053.1:0-5843 GCA_030525515.1 Eubacteriales bacterium
TCATACTTGTGGCCATGGGCGAGTGCCCGCAAACATGTATGAAGAAACTACGCATGGCTCACAGACTCACATGTAAGAAGCTGCTATTCCAAGCGCATTTTTATTCCAAGTCTTTTAAGCCCGTCAAAAAAATCCGGAAAGCTCTTTGCGGCAGCCTCTGTACCGCGGAGCGAGCCTCCCGTCAGGGACAGGAGCACCGCCAGAGCCATGACGATCCGGTGATCATGATGGCCGTCCAGGATTTCCTGCGGACGGCTCAGCCCGGGATAGACGACAATTTCATTCTCCGATACATCCACCCGGACCTTCATCCTGCCAAGTTCCTTCTTCATGACGGCGCCCCGGTCACTTTCCTTGTACTTCAGACGTTTTGTCCCTGTAAACCTGCCGCCGTGCAGTGCCGCAGCCGCAGCCATCAGGACAGGTCCCAGATCAGGACAGTCCGACAGGTCCGCTTCCGCAAAGCCCTCCTGCAGCCGTGCAAAATACTCTCTGTAGATCCTGTCCCCCTGCAGGCTGTCTTCCTTCAATCCATCCACCGCTACATTTCCGCCCAGCAGAGTAAGCGCTTCAAAGAAGGCCGCGTTGGAATAGTCCCCTTCGACCTCATGATTCCCGGCCTGATACCTCTGCCCGCCCGGAACATAGATCACAAGCGGCGAAGAGGCTGCGTCGGAAGGGACGGTTCCCACAGAGCCGCCTTCCATCCCCTCTGCCGGGGCAACGGCAGCCTTGACGCCGAATTGCGCCAGCGCATCCAGAGTCAGATCGATATAGGGCCTGCTCTCCACGGGAGGCAGCAGGGTGATCGTACTGCTCTTTTCCAGAAGGGGCAGGGCGAAGAGCAGTCCGCTGACGAACTGGCTGCTGATGTTCCCGGGGAACACATATCGGCCTGCCAACAGCTTTCCTGCGACAGTCAGGCTGTTCTCCCTCTTTTCAAAGCGCAGATTCTGCTCTCTGCAGATATCCTCATAGACATTGAGAGGCCTGGCAAAGAGGGTCCTGCTGCCGGTCAGGCACATTTCCTGCCCGCTCATCAGGCAGGCGGGAATCATAAAGCGGAGAGTGCTTCCGCATTCCCGGCAGGGTAGAAGCCCCGGATGAGTGACCTTCCCGGGATCGATCCCGCTGATGATCACACAGGATTCTTTACAGACAATCTTCGCGCCGAGAGCCCGGAGACAGTCCAGCGTAGCCAGAATATCCTCTGAAAAATCCACATTGGAAATCTCGCTGGTTCCTGCGGAAAATCCCGCGCAGAGAAGCAGGCGGTGCGCCATGCTCTTGGAGGGCGGTGCCTGGATCCGGCCGCTCGCCTTTGATGGTGTTATTGTTACGATCATGCCAATTCAATTCCTCCGGCTTTTCACTCAATACCTGTCATACAGAATCTTATCATACAGGGCGTCTTATCTGCAAAAAACGACTGCGATATCCACCAGACAGATGGACATCGCAGCCGTTTGCAATCGGGGCCTCTTAACCCCTTGTCACTCATTCCGCTTTGCCGGTTCCGCATTTAGTTTACTCCGATATTTCGATCACCCCCTTATAAAATACTGCTCGATCAAAGATACTGCCCGTTTCAGGCAGGCTTTTTCTTGTTATCACGCACGATAACAGGCATCTCCTCCCCGAGGACTGCGGCTTTTGTGACAATACACTTTTTGACGTTTTCTTCATCAGGCATGTCGAACATAATGTCTTCCATTACGTTTTCCATGATTGCTCTTAAACCTCTTGCGCCCGTATTCTTGCGCATAGCCGTCTGAGCGATCTCCCTGAGTGCTTCCTCTTCGAATTCGAGTTCGACGCCGTCAAGCTGCAGGAGCTTCTGGTACTGTTTTACCAGGGCGTTCTTCGGCTCGGTCAGAATCTTTACCATTGCCTCTTCGTTCAGTTCATCAAGCGCAACGAGGACCGGGAGTCTGCCGACGAATTCAGGCGTCAGACCGAATTTCATGAGATCCTGAGGAGTGAGTCCTCTGAGTTTCTCGGAAAGGGTCTGCTCCTTTTTCTCCTCAAATGCCTGACCGAAGCCGATGGTATTTTTCTTTTCTCCCTTGGCGATGACTTTATCAATACCGGAAAAAGCTCCGCCGCAGATGAAAAGGATGTTGCTCGTATCGATCTTCAGCATTTCCTGCTGAGGGTGCTTTCGTCCGCCCTGAGGAGGAACGGAAGCCACTGTTCCCTCGAGGATCTTTAACAGCGCATGCTGCACGCCCTCACCGGATACATCTCTGGTGATAGAGACGTTTTCTCCTCTTTTGGCAATCTTGTCGATCTCATCAATATAGATGATTCCTTTTTCAGCCCTCTTGATGTCATAGTTTGTCGCCTGGATCAGCTTCAGAAGCACATTTTCGACATCTTCGCCGACATAACCGGCTTCTGTCAGTGTCGTGGCGTCAGCGATCGCGAAGGGAACACCCAGGATTTTGGCCAGAGACCGGGCCAGATAGGTCTTTCCGGAACCTGTAGGACCGATCATCAGGATATTGCTCTTCTCAAGGTCAACACTCGGATTACCCAGGTTGTTGATTCTCTTGTAGTGGTTGTAAACAGCCACTGCGATGGATCTTTTGGCTCTGTCCTGTCCGACCACGTACTGATCCAGGAATTCCACGATCTCACGAGGCTTTTTCAGATTGTCCTTCAGGACGCCGGCCTGCTTTTTCTCCTCTTCAGTCTTTCTGAGGCGGGTCAGAATATCATTGGACGCCTTGATGCAGTCCTCACAGATGATAGCGCCTCCGCCTCCGATGAAACGCTTATTTGTCTGAGACTTAGGTTTTCCGCAGAACAGGCACTTCTGGTCTTTATCTCCCATTTCCGCCTCCTTTCTACCTACGTCTGCCGGCCGGCCTGCCCGGCAGGCCGGTCAATGGCAGATTTCGATGATTTTTTGTGATTAGTGATTTTTATTATGTTAAAACCTTAGCACCTATCAAATGCGGATGCAATCAACCGCTGGTATAAAATCCGGGGGAGAAATCCGGGATGAATCCCGGCGCCCTTTGGCTCTGTGAGACAAAAAAGGTTACTGTCATGTCCCCCCGGGGATACGACAGTAACCTGTGTGGTCTTGCCCGTCCGCTGTGCTGCCTTCATTGTTGGCAGGATAGCACAAAGTACAAACATATGTTATTCTCTATACAACAAGTGGAAGCTGACACCGGATCCATTCCCGCATACCATTTTCTGTAAGGAAGAACCAGATGAAAGAAGACCGCACAACTGCAGCAAGGAACAGAACGGCCGCCCGCATTTTCTTTTACGTGGCCGGTATATGCATTCTCGCCCTGGGACTCACCCTGAGTACCAAGACAAAACTGGGAGCCTCACCTGTCATCGCTGTGGCTTTCTGTATTTCGGAACTCAGCGGGATCGAACTCGGCGACGCCACATTCATCCTCTACAGCTTTTTTATACTCGTACAGATTGCGCTGCATCTTCTCCCCGGAAAGAGGACTCCTTCCGACAAAAAGAAAGCTGTTGTAATGGATATTCTGCAGCTGCCTTTCAGTATATTCTTCACCCGTCTCCTCAACCTCTACGCCTCAGGAATCCCCGCCCCGGAGACGCTGCCCGCGCGCATTCTGGTACTGGTGCTGGCGGTCATACTGATCGGGACGGGAGCAGCCCTCACTCTTGATATGCGCCTGGTCGTGAGCCCCGGCGACGGCATCGTACAGGCTGTCTCGGACCGTACCGGCCTGGAACTTGGTCTGACCAAAAATATTGTCGACGTGTGCTGTGTACTGGCAGCCTGCGCCCTGTCCCTGACCTTCGCCCGCCATATCATCGGGATAGGCGTCGGAACCCTGGCCGGCATGTTCGGCACAGGCCGTGTGATCGCGCTCTTCAACAGGCAATTCGGAGGATATCTGATTCCGCTCGGCAAAGCATCATCAAATCACCCCTGAGGCTGTGATAATATCTGAAAAAATCTCTTTACCGGAAGTCAGTGTATCTCATTGATGGCGCTGACCTTCGTGTTAATGTCGCAGGCTCTTCCGTCTCTTCTGTCTCTTCCGTCTCTTCTGAAAAGAATCTTTGGAAAGCAATTATCTCTTTGAAAAACATTTGGATCTTCGATAAGCATTTGAATCTTCGAAAAATGTTTTTTTCATTTATTTTTTAAATTCTGTTACGTCCTTTCATGATGTTTTCGAAAATCTGTAGACGGCTGTCTGCCGGTATTCCTCTCCCGGATGCAGAAGTGTGCTGGGAAATTCAGGAAAAGTCGGCGAGGAGGGGAAATGCTGGGTCTCCAGGCAGAACCCCGCATAGCGGGGGTATCTTCTTCCGTTTTTTCCAAATGGTGCAGTGTCTTCATCCAGATAATTTCCTGTATAGAATTGAATCCCCGGCTGTGTTGTATAGACTTCCAGCACAATTCCGCTCTTCTCCCCGACAGCCCGGACAACCGGGAGCAGAGCTGTCTGCCGGCACTGTCCTTTTTCATCCGATTCATTGAGAGTGAAGGCAGAAGGGTTTTCTTTCAGAGAAATATCCCCGGGTGTATCCTCCTTTTTCAATATATAATTGTGGTCATATCCGCGGGCTTGCCTGATCTGGACATACTCAGAGAAAATATCGGCGCCAATTCGCTTTTCTTCCTGAAAGTCCATCGGTGTACCGTCCACCGCCAGTATCCGTCCTGTCGGAATTAAATACTGATCCACTTCCGTAAAATATCCGGCGTCGATCGTGATCTTATGCCCGAGGATATCCTCGCCGTCTCCATTTAAGTTGTAATAGGAATGATTCGTCAAGTTGACCACTGTATCCTCATCCGTAACCGCGCGATACTGCATGATCAGAGCATTGTCATCAGTGAGACTATAGTGCACTTCTGTTTGTAATGTACCCGGGTATCCTTCTTCTCCCGCCGGACTCTCACGCCGGAAAACAAGTCTGTTCTCTTCAATGCTTCCGGTAAACATTGAAGAACAAAAGATTCCGTGCAAATGATTATCCCCATCATTTTTGGGAAGGAAATACTCCTTTGAGCCGATTTTAAAAGAAGCACCCTTTATCCGGTTGGCATAGCGGCCGACAAAAGCACCGATGAAGCAGCTTCCCGCCTCATAACCGGCAATGTCATCATATCCCAGGACCACATCTCGTAATGTCCCTTCTTTGTCCGGCACCAGAATACTCTGCACGGTGCATCCATAGTCCAGAATCCGGACCCTCATCCCGGCAGCATTCTCCATAGTATACCTCGTCACAGCCTTTCCGTTTTTCGTCGTCCCAAACGATTCCGCAAATATATTGTTCATTCTTGTGGTTATAACCTCCGTTCACAAACATATATGATTCAAGACTCGCTCGCGAATCTTGCGCGCCCTGTCATAGTGTCTAAGTTCAGACATGATCAGGTTTTCAGCAGCCATTACGATATTACCACATATTTGATTAAAATGGATGTTCTTATTCGAAATGCCGTATACAACTCTGCACAGCTCCGGGGCTCAGCAACAGGCAGCATCATGACAGGTGAGGCATGCGCAGACATGGCCGGTATCAAGGTCATGCTCCTTCTCGCCGCACAGAAGCCGGATTTCGACTACGACCTCTTCTTCCGGACCTTTGCCCATGACTATCTTACAAAAGATACTCTCCAGATGACGTATCTGCGCATCAATGATGTGCACCCTATATGCTGTCTGAGAATCAACGCCACCCTGCAGCAGTACGATGAATTCCTCAATTTCTACGGCATTACCGAAGGCGACGGCATGTACCTCGCCCCGGATGCCCGGGTAAACATATGGTAAAATCTCCGGCTATACAGCCGACGGGAGACAGGGGACAGGGGACGGTTCTCT
>JAUNEM010000053.1:5943-15830 GCA_030525515.1 Eubacteriales bacterium
CTCTCCTCTGATCATCTGCCGTGGCATTTTTTGTATTTTTTGCCCGACCCGCAGGGACACGGATCGTTGGGCATGATCTTCCTGCCGCTTCTTTTATAGGTCACCCCGCCCTCCGCAACATAGACGGGCTGCTTTTTGGCAGCGCGCACCTTCTGATAAGCCAGATCCAGTTCGGCGCTGACTTCCTCTCTTCCGACTTTCACGAATTTTTCCTCTTCAAAACAGTCGAGGATCTTCTCTCTCATTTTCTCAGGACCGAGAGTCTGCAGCTGTTCAAGGAAGGTCACTATGCGGGCATAGGTGTGGGGATACTGTTCGGCGACGTACAGGAGCATCTGCGCGTATTCATCGACGCACCGGGACATATACCACTCGTGCGCCAGCTGCACTGCGCGGGCAGTGTCGCCGTCGTTTCCGCTCCCGCTCCGGTCCCCAGCCTCCGCTGATAAAAACGACTCCATGAAGGCATCTACATTCCGGTCCTCGTGGTAGCGGTAAGACTCCACCGCGCGATAAGCGCTGTCAATAATGCTGTATCCGGGGCTGTCCAGCAGATACCCCTCCTGCTCCACATCCTTTACGAACTTCAAAAACGGATCGCGGAATGCCGGCAGAGTCAGAAGCGTGCTCCAATAGGCAATGTTTTTGGCAAGGTGATCCTGCATGGTCTGTGTCATCTCTGCTTCTCTCAGAAATTTTCTGTAGACCTCAAGATCAGCCGACAGCTCTGTGAGAGAGAGTGAGCCGTCCAGATAGATCATGTTGCAGAAGCAGCCGTCCAGATTCTCCGAAGATGCCATCTCCCCGGACTCCTCCCACATTGCAATCTCTTTGCGGAAAGCATTTCTGGCACTCATCCGGTTCCCTGTATTCTCATAGCAGTCGCCCAGGGTGGAGTAATAGAAGGGGTGATAGTCCTTATCCGGATCCCCTTTCAGCAGTTCCCTGAGGGCTTCATGATACCTGCCCATGGCATGGAAGCAGATTCCGTGCTCTATACGCTCAAAATTGCGTTCCGGTTCTTTTTCCAGCACCTCCCGCAGGGTCTCCTCCGCCTCTTTGTATTTTTGCTGAGACAGCTGGGCTCTTCCCAACAGGGCGAGAGCTTCCGTGTTCTCCGGATGGCCTGCGAGAATACCTCTGCAGAGTTCCTCCATCTTTTCGTAATTTCCCTCATATTCGCAGTGAAGTGCCTGGCGAAAGGGCATGCGGATCACAAGGGGCAGCTGCGCGGTATACTCATCTACCGCCTGCAGAAAGTCATTGAATTCAGGTTTTACGGTCAACTGTTTCTTTGCTGTCGCCATATGATTTTTCCTCCCGGTAATTGTTTCTTTATTATGAATACACGGTTACCCATCCCGGTAACTGTTTCTTTATTGTCATCACATAGCCTCCTGTTCAGTCATCCTGTTTTACAGCCATCCCGATCAGCTTTGCCATCAGCGGAATATATGTCACTGCAAACGCGCATGCTGATACACCCAAAACTGTCTTTTTATGCTTTTCCGCCACCTGTGTCCCTGCCGCAAGCCCCATAGAAAACAGGCAGAGTTTTGTGACTGCGTAATCCCGCCAGGTGCTTTCATGTGCATAACGATTTCCGATATCTATCAGCTTCCTCATCTCCCGTCCTCCTCCTTTAGTCACTACACTATCTCTTTCCTTCCTGGAAGTAGTCTTTCAACGGTCATATCCTATCAGTTTTAAATAGCAGTCCGCCAGTTCCTCCGGCGGCATTTCCATCCTTCCTGCGATCCACCATTTCACTGCTTCCGCCAGGCTGCCCACCAGATGGTTCAGCGCAAACTCCCTTGGAATATCCTGCCTGATACTTTGGGGATACTGTTCAAACATCTCCATGAGGTATTCCTTGAAATAGCGCATAAATAACTCCCCGCTTTCGCCGGATAAGACTCCCTGCACATTTCCTTTATTGTCCTTCATGTGATAAAGAAGATGTGTGATCTTCTCCTTTAATCCATGATCGGAGGAAGAGAAATCATGTGATGACTCAGAATGAAGTTCCTGCGAAAAGATATGGTTGAAAATATCAGTGCACATTTCCCTCAGCAGGGCATCCTTGGTCTCGAAATGGGCATAGAAGGTGCTTCTCCCGACATTCGCCTCATCAAGTATCTCCTGGACAGTGATATTGTTAAAATGTTTCTTTTCCAGCAGCTTACTAAATGCCTGAAAGATTGCACTCCGTGTTTTCAGCTGTCTTCGGTCCATAATCCAATCTGTGCCTCCGAACAAATAGCGGGAATTGTTCAGTATCGAACATCCCTTTACTTCTGGTTGTTGTAACCGGTTCTTCGAATATCTATCATTTGATTATATCGAACACTTTGTACATTATCAAATATTTCGTTTCGGAGATATCAGAGTTGAAATATCAGAACTCAGATGCCTGAAGCGAATTGTCAGAACGGGAGATGATCGAATGAAGTCCACCACTGAAGCCACTATGAAACACGGCATATTCCTGGCCATACTTGCCGCGGGCCTCTATGCCTTAAACTCACCTTTTTCCAAATTGCTGCTCGGGTATATGCCTTCCACCCTGATGGCGGGCTTTCTATATATTGGAGCAGGTCTGGGTATGACCTTGATTGGACTCATTAAAAAAGCAGCCGGCAGACCGGAAACGGAATCCCGCCTCACCAGGCAGGAACTGCCCTATACTGTCGCAATGATCGTGCTTGATATCGCAGCTCCCATCTGCCTGCTGTTCGGACTGACTCTGACCACTGCTGCCAATGTATCTCTTCTGAACAACTTTGAGATCGTTGCCACGGCAATCATTGCGCTGATGGTCTTTAAGGAAGCGATTTCTCCAAGACTATGGCTGGGTATTCTGTTTGTAACAGCCTCCTGCGCGCTGTTGTCCTTTGAAGATGTCTCAAGCCTGCAGTTCAGCTCCGGCTCTCTTTTTGTACTTCTCGCCTGCATCTGCTGGGGCATAGAAAACAACTGTACCAGAAAGCTCTCCTCTAAAGATCCTCTTCAAATCGTCATGGTCAAAGGATCCTTTTCAGGGACAGGGTCCATTATCATCGGCCTCATCCGCGGAGAACGGATCACACATGCATGGACGGTTCCGGCCGTGCTGCTGCTTGGTTTCGTCGCATACGGCCTCAGCATATACTTTTACGTCTATGCGCAGAGGCTTCTTGGAGCTGCGCGGACAAGCGCTTACTATGCCACTGCCCCTTTCATCGGTGTCTTTCTGTCACTTCTGATCTTCCGCGAGATTCCCGGAGTCCTGTTTGCCGCGGCTCTGTTGCTGATGATCATCGGCGCCTGGCTTTCCTCGCAGGATGAGCCTCTCAAAGACACCTTTGCCAGATATATAACCCGGTCGCAGTCCTACTGAAATACCGGAATATTATTGAATCGCATATTATCACCACAGTCCAAACCATAATGGCATGGATACAGCACACTTCCCGTCCGCAGGCGTGTGCTGTATCCATTTTTAATGTGCAGGAGCTTTGCGCGTTCCTAATGCCCATCGACAAACCAGGTGAACAGGTGTATCTTGAAAAAGAAGCTGACCATCCAGCGTGCATACATCATAAAGAAACTGCTCATCCACCATGATCTTCATCAGGTCCAGGCAGTCCCGCAGTTTTTCTTCCGGTACCTGCTTTCCCAAAGAGACATAGTCCACCATGAAAAGAGGCCTCCTGTCGCTTTCTTCCGCAGAGAAATTGGCAAAGCTGACCGAATAATCGTCCTTTGGCAGATTGTGCAGGCTTTCGGTGAAGCTTAGCAGATAAGCGCATTCCTCCCGGCTGAAGCGGTTGATCCCCGGGTCTTTGTCTGGCATGAATATCCCCTCCTCTGTATGTTCAGCCTGACGCATTAATCATTAGTCCTCTCCCCTGGTGCTGATTTACTCAAACTCATCCATATACGGGTACTCTCTGGCGTCTCTGTCCATACTGTGTTTCCTGCCGTTGTATTCCCTCTCGATTTCCGGAACAGGCTTACCTCTCAGATTCGAGAGGCGTCTGATGAATTCCCAGTCCTTTGGCGTCCCTATATAATCAGGTACTTCTCGCGAAGCTCTTTTGGGCGCGGCGTCGAAGCACTTGCATTTCCAGACAGATGCCCTGTAAAAATCCTCATCCGACAAAAAGACCGGCTGCTCCTCCCGTTCCACACAGCGTCCCCTGACCAGCCCGGGCTTCACTTTGCCTGTCACTCTACGGTTTCGGGCATCAAAGACTTCTCTGGTCCGCAGATTGGCCCAGAGCCAGTTTTTATCCCAGGGTTTGCTGTAATATTTTTCAGCGTAGTGCTCGTAATACTGCAGGACCAGATCCCACTTGGGCTCCCGCTGCTTTTGGCCCTCGGGCCAAGTCATGCGCGGTGTCAGTCCCGCTTCCTCAAGAAGGGCCTTACAGGTATCCCGAAGCTCTTTTCTCTCTTCAGGATCCGTCGGCATCTTAAAATCAACCACCGGAATCTCCGCGATTTCCGCGAACTCTCTCGCCAATATTCTGACCAGAGAGGTGTTTTTTTCGCCATTATCGAAATCCATCACCAGAAAGCTGCGCTCAATTGCATCGGACCGCTCCGCGGACCACAGCCTCCCGTCTGTGATGAACTCGTCATACCATACGCGAAAGCCCATCCGGTTCAGAATCTCGATGAATTCAAAGGCCTCCTTTATGTCTGCAGGGGAGTAGTTCAGGTAAATAAAAGGCTCTTCTCCCTTATAAGGTGAATACCGGCATTCTTCTTCCCTCATTCTGATGCCGACCCCGTCCAGGGCTTCCATCAGGCCGATCCTGCTGCCGGCGCCCGCCTTCTCCCGGATTTCGTGCATTGCGCCTTCCGGCACCTTTGCCTGATAAACAGACCGCAGATCCATGAGCGCATAACCAAGCAGATTCAGGCCCTGCCACTGCTCCCGGTCCTGGCATTCCGGGGCATCCGGACTCAGACCGATGCCGAACTCGTCATCATCAGGATCACAGTAGACCAGCATTTCCTCCCCTGTTCTGAGCAGATCCGCGATAAAGGCAGGGTTCTGATCGAATTTCGCTTTAAGTCCACGGGCCAGAATGATGCTGCGCTGCCCCTTCCAGATGTTCTCATCAAATCCTTTCACGGTCATGCCGATGCGCCGGATCACGTGAATATTCCATTCATTAAAGATCTTCCACGCCGTCTCCCGATCCCCGGACAGACTTGCCCTGCAGAACATGAGGTATTTTGTCATGGAAGAAAAAGTCAGCCTTTCCACGGTAAAGCTCTCCGGATAATCATTGCTGAAGAACCCGTGCTCCTTAAACAGATCATTAAAAAGAATCATATCTCTGAAATCACCTCCCCGGGAACAGATCCCGGACCTGATCATCTTTCCGGCTTGTTTCCAAGACTTATTATAACTCTTACAGATCCGCTTTAAACAGGCAGAATCTTCCAGTCCCTGCGCAGCCTTTATGGACAGCACAACTGCATATAACGGGCTGGGAAAGGACGCGACGGTCTGTGCCAATGAATACGTTGTTACCATGCTCATATCCATCACATCCTTCTCCAATGCCGCGGTGCTTAAAGCGGATCCCCTGGTCGAAGCAGGGCTCTCTGAGTTTACTGCTGTGGATCTTGTAGTCTGCCAGAGCGCCACCGCCCGGGAAGCTGTAGAGGTCTTGTTCAATTTAATCGATGTCTATGGCAGCAGCGAAGTCAACATTGCCCTGATCTATCCTGATCTTCCCGCCGATATGTCCTGCGTCACATGGGAGAGCACCGGCCCTGCTCTGTACGGTGTTTTTGTTCCGGTGTCAAACGGCGCACAGAGCATAAGTGAGCCGTACAGCCGCAATCAAAGCGCGGAAAATGCCCGCACCTTTGATACACAGCAGTATCCCTATTACCGGTTCAAGGCGCTGTGCACACTGGGAGTGGAAAAAAACGATTATACGATCTACGGTCTGCCTGTGAGGACCTATTGGCATGACGCGGAATCAATCATGACACAGGAAATGCCCGAAATCCTGAAGACCGCGGCAGGTATGAACGAAGCTGCCGCAAAGCAGTATATAACAGACTACTGCAATGCCATGCAGGATCAGGCTTTTACGGATGCGGGACAGATTCTCAATGACGTACTCTGGTATCGCAGCCGTAACAGCAACACCATGAAAAACGGCAGAAACCCGGAGACGCACGAGATCCTTGACGAACGGGCAGCCGTTGATCCTCTGAAGGTTTCCCTGGATCCTGCCGCCTATCACTTTGTTCCGCCGATGCCGGATCAGCGCTGATCCCTGATCGGCAATGATTCCTGATGAATCATAATCCCGAAGTAACACTGATCACGAAGTTACTCTGATTCCTGCATTCAGTATTACACATCGATGCACTGAAAAAAACTGCAGCTGCCCGTTGAGGGCAGCTGTTTTATTCTTCATCGCGCAATACCCGTGACTTCTATCTCCGGATATCTTCACGCTGTTTGTCTATATCGTGCGTCTTCAGGAAGCCGTCTTTCCCGGCGCTTCAGGTCCGGATGAAAACATATTTCTGATCTGAAGACCTGCTTTCATCAAATCGGTATCCGCTCCAGTCAAATGCCTTAATCTGTTCCGGTTTTTCAGCCTGAATGCCGGCCATAAAGCGGACCATCTGGCCTCTCGCCATCTTGGCATAGACTCCCTTCTGGACAACCTTTCCTCCCGACACTTCCCCAAAGACACAGTTGACACAGCGATCCTCCGGCCGCAGATACTTCTCAATGCATTTGGAATACTCCCTGGAGGCCAGGTTGATCAGAACACGGCTGTCGTCCATCACTTCCCGGTAAAGGCTGTCTCCCCAGAAATCATACAGGTTCCTGTGTCCGGAAACCGCTGCTTTTGCCTGCATTTCCAGACGGTAGGGGACCACACCGTCCATCGGCCTTACCACGCCGTAAAAACCGGACAGGATCCGGAGGTGTTCCTGGACGTATTCATACTGGCCGTCTTCGAACACAGCCGGGGCCATATAGGTATACTGGATGCCGTCATAGGCCAGAATTGCCGGGGTCAGGCTCTTTTGCAGGTCCATATTGGCAAACCGTTCATTGTTCTGCCCGGCGATCTGATCATTGCATGCCCAGAGCTTCTTCTGATCTTCGTAGGAAAGATTCCGGATCCATTCCATCAGGATCTTTGTCTTATCCATAAAGGGCGGCAGGCTCGCGCAGGCAAAGGAATCTGTGTCTTCCCGCATCTGCTTTGCCGGAGATATTATGATTCTCATGCAGGTACTCCCTTTGTATTCCCTTCGGAAATAATATCGGTAATAACATCGATCACAACATCAGTAACAACATCGAAAACAGCATCGGTAACAGCGCCGATAATAACATCGATAATAGGGTCGATGCAGATCCGGGCTAGTCTGGCGCTTCTTCTTTTTCTTCTCCGGCAGTTCTTCCCACATGCTCTCAACCAAATGACACAGGAACTGCCTGTTATCGACGTCATCCACCAGAAGCATCTCCCCGGCTCCCTCATAGGGAAGTTCCATCCTTGCATCCGGCATCATCCTGACTGCAGCCGGGACAGGCTTGATGAGCAGTCTGTCATCGTATATGCCGCCGAATACTTTTCCCCGGTAATACAGTATATATTCACCCATCATGGCCCTGAAACGGATTTCATCCAGTTCTGACAATTGCTCTAAGATAAAGTCCAGATATTCTTTCGTTGATGCCATTCTTTTCTCCCGAAAATCGATTGATCGTGGTTGAAAGCTGCTTCTGTGCTCTGAGAGATCCCTTTTCACCATGTTCAGTCATCTCCCCCGGCCTTGTAATTATAGATAGGCTTGATCCGGGAGATAATCTCAACAGAAGGTTCAATGTTTGTCATGATCTCTTCGATGGGTTTGTATGCCATCGGGGATTCATCGATCGTTCCGCGTCCGACACAGGAGGTATAGATGCCTTCCATGGAAGCTTTGTAGTCTTTCAT
Source organism: Eubacteriales bacterium (assembly GCA_030525515.1). Taxonomy (GTDB): domain Bacteria; phylum Bacillota; class Clostridia; order Lachnospirales; family Lachnospiraceae; genus CAG-791. Next base: position 13,926 of record JAUNEM010000053.1, read on the forward strand.
GGAAATGGAGGAACGTGCCTCCGAGCGGGACATAAGCCGCCCGGCTCCGTGAGGCGCGGATTCGTTCCAGTCAGGGTTCCCTTTTCCGATACAGATCAGGGCTCCGTCCCGCATGTTGATCGGGATCAGCAACCGCTGGCCCTTTTCCGCGGACACAGACCCTTTTCTGAGGATCATGCGGTCAGTATCGATATAGTTGTGTATTGTCTCAAACTGTTCTGTTGCATGGAGTTTGCAGTGTTTCAGGATCACTTCCGTAATGATCCTGCGGTTTAAGGCCGCATAGGACTGCATGATCTTCATATCGTGGATGTAGTCATCGAACAGTTCGCCTTCGCACCAGGCGACTTCATAGGGAACCGCAATCTCTTTTTCCGGAAGAGAAGGCTTCCAGGTGCGAAGAAGTCTGCTCAGCTCCTTCTCTCTGCCCTCTTCTTTGATCTGCCTGATAAAAGCCTCCCGCTGCGCCGCTATTTCCTGTTTCCTTTTTCTGCCTGTCAGGTTCAGACTTTCATAGGCCCGCTGCTGATAATACTCTGCCACATCCTTGCCGCTCCTGCGGGAGCCGGTGTGCACGACCAGCCAGATACTTCCCTCCTCATCCCGGTCCAGTTCCCAGAAATGATTGCCGCCTCCCAGTGTGCCGAGGCTGAGGCGGAACACATCCGGAGTCACCTTGCAGCCGGTCTTGCGGAAACATGCCAGCTCCTCTGCGGAGATAGTGTCCGCAAGTGTGTGGGCAGTCTTCCTGATCCTCATGCCGGACGGCACCTCCGCCTGGGAAATGCTGTCAAATTCGGGCAGGTTGATCCGCTGTTCCTTCAGCTTTGTCGCCAGCATCCCACATCCGATATCCACACCGACCAGATTGGGGATCACCTTATCTGTAATGGTCATGGTCGTGCCGATGACACAGCCGGCACCTGCGTGGCAGTCCGGCATAATACGTATTTTTGCCCCCTTCACGGAAGGCTGATTCATCAGATTTCTGACCTGGGCAATCGTGGCCGGATCACAATTGTCGGTGAAAATCTTCGCTGTATTATAGATTCCTGTCACTTCAATCATTAATCTTATACTCCTGTTTAATACTCAGCTTTTTACAGTATTATCGTATTATCCTGCGGGGCCGCTGAGTCTCGTGAATCCCCGGCAGACACAAAGTGTCGTCCGCGGGTACATCATTTCCGATCTGCAAGATGGTAATATCTGTCGGGAATATGGCAGTAGCCCCCGGGATTTTTCTCCAGATATTTCTGGTGATAGTCCTCTGCGGAAAAGAAGTTCCTGATCTGTTCCAGTTCCACAGCAAGGGGGCTCCCTGCCTGTTCCTGCTCCGCATCGTAGACAGGACGTATCTCCTGCAGCTGCTCACTGTCCGCAAAATAGATTCCTGTGCGGTACTGGATTCCCCGGTCATTCCCCTGTCTGTTGACAGACAAAGGGTCGATGACCATGAAATAAAAACGGAGCAGCTCCGGCAGGGAGATCCTCTTTTCATCGTAGGTAATCTTCACGGTCTCCGCATGCCCGCTGCTGCGGCAGACTTCTTCATATGTCGGCCTATGACCATCTCTACGATCCGGGCCATTCGCATATCCGACCTCTGTGGAAACAACGCCGTCAAACTGATCAAAAAACTTCTGCAGTCCCCAGAAACAGCCGCCCGCAAGATAGATTTCCTTCATGATCCTGCCTCCTGTTTAAAACATATATGATTCAAGACTCGTCCGCGAGTCCTTTGCCCCTATGCAGCCTGCCCCGCGCCGACAGGCCCGGGAACAGCAAATTCAGGGAACCCCTCGGGAACGGAAGCGCCCCGCGCCGACAGGCCCGTGGAAAATTCTTGTTTTATTATCGAAACGGCGCGTAAAACCCCAGTCGACCATAGTCGTCTGCGGGATA
>JAUNEM010000054.1 GCA_030525515.1 Eubacteriales bacterium
CTTATCGGGGTCTGTCTTCGCGGGCCCCCGGCGGGGGTGCCGCTGATCCTGCCGCTGCCCGCCTGACGGTAGGGGGGATTGCAGGTGATAAAATCAAAAGAAGCAGCTGCAAAAATGCGGTCTGCTTCCCTTATATCTCCGCGGACAATATGTATGCGCTCCCCGAGTCCGTTGAGCGCCGCGCTGCGCTCCGCAAGGTCCGCGCTGGCAGCCTGGATCTCCAGTCCCGTGAGGCTGGCGCAGTCGGTCCTGTCGGACAACAGAATGGGGATAATGCCGTTTCCCGTTCCCAGGTCCAGGCCCCGCCGGGCCTTTTTCATCTGCACATAGGCAGAAAGCAGAACCGCATCCATGCCAAAACAGAACCTGGCCGGGTCCTGGATGATCCTCAGACCCGCGCGCTGCAGGTCATCGATGCGCTCCCCGGGATATACCGGAACCGCGCCTGCATCCTTTTCCCTTCCCTCGGGGCTTGTGCTGTCCTGAGAGGGCCGGCGCATGATGGCGCCGGCTCCGGATTCGTCAATCTTGTCAGTGGTCATTATTTCACTTTTCAATAATACTCTTTCACAGTCGAAGTTTCCGCGGCGGATTCTGCCGGTACTTGTTATTCCTGAGGATTTCCGCTGTTCGCGGCAGGCGCGCTGCCGGGTTTATCGTCCCTGCGGGAGCGGCGGTCCTGTCTGCGGTCGCCGCGGTTTCTGCCCCGCTCTCTGGAACCGCCTTCGCGGCCTTCGCGGAATCCGCCGGATTTTCCTCTGCCTTCGCGGCCTTCCCTGGGCTCCCTGGATTCTCTGCCTTCGCGGCCTTCTCTTCCTTCTTTTCCTTCTCTGACTTCTTTGCCGTCTTTTTCCTTGTCCTTGCCGGCAGCCTGCTTGGGAGCGGTCTTCTGCTGAACAGGAGTCTTCTGCATAGTCGGGCGGCTGGTGCCCCTGCGGCGTCTGCGCAGGATAGTCAGGTCGCTGACGTTGTACTCATGAAGTTCTTTTTCATCATCCACTTCCACGATGACGCGGGCAGTCTGGCGCAGGATGTTGACGCTCTCGATCAGGCCGTTCAGGCCGTCCGCGGACTCCACCTCGTCCCCGGGATGGGGAAGGGTCTTGTTGAGTTCCTCGTAGATCTCGGCCTCGTTTTTGAGGCAGCACATGAGCCTTCCGCACACGCCCGAGATCTTGCCCGGATTGAGCGAAAGGTTCTGTTCCTTGGCCATCTTAATGGAGACGGGCACAAAATCGGAAAGCCAGGTATGGCAGCAGAGAGGCCTGCCGCAGCTTCCGTATCCGCCCAGGATCTTGGTCTCGTCTCGGACACCCACCTGGCGCAGCTCGATGCGCGTGCGGAATACACCCGCCAGATCCTTGACCAGTTCGCGGAAATCCACGCGGCCGTCCGCGGTGAAATAAAACAGCACTTTGCTGTTGTCAAAAGTATATTCGGCATCGATCAGCTTCATATCCAGGCCGCGGCGCTGGATCTTTTCGCGGCAGATCCAGAAGGCTTCGCGCTCACGCTCGCGGTTTTTCTTCTCGCGGATGTCATCCTCTTCCGTGCTGATCCGGATCACCGCCTTGAGGGGCTGGGTGATGTCCTTCTCATCCACTTCCATGGGGGGACCCACGACAAAGCCGTACTCCAGCCCTCTGGCTGTCTCCACGATCACGTGCTTGCCGCGTGACAGTTCAAAATCACCCGGATCAAAATAATATATTTTTCCCGCAGTCCGGAAGCGGACTCCGACGACTTTTACCTTGCCGTTTTCGGTTTTTTCCATTTATAAATACCTCTGTTCTTCTTTCAGGTCCCGGATATTTCTGTTCATCTTTCAGGACCTGCCTTCATTCTGCACGCCGCCCGGATCTCCAGCAGCATCATCTGCAGGGTGAGTTCGGCGTTGACATTTGAAAAAAGGCGTCTGCGCGCGCGGAATACCGCTTCGGATACAGCCTGAAGGCCGCGCCACGAGAGCGCACTCGCGGCTTTTATAATATACTGTACTTCATCGGTAAAAATCAAGTTCTCTGTTTCTCTGGTGCTCCTGTATACCAATAAATCCCTGTTCCAGGTCAGAATAAAGTCGATCAGGTCCTGGGTCTCGTTCTCAGCGGCCGCCTCTTTGGCAAAGGCGGCGATGGCGGCGGCGTCTGTCTGATCTATCTCTCGCAGAAAAACAATCGTTTTTTCACGCAGGGCGGCAAACTGTTCATTCTCCAGAAGCTGGGCGGCCCGGCCTATGCTTCCGCCCGAAAAGCGGGCGCAGAGACGGGCCCGGCCTTCGTCCGCCCCGAAGCGCTCTTCCAGGCAGTCCTCCACCGCTTTTTCGGGGACCGGACGCAGGGGAAGGGTCACGCAGCGGCTCATAATCGTGGGAAGGAAGGCGGAAGTGCCGTCCGCCAGCAGAATGATCACGGCGTAGGAGGGAGGTTCCTCCAGGGTCTTGAGCAGGGCGTTCTGGGCGGCGGGGGTCATTTTTTCAGCGTCCTCCAGAATGTAGATCTTGCGGGAGGAGCTGTAGGGCTTGATCTGGACGTCGGCCCTCATTTTGCGGATATCGTCGACGCCGATGCTGTTCTCCTTCTGACGCTGCGGCGTGATCAGGTCCGGATTGTTATCAGAAGCAGTCTGGATGCAGGAGAGGCACTGTCCGCAGGCCTCAATGCGGCCGTCCACAGTCTGCGGATCGTAGCAGAGCAGAGCAGCCGAAAAGCTCCGGGCGATCATATGCCGCCCGGAGCCCTTTGCTCCGTTGAGAATGTATGCATGCGAGACCTCGCCGGTCCGCAGAGCGTTCTGCAGGTGAGAGACAATAATGTCCTGACCTATGATTTCTGAAAATCCGTTCATGCCCTATAGTATAACGCAGATTCCGATATTTTCCAAACACAAGTGGGGGGAGACAGGGGACGCTTGGGGAGAAGGGGACGGTTCTGACTCCCAAAGAACCGTCCCCTTCCCCGTGTCATAGAAAGAAAGGCCAAAAGGCAGCCGGGTCCTGCCCGTACATGCCTTTTGGCCTTTCCGTCATATTTTTTCGTTCTGAGAATTATTATCTTGAAAGCCGGTCCGGGTATCAGAACACTTCGACTACGCGGACCATGTTGGTGTTGCCGGCCTCGCCCAGGGGCAGTCCTGCCGTGAGCACGACCTTGTCGCCCTTCTCGGCGTACCCTGCATTCTTGGCTGCCATGACAGCCGCCTCAAAGAGCATCTCCTCGTTGTCCTCCTGGGGGATGTTCTGGGGAATGACTCCGAAGAAGAGGTTCATCTGGCATGCGACGGGCTCGCTGACCGAGCAGGCCACGATGGGACAGAGGGGTTTGTATTTACTGATCTGAAGGGCGGTAAAGCCGGACATGGTAACTGTGATGATAGCCCTGGCGTTGATGTCCCTTGCCACCATGCAGGTCGAGTGGGAGATTGCGGTCGTGACGTCCGTCTCGCCCTCATCGTATCTCTTGGAAAAGCGTTTTCTGTAGTTGACGTCATTCTCGGCCGCCATGGCGATCCTGGACATGGTCTCTACAGCCTCGACGGGATAGGAGCCGCTGGCTGTCTCGCCGGAGAGCATGATGGCTGTCGTCCCGTCGTAGATGGCGTTGGCGACGTCGGTCGCCTCGGCGCGGGTCGGGCGGGGATTGTGCATCATGGAGTCGAGCATCTGGGTCGCAGTGACAACGATCTTGCCTCTGATCTCCGCCAGGTGGATGATGTGCTTCTGGTAGACGGGCACCTCTTCCAGCGGGACTTCCACGCCGAGGTCGCCGCGGGCTACCATGACGCCGTCCGCCTCATCGAGGATTTCGTCGATGTTGTTGACGCCCTGGGTGCTTTCGATCTTGGCGATGATCTTCATCCTGCTGCCGAACTGATCCAGGATCTTGCGAATCTCGCGCACATCGTCCGCCGTCCTGACAAAGGAGGCTGCGATGTACTCATAGCCCATCTTGCACCCGAACTCGATGTCGGAGCGGTCCTGCTCGCTGATGAAAGGCATGGAAAGATCTGCGCCGGGCACATTGACGCCCTTGTGGTTGGAAACGGGTCCGCCGTTGATGACAGTGCAGTGGATCTCCGTGTCAGTGACACTGTCGACGCGCAGCTCGATCAGGCCGTCATCGATCAGAATGCAGCTGTCCTTGCGGACATCATTGACCAGGCCCTTGTAGCTGATGGTTGCGCGCTGAGCAGTTCCCATCACTTCCTCGGTCGTCAGGGTGAATGTCTCCCCGCGCTCCAGCATGACCTTTCCGCCCTCAAAATCGCGCAGGCGGATCTCCGGTCCCTTAGTGTCCATCAGCGTGGCGACAGGTCTGCCCATCTCGCGGCGGAGCCTGACAAGGCGTTTGAATTTTGCCTTGTGCTCTTCATAGGTCCCGTGAGAAAAATTGAATCTCGCCACGTCCATTCCGGCCTCGATCAGCGCGCGGAGCTTCTCTTCGCTCTCGCTGGCAGGACCGATTGTGCAGATAATTTTTGTTTTGCGCATATATTCCCCTCCTGTCAGTTCACTGCAGTTTCATTGTCTCTGTTTTTTTATTCCTGTTTTCCCGGTTTATCCCGGTTTTTACAGATTATTCCTTTTTTCCGGAATGTTTCCTGTTTTCTTTTCCGTAACAATTCCTTTTTTTCGGAATATTTCATGCGCATGGCGGCGCGGATCTTGCGGAAATACCACACTGTGTCCGCACCCATGCGGCAGCTGACTTTTTTCGTTTTTCATGCGCATGGCGGCGCGGATCTTGCGGAGGTGCCGCACTGTGTCCGCACCCATGCGGCTGTTGACTTATTTCATGCGCATTCCGGCACGCACCATGCGGAAGAGACGCACTGCGCCCATGTAGTAGAGTTCCTCCGCGCGGTCAAGCGCTTCGGACAGCTCCATGGGGCCGTCGACAGTGGTCATGATGGAATCGATGCCATGCGCGTAGATGTCGGCGTAGCCTTTTCCAAGGCCGCCGCAGAGAGCCACTGCGGGGACATTCTGTTTCATGGCGCGGTCGCCGACGCCCTGCATGACTTTTCCGAAGCAGCTCTGCCAGTCGGTCCTGCCCTCGCCGGTCACGATCAGGTCAGCTCCGTAAATCACCGAATCAAAATCGATGAGGTCAAGGACTGTATCAATGCCGGATTTCATCTCAGCGTCAAAGAAGATCTTCAGAGCCGCGCCCAGGCCGCCTGCAGCGCCGGTGCCGGGAGTCTCGTCGGGGTTCTTGCCGAACTCGCGGATGATGACGTCGCGGTAGTTCTGCATGCCCTTTTCAAGACGGTCGAGGATCTCGGGAGTGCCGCCCTTCTGTTTTCCGAAGGTGTAGGTAGCTCCGTCCTTGCCGCACAGGGGATTGGTGACATCGCACATAACAGTAAAGTGGGCCTTGCGGACATTTTCAGGGATGCCGCTCGCATCGATGTGGGCGACCTTCTCCAGCTCGCTTCCCTTGCCCTCGAGGATATTGCCGTCAGCATCCAGGAATTTGACGCCCAGAGCGCTGGCGAAGCCCATGCCGCCGTCGTTGGTGGCGGATCCGCCGATTGCGATGGAAATGTCTGTATATCCTGCGTTCAGAGCAGCCAGGACCAGTTCGCCGGTGCCGTAGGTAGTGGTGTTCAGGGGATTTCGTTTGTCTTCCGGAACCATGGGAAGTCCGGAGGCCTGGGCCATCTCGAGTACAGCTTCGGTGTCGCTCAGTTTCCCGTAATAGGCGCGGGTCATTTCCATAAGGGGCCCGTGTACGTCCGTATAAACCTTTTCTCCCTTTGTCGCCAGGACAACCGCGTCGGTCGTGCCCTCGCCGCCGTCCGCCACAGGAACGCCGTAGGTCTCACAGGGACCGAACACTTCATGGGCCGCTTTGGTCAGAAGCTCCACAGTCTTCTCGCTTGAAAGAGTTCCCTTGAAAGAATCCGAAGCAAAAATAAGTTTCATGTTTACCCTCCTTTTCCAGGTCGTCTGTTCCACGAATGTACCGCAGCTTTTGTCCGTGATCTCCCGATCACCGGTCCGGCCTGCGGCCCCCTCACATTCATTTCCTTTCGCCTTGTTAACAGTCGTTTGCATAATCATCCGGTTTGTCCGTGCATGGCCTTCCGAGTCCGGGCCTTCCGCGTCTGACCTTCCGTTCCCGGTCTTTTGCGTCTGGCCTTCCATTCCCGGTCTTTGGTCCGGATCGAAGCCGGATGATCACGCTTGTTGCTTGCTGCCTGCTGCCTGCTGCTGTGATCACAGCTCACAGGCTTGTATGTGAAACAGCTGAACTCTGCTTCTCATATCTATATATTAAAGAAATATCTCCGTCTTTTCCATAAAAAAGCTAAATAAATATCCGTAAAGATGTCTTTTCTTCTCCGTTTTCAGCAGCCCGCAATCTGAACTGCCCCAGGGGGAGGACAAGGGCTTTTTTTTCAGTGAAGAACCATGTAGAGAATGACAGAGACGATCGTGCTGGTGATTCCGATGGCCGCCTCGAAGGGAATGATCTTCATGCGGTCGCCGATGCTCATGTTGACAGCGCCGCCGGTCGCGTGGAAGAAGGATCCGTGAGGCAGGGAATCGAGGACGGTTGCTCCGGCGTGGATCATGGCTGCTGCCGCGAGGCCGGACACGCCGCTGGAAATAAGGGTGGGCGCGAAGGTCTGTGCCGCGACGGTAGCGCCGGCAGTCGTGGAGGCTGTTGCCGCTGCCATCAGGATGCCTGAGAGAGGCGCAAGGACGAAGGCGGGCATGTTCATGGCTTCGAGGATGGTGGTCACGTCATACTGCAGGGCGGATGCCTTGATGATACCTGCGATGGTTCCCGTGCCAATCAGCAGGATGGAGACGCCGATGACCTTGGTGAGGCCGAATTCCGTGTATTCGATAAAGTGTTTTGCCTTGCCGGTCGCGATCGTGCTGACTGCTCCGCCCACCGGGAGAGCGATGAGGGGGTCAATCGCGATCCCCGCGAGGGGACGGAGCGCCAGCATGATGATTACCACGGCAGGGCCGAGGATAGCGGGAAGAAAACCGGGAAGCTCTTTGTCTCCGGCGCCCTCAAGGTCGGATGCCTGGATCTCCTCACCTTCTTTTTTCACAAGGATGGAGGCGAGGAAAATAGCCATTGCCAGAGCACAGAGCCCGGGGATGATGTTGCGCGCCATGACAGAGGTCAGGGGCTGTTCAAAGGCCTCGGAGACGGCGATTGTGTTGGGGTTGGGGGAAATGATGTTGCCGGCCTTGCCGCCGCCGATCATAGCGACCAGAATGCCGCTTCTGGAAAGGCCTGCGCGCTTGCCGATGGCCAGGGCGATGGGAGCGACGGTGATGACTGAAATATCGATGAAGACGCCGACCGCGCAGATGATCATGGTGGCGACAGAGATCGCAGCCACGGCGCGCTTCTCGCCCAGCTTCTCAACGATGGTCTCCGCGATTTTTTCCGCCGATCCGGTCTTGATCAGGGCGCCCGCGAGAATTCCGCTGGTCAGGATTCTCAGGACTGAAGACATCATGGAACCTGCGCCTGAGACCATGGTGCTGACGGTCACATCCAGGCCGCCTCCGCCGATCAGGCCCCCGATCAGGGCGCCGAAGATCAGGCTGTAGGCAGGCTGTACTTTTTTAATGATCAGAACGATTGCGATCACAAGACCTATGATCGCCCCAAGGGTGGTGAACTGTGCATCCATTGTGTATTCTCCCTTCTTGTAAATCTACTTGAAAATAAGGCTATGAACTCTGCTGCAAATGAAGATCTGAACTTTTCTGTAATTACTGTAAATCAGGTTCTGTAAAAAGTGGCTTTGTCTGTCTTAAGATTCCGGTAAAGTGGCCTGCTTCCCGGCAGTCTCCCTTCTGTTCTTCCGATGCCGTCTGTATACATGCGGTTCTTTTTTTCTTTTTTATTTTGTTTCTTTCTAAGAAAATCATAAGCGGGAATCCGTAAATCAGCCATGATTCCCCAATATAAAAAAAGAGCCTGTTTATGTGTCATTGACACAAAACAGGCGTTCTGCTTATTGTGATATCATTATAGTGATGTACCTGCGGACGGCACTTTGTGTCAGCCGGGGCTTCACGAGACTTAGCAGCCTCGCAGGATAGTAATTGCGTTTAAAAAGCGAATTGTCTCCCACGGGATCCCACAGTTTCCCTCAAAACCGCACGAAATCCGGTATTCCGCTGCGGAACAGGCCATATCGGGACTTCCGAAGGGCATTGAAGAATCCATATTCTCCCGCACATCCCCATATTCTGCGGCAAAACAGACCGGATCAGAGCCGAAAAACAGCTTTGGAGCACCCGCTCCTCCCGCACATCCCCATATTCTGCGGCAAAGCAGACCGGATCAGGTCTGAAGGCTGTGGTAGAGCAGAATCAGGAAGGTCCGGTCCGCCGCGGCACGGATCGGATCCATGTCCAGCATGTCCTTGAGTTTGTTATACCGGTACATCATGGTATTTTTGTGTATATACAGTTTTTTCGCAGCCTCTGTCAGATTGAAATTGGTCTCGATGAGAGCTCCCACCGTTTCGATGAACTGCCTGCGGTCCTCCTTCTGCAGCTGCCGGTTGTACTGAAAAAAGACGCGGTGCAGCTCCTCTCTGGGCAGGACTGAGTAAAAATACTCCGATGTGCAGTCATAAAAAAAGCGCACTCTGTCCGTTCCGGTCAGGTCTTTCCCTCCTCTGTACCTGCTCTCCATCCACTTGCAGTGGCGATAGGCGTAGATATATTGGGAAAAAGAAATCTGTGGTGTGCCCACATAAAAAACGGCCTGCACCCCGCCCCGGTCCATTCGCCGCAGGGTCTGATCCAGATAGGACATGACAGCCTCCCGCAGGTGGTAACTTCTCCCCGCGCCGGGTTCGCGGATCGTGCGGAAGACCAGCACATGGGTCTCATCGATAACAGTGCTCAGATCCTGGATCCAGTGTCCCTTGTTTGCGCGGATCGCCTCCAGAATCTTGTCGGGGGAAGTATCGTCAAGAATCCTGCACAGAATCGGTATGCGAAGAATGGACTCGTCGTATTCCAGCATGCGGGCGGCAGCCCTGATTTCCGAGGGGTGAATTCCTTCGACGCGGGTCAGCATGTGAAAAAAGTTCTCTTTTCTTCCCTGACGCAGCAGAATATCCTCCTGCTGTTTTTCATATTTGAGCATAGCCTCGATGGCCAGACGGGTCACCATTGCGACTTCGTGTATTCGTCCGGGGTCACCGGTGACACCCACGACCCCCTCCTTTTTGCCATTGACCATGATCGCCATATTGATGCCGGGCAGGACGCCGGGATAAATCTTGTCATCCTCTATGACCACGATCTCTTCCTTTCCGCGGATGATCCGGTCGGCCGCCTCGTGATAGGTCCCGACACGATTTTCATCGCGGCTGGCAATGATCACCCCTGATTCGTCCATGATATTGATGTTGTATTCCGTGTATTCGGTGATCTGGTCTATGAATTTCTTCGCCATTTCCGGTCTGATCATGCAAGCACCTCCGCTGCTGGCAGCCTTTTTTGAATCCTGTTTTCCGTCCCGTTGCCGTTTGTTTTTTCCGGCCTGCCGTCCTGGTTTTTACACGGTGGTTCTCCACGACCCTTACTCTCTGCCGTGTTCATACCGCCTCCCTTCCACTTTACCATGTCCCTGATCTTTTTTCGACTCCTATGCCGGGTGAGAGACCGGGGAGACAGGGGGCGGGAGGAAGGGGACGGTTCCCTGTCTTCCTTCAGGCAGGCTGTAACTAAGTTTGATTTAAGTCAATGGTTTCCCTCCTGACAGGCTTTTATTCATGCGCGTTTTGCTGTATTATTATATATAGGTTTTTCTGCTCTGGACAAAGCAGAAACGATTCGTTTTTTGTATCAGTACTCTGAAATACAGTCAAACTATATTCATCAAATGGAGAAATACTTATTATGAAGATCACAGATTCTATCAAGTACGTCGGCGTCAACGATCATGAGATCGACCTGTTTGAGGGTCAGTATGTTGTTCCCCTTGGCATGGCTTACAATTCCTATGTCATCATGGACGAGAAGATCGCGGTCATGGACACGGTTGATGCCAGATTTACCGACGAGTGGCTGGGCAATCTGAAGGAAGTCCTGGGCGGCAGGAAGCCTGATTATCTGGTAGTGCAGCACATGGAGCCCGATCACTCCGCCAACATCATGAATTTCCTGGCTGTCTATCCCGACACCACTGTTGTCGGAAATGCCAAGACCTTCACTTTCATGGGCCAGTTCTTCGATCTGGATCCCGCCATGAAGAAGCTGGTCGTCAAGAACGGCGACAAGCTGGAGCTGGGCACACACGTCCTCAACTTCGTCCTTGCCCCCATGGTTCACTGGCCTGAAGTCATGGTCACCTATGACAGCACAGACAAGGTCCTGTTCTCCGCGGACGGCTTCGGCAAGTTCGGCGCCAATGACGTCGAGGATCCTGAAGGCTGGGCATGCGAAGCCCGCCGTTACTACTTCGGCATCGTCGGCAAGTACGGCCTGCAGACCCAGAACCTGCTCAAGAAGGCCGCCGGTCTGGACATTCAGATCATCTGCCCTCTGCACGGCCCCGTTCTGAGTGAGAATCTGGGTTACTATGTCGATCTCTATGACAAGTGGTCCTCCTACACACCCGAGAGCAAGGGTGTCCTGATCGCCTACACTTCCGTCTACGGCAACACAAAGAAGGCCGTCATGGAGCTCGCCGAGCTTCTGAAGAAGGAAGGCTGCGAGAAGGTCGTCGTCACAGACCTGGCCCGCGACGATATGCCCGAGGCTGTCGAGGATGCTTTCCGCTATGACCGTCTGGTCCTGGCAACCACGACCTACAACAACAGCATCTTCCCCTTCATGCACACCTTCATCGAGCACTTGGTAGAGCGCTTCTATCAGAACCGCACCGTCGGTTTCATCGAAAACGGCACATGGGCTCCCGTCGCCAAGAAGACCATGCACTCCATGCTCGAGGGCTGCAAGAACATCAAGTTCCTGGAGACTTCCGTCACCATCAAGTCCGCGCTCAAGGACGACAGCAGGGCTGCCCTGGCTCAGATGGCCAAGGAACTCTGCCAGTAATCTGAGAAACCGGAGAAACCGTAATAACCGGAGTAATCGGAGAAGATGGAGTAACCGGAGCAATCATATGACGGGCACGCAGGCGCTTTGCCGGTTTGCCGCATAAAAAAAGCGGATCCGCTGACAGGAGACAGATCTCCTCAGGCAGGACACAGGTGTCCCCCTGATATTCCCTGACAGCAATACCGTGACAACAAAACCCGCCGGGAGCAGGCATCGGATGTCTGCTCCCGTTTTTTCTTTTGGAGATAAAAGGAGACAAAGAACCGTCCCCTGTCACTTCCCTTTTGGAAATAAAAGGAGACAAAGAACCGTCCCCTGTCGCTTCTTTACAAATCTTTTTCCCTGCTGTATGATGCATGGGATGTCACTTTGGTATTGCTTTTTCGGGCAGCACCCGAGGGGCATTTGTTCTATATGGTGTTAGCAAGGAAAAAAATTCACAGAGACCAATATTCACAAGGAGTGATTTAAGAAATGATTTATAAGACAAGAGGTACCTGCTCCAGCAGAATCGAGCTTGAGGTAGACGACAATCACATCATCAAATCCGTCCGGTTTACAGGCGGCTGCAACGGCAACCTGCAGGGTGTCAGCAAGCTGGTAGTCGGACGCCGGGCAGAGGAGGTCATCTCCACTCTCGAGGGAATCCGCTGCGGCTTCCGGAGCACATCATGTCCCGATCAGCTGGCAAAGGCTCTCAAGCTGGCCATCGCTCAGTAAGAGGCCGAACAGACCTGCGGGCTTGCGGCTGAGAATTGTTGATCTATTTTTGAGAGATAAATAAGGTTATGACAAATAAAAAGAAGAAAAAAATCGTCCTGACAGGCGGGGGGACCGCCGGTCATGTGACGCCCAATATTGCCCTTCTGCCCTTCCTGAAGGAAGCGGGCTATGAGGTCACCTATATCGGCTCTGTGAACGGAATCGAGCGAGAGCTGATCCAGGACTGCGGCATTCGTTACGTCGGTGTCCCCACCGGCAAGCTGCGCCGTTATTTTGACCTGAAGAACTTCACCGATCCCTTCCGGGTAGTCGGCGGTTTCCTGAAGGCGCGCTCTTTTTTGAAAAAATACCGTCCCGACGTGGTCTTTTCCAAGGGGGGCTTCGTCAGTGTGCCGGTTGTCAGGGCTGCTGCCGCGCTCAAGATCCCCTGTGTGATCCACGAGTCCGATATGACCCCCGGCCTTGCGAATAAGCTCTGCTTCAAGGCGGCCAGCAAGGTCTGCTGTAATTTCCCCGAGACTGTCGAAAAGCTTCCCAAGGGCAAGGCTGTTCTGACCGGAACCCCCATCCGGGGAGACCTTTTCACCGGCAGCCGCGAGGAGGGACTGCGCCTGTGCGGTTTCGCGGATCCCGCCGCTGAAGCCGCTGAAAACACCGGCGCTCAGATCATAGACGAAGGGAATGCCCCTGCGGAAAATGCCGCCGCGCAAGGCGCAGGCGCAGGAAATGCCCCTGCGGGAAATGCTTCCGTGGAAAGCGCACAAAAACCGGGCGCAGGGAAGGCTTCCAAGCCTGTCCTGATGATCATGGGCGGGAGCCAGGGCGCCCTCTCTGTCAACGAGGCGGTCCGCAGGCACCTGGATGAGCTGCTCCCCGATTTCAACATCGTGCACCTGTGCGGCGCCGGCAAGTACGACGCCTCCAAAGAAGGGATCGCGGGCTACAAGCAGTTTGAATATGTCAAGGAAGACCTGAAGCACCTCTTCGCGGCCGCGGACGTGATCGTCTCCCGCGCGGGCGCCAACGCCATCTTTGAGATCCTGGCCCTCCAGAAGCCCAATCTCCTGATTCCTCTCTCGATCGGCACCAGAGGCGACCAGATCCTCAATGCCCGCTCCTTCGAGGCCCAGGGCTTCTCCGAAGTACTGGTGGAGAGTGAGGAAGAGGGCATCCTGGACAAAAAACTGGTCTCCACCATCCGCAGTCTCTATCAGAACCGGGACAAATACAAAACAGCCATGGCGGGAGCCGGCCAGCAGGGATCGATTCCCACCATCATGGGTCTGCTGAACGATCTGTCCGGAATCAATAGGGAATAACAGGTAAAGGCGGAAAATACTCTACGCAGGCCGCGTCATAAAAAAGGGTGCTGTCACACCGTTAAATATGTGACAGCACCCTTGCTTTTTGTTTTTTATTTTTTGATTTTTAATCGTTCAGACAGAATGTCTGAATTTTTTATTATTTTATATTATTTGGAGAGGTCCACGCTGCGGATGATCTTACGCAGAGGAAGGACGCTCTTGGCATTGACGGAGAGCTCGTCGACGCCCATGCGCAGGAAGGTCTCTGTCAGAGTCGGGTCTGCGCCCAGCTCGCCGCAGATGCCTACCCATGTGCCGTGCCTGTGGCCTGCTTCGATGGTCATCTGGATCGCCTTGAGGACTGCCGGATGATGTGTATCGGAGAAGCGCTCCAGTTTCGCGTTCTGACGGTCGATCGCGCAGGTGTACTGGGTCAGATCATTGGTGCCCAGGGAGAAGAAATCAACTTCTTCTGCCAGATCGTCAGCGATGAGGGCAGCGGCGGGAGTCTCGACCATGATACCGATCTGATACTTGCCGACCTTGTAGCCTTCCTTCAGGAGCTCCTGCTTGCACTCTTCCATGATGGCCTTGGCTTCAACAACTTCCCATTTGCTGATGACCATAGGGAACATGATGCCCATGTTGCCGTATGCGGAAGCGCGGAGCAGAGCGCGGAGCTGTTTCTTGAAGAACTCTTTCCTGGTCAGGCAGATACGCAGAGCGCGGAAGCCCAGTGCAGGGTTCTCTTCCTTGTCGAGGTTCATGTAATCGATGGTCTTGTCCGCGCCGATATCGCAGGTACGGATGATGACAAGCTTGGGAGCCAGAGTCTCAACAACGCGCTTGTAAGCGGTGAACTGCTGCTCTTCCGAAGGCTCTTCCTTGCTGTTGAGGTATACGAACTCGGAACGGAAGAGGCCGACGCCTTCTGCATCGTTCTCTTTTACGCTGCCCAGATCGGAGGGGCCGCCGATGTTGGCGTAAACATGGATATTGCGGCCGTCGATGGTCGTGCTGGGTTTGCCCTTGAGTTCCTGAAGCAGAGCATCTTTCTTGATGTCGGCGTCATATTTTGCCTTCAGGGTAGCCATCAGATCATCGGTGGGATCGATGTATACACAGGAATTGTAGCCGTCCAGGATCGCCATCTTGCCATCCCAGCTGTCGTCGATATCCTTGCACTGGATCAGTGAAGGAAGGTTCATGGAACGGGCCAGGATCGCGGTGTGGCTGTTGGAGGAACCCTCGCGGGTGATCATTCCCAGAAGGAGGGACTTGTCGAGCTTGACAGTCTCCGAGGGAGCCAGGTCCTCAGCGACCAGGATGGAGGGCTCTGTGCCCTGCATGCTGCCGATGTCATTGCCCATCAGGAAGTCAAGAACAGCGGTCTCGACGTCGATGATGTCGGCGCTTCTGGCCTTCATGTAGGGATCGTCCATCTCAGCAAACATCTGAGCATAGTTATCAAAAGCAGTCTTGGTCGCATACTCGGCGGTTCTCTTCTGCTCTGTGATAATCTCGCGGGTGGAATCCTGAAGATCCTCGTCCTCGAGCATAAGCTGGTGTGCCTCGAAAATTCCAGCACTCTCTTCGCCCGCGTCCTTCAGGGCCTTCTCATACAGGACGCCCTGCTGGTCAATCGCCTTCTGCAGTGCTTCGTTAAAGCGCTTCAGTTCCTTCTCGGGATCTTCAGCGATGCCTTCGTTGATATCATAGACGGGAGCTTTGTAGATCTTAATCTTGCCGATACCGATGCGGTTTAAGATGCTTTTGCCGGTTGCAACTACCATAACTTGCTTCCTCCTAATTATTGTTTAAAAAATTACCATCCTGCATTATTACAAATCTCAATTATATCTCAATTATAGAAAACCGAAAAAGAGATAATAGGGTAGAGGCGGCCACGTCGCCCTCTACCCTCCGACCGGCCCGTGTCCGCCGCAAGGCGGAAAAATCATTACCCGGGCTGTGTCATATTAATGTGTCATAATAAAAAGGGGTGCGTCTGTCCGAAACCCCGAACAGTCGCACCCCGGTCAATCTGATTAGAAGTTCTCTTTCAGGAATTTCTCAATTGCCTCTGCGCAAGCAGCCTCGTCATCGCCCTCGACCTGGACAGTGATCTCATCATTCTGCTTAACAGCCATGCCCATCAGAGCAAGGAGCTTTCTCATATCGCAGCTCTTGTCACCCTTCCATACGGTGATCTTGGAATTGAATTTCTTTGCCTCTTTGACAAGGATTCCTGCGGGACGAGCGTGGATTCCGAGCGGATCTGTAACTGTGAATTTGATTTCTTTCATGATAATTCTCCTTCTCTGAAAAAAATTTATAAATGTACCTGTCACGAAATACAAGTATCGTGTTTCAAACACTATGGGTATTATACTACGAAACCGTTAAAGAAAAAACAACAATTTCATATTTTTAACAATTTTTTATAGTTTTCATACTTGTATTTTGTCACTTTTTTAAGGCGGAGGGGTTCTCTTTGCCCGCACCCGATAATACTGTCAAAGCAGCCGCAGGTTTTTATGAAAAAACGGGCCGGTTGTACAAAACCGGCCCGTCTCTCATTCGGACTCAGAACTTCTTCCTGCTCCGGTCACATCCGGAGAGGCTGCCTTCCTTTTTTCAGGGCTTTTCAATGGCTTTCCCAGCTCTTTAACAGCTCTTCATGGCCTTGCAACAGCCCTTCATGGC
>JAUNEM010000055.1 GCA_030525515.1 Eubacteriales bacterium
TCATCTCTCCGGCACATGCTGCCGTCTCTTCGACACTCCCGGCCCGTTTTCTGCCCGGAAAAGCAGCCCTTAAATGATCCCCTCAAAGGATCCCGCTATTCCGGATTTCATGCGATATGCCGATTCTTAATTATAGCTCACAGCCGGAACTTTCGCAATGCGGGTCACGGGCGACGGCCCACGGGCGGCTCACGGATGACTCGCTGCGACGGCTCTGTACCATCGCATCCGGCTAATCGCAATCGTGAATTGCGGGCAAATCGACAAATCGTAATAAAGTTGTCAAAGAAAAAATCGTAAAATAAATCGTAAAAAGAATTTCGCACTATACAATTATGTAAACGAATGCTATACTAAAAGAGATTATAACTAAAAATTCACCAAGAGTAAGGAGGGGATAATTT
This sequence comes from Eubacteriales bacterium, assembly GCA_030525515.1. Taxonomy (GTDB): domain Bacteria; phylum Bacillota; class Clostridia; order Lachnospirales; family Lachnospiraceae; genus CAG-791. Next base: position 405 of record JAUNEM010000055.1, read on the forward strand.
GAATAATCATTCTAAATCATTCAAATCAACCGTCATTAAGCGTCTCACAGCGCTTCTCCTGGCGGCAGCAATCACAGTAACCGGCTTTGGCTTCATTCCCGGGACGACCGCTGTACCTGCCGAAGCGGCTACCACAACAACCTGGGGTGTCTTCATCGGAGTCACACTTCACGGAAATGTTTCCAAGGTCAAGAACTACAAATCCATCGTTATCGATGCTCAGAACTACACCGCAGCTGAGATCAAGAAGCTCAAAGCCGGCGGCCGCAAGGTCTATTCCTATCTGAGTGTCGGATCGATCGCCACCTATCGTTCCTACTACAAGCGCTTCAAAAAGTATGCTCTGGGCAATTATAACAACTGGCCCGGCGAGAAGTGGGTCGACACCTCCAAGACAGCCTGGCAGAAGTTCATCATCAATGAGCTGGCAGTGAGCTTCAAGAGAAAAGGCGTAGACGGACTGTGGGTCGACAACACCGACGTCTGGTACGAATACCACCGTACCAATATCTTCAACGGCCTTCTCAACATCCTCAGAGGATGCAAGAAGAAAGGCTTCCCGATCATCATCAACGGCGGCGACGTCTTTGTATCTCACTGCATCAAGTGCAAAAAGGATTACTGCTTCGACGGCGTCATGCAGGAAGAAGTCCTTACCAGAATCGTTGGCTACAACAGCAACAAGTTCGCTACCCAGCTGAAATCAGACCGCTCTTATTACGAAGCATATCTAAAAAAGGTCAAAAAGGCCGGCAAGTCCATTGCCCTTCTCGAATATGCCAAGACCTGGAAATCCCGCAAGACGATCATCAACTACTGCAAGAAGAGGGGTTATTCCTACTATATTTCAAACAATGTAGCCCTGAAATAAGAATAAGACCTCTTGTGAGCATCTCCGCCAAATATCCGGCCAGGATTTCGTAAACATCTCCACCGGGCCGGAGTGAGCCCCACGGGAATTTGTCTGTGAGGTTCACAAATTAAAGAAATAAAAAACAGCGTCCCTGTTGGTCTTATCGGCCAAAAGGGACGCTGTTTTTTTGTTTTTCCCGGGTATTTCTATCTGTCTGTTTTTACCGGTATGTTTCTTTCCGTTTCCACGGATTCTTTTAATCTGTTTCCCCGGAAAGGTTTCTACCTGTTATTCACGGGATGTTCCTACCCGTTTTTTCCGGAAGGTTTCCTTTCTTCCGGATTATTTCTTCAGAGATTATTTTTCTCCGGCGGGCTGATCCCCTCCCTTTTCGGTCAGGCACAGCAGCTTAGCCAGACTCAGTGTGACGCGGGCGGTCATGCCCCAGAGAACCGGATGTTTTCCCTCCGTCCCATCTGTCCCCTGATAAAAGGGCACCTGGTAAGACCTGTTTCTCCAGTTATAGGCACGTCCTCCGGGAATCAGCTCAAAAGGGAAATCCTCCGGAATCCTGTTCTCAAGCTTCACATCGTAGACATCCGGTTCGTGTGACATGATCCATTTCAGGGGCAGGGTGAAAATCTGATCCACCTCTGCTTCGGACCAGGTGCCTTCATAGTCATGCAGGACCCCGACAAAAGAATAAAAGGGTATCCCGCCCGGCCCGACTGTATTCTCCAGTTCACCGACGATTTCAATCTGATCGCTCCGGATGCACAATTCTTCGGTCGTCTCCCGGATCGCGGCACTCAAAGGGCTCTCGCCGGTTTCAATCCTTCCGCCCGGAAAGCAGACTTCTCCGGGCTGCGTCCTGAGCTTTGAGGATCGGACTTCGTAGAGAACATGATACTCTCCGTCCCGGATCAGGATCGGAATCAGGACCGCTGAACTGCCGCGTGGATGGATATGCTTTTTGAGCTTCTGCGCCTCCAGAATCCATCTGCGCAGGCTGTCGGAAGAAGGCTCTTCTGTCTTCCCGCTGTTTTCCAGGGTCCTGGAAGCTTCATTTTTTTCAGTCATATTTCGCACCTCCACGGCCGTCAGGCCGCCTGCCTGTGCCTGCCTGCGCCTGCACGCCTGACCCTGCACACAGGAATATTTCAGATATTCAGGAAGGCAAAGGGTTCTTCGTCAGCCAGGAAATGCATGAGCTGATAAGCGCACATAAGCGCGACCTGCTCCTCTTTGAGGATGCGCCGCACCTCGTCCCTGTCAGCGAGGATAATCTGTATCTCCTCACCTTCTTCGAGATATTTGCGGCTGGGTTCTCCGGAGGCATATCCGTATACCATGCAGCAGGACTCATCTGTCAGGCCTGCCGTCGTGAAACGGGGTGCTTCAAACATGTTGTCCGCATCGACGGGGCTGAAAATCAGGCCGGTCTCCTCATGCATTTCACGCACTGCGCACTCGCGGTAGTCTTCGCCCTTTTCCACAAGACCCGCAGGGAACTCATAGATAAAGTTTCCGAGCGGATACCTGTACTGTCTGATCAGGACGACCCGGTCCTTTTTTTCCCCGTAAAGAGCGTACATAATAACGCCATCAGGATGATTCACTCCGCTCACTGCTTTGAGGTCCTCATCCTTAGCGGCACGGGAAGCCACAAAGTAACGGAAATCGTTACCGACTTTGTTTTTGCCCCTGAACTCAAACATATTCAGGAACTTGTTCTGCGTCTGCCTGATGATCTCTTTAATCTCTGCCATCCTGAACTCTCCTGTATTCTTTTTTGAAATTTCTGTTTCACACAGCAGCATGCGCTGCCGGCTTCTTATTTGCAGATTACAGCCGGCATCCCGGCATTTCTTTCACAGTTCGAGTTGCCCGCAGCAGCATGCGCGCCGCCGGCTTCTTATTTGCAGATTACAGCCGGCATCCCGGCATTTCTTTCACAGTTCGAGTTGCCCGCAGCAGCATGCGCGCCGCCGGCTTCTTATTTGTAAATGACGACCGGCATCTTGGTATCGCAATAGGAAAACAGCTCCTCAGCGGCCTCAGAGGGAAGGTTCACGCAGCCGTGGGATCCGTCGCCCTTGTAAATTTCTTCACCGAAGGCCGTGCGCCACCAGGCGTCATGGAATCCGCAGTCAGCGTAGAAAGGCATCCAGTATTTGACTTTGGTCTCATACTCATATTTGCCGTTCTTCTGCTGGATTCCGCGCAGAGTCGCGTCTTTTTTCATAAACATGATTCCGAAAACTCCTGTCGGTGTCTCATGATCAGTGGTGGGATCGCCGGTGACGCAGTCGCTCTCCATGACAAGCTTGCCGTCGATGTAACACCACATATGCTGTTCCTCAAGATCCACTTCCAGGTAGGTTCTGCCGATACCGTCGTTCTCGGTCTCATCATTGTAAGGCGAGATATAATAGGAGGGCTTGCGGGTCTCTTTTTTCCCGGCTGCAAGGTCCTCTACCAGCAGGTCGTGCTCCGCGATCTGATTGACCATATAGCCGTAATCGCCGCCGGTGACGGTGATCGGCCCGCGTGTTGTGGAATTGAACTCCCTGTCTGTTCCGATCGTATTGCAGTTGTAGGCCAGCAGTTCCATAAATTTCCAGAGCTGCTCATCCCAGGCCTCATCGTCCTTGACCAGCATTCCCTTTTTGTCCCTGACCAGCCAGTCCTTCATCACATCCGAATTCAGTTTCAGCTCAGTCTTGTCGGGAAGCACATAGGTGATACTGGCTCCCACTATATCGTTGAGGTCTTTGCATCTGGCCACGAGGCCTGCGTCGTCTGCCTTCAGTTTGGCTTCTTTGTAGGCTCCCGCGATCTGTTCGGCATCAATCTCCTGCTCATATCGGGCCGCGGCATCTCCCGCGCCCGCAGCCAGCTGAACCGGATCTATGGTGCTGCCGGAGTCATCTGGCACTATTTCAAATGTGCCGTCCGTGGTCTCATTTCCATCCATGAACATGATGTAGGCGTCTGTCGGGGCCTGCATGTTCTCTTTCTGCAGTTCCGGAAGCGCTAAGATTGCCGAAGCCAGGAGATTCGGGTCGTAGCTTCCTGCGACCTCCATGGTGTATGCATAATCCTCAAAGAAATATCTGGGCCAGAGTTCCTGATCCTGACGGTGGATCATGGCTCCGATGCTGCCGTCCGGTTTGTAGGCAAAACCGATGTCCTGCGCTGTGAGCACCTCGGTTGTACCCCCGCGGAAGTGAATGTCCAGTGTATATTTTGACGCCGCGTCGGCAAACCTTTTTTCAGCTTCTTCTTCGGTGAGGCCCCCGCAGTCAAATCCATTGATGGTGGACCCGGGCATAAAATGAGTCTCGCAGTATTTGTAGCCGGCATAGTAAATGCCGCCCAGGATCATTACGATCAGAAGGAAGGAAATCCAGTAAGCGATCGCCTTGCTGTGGGATTTCTTCTTTTTCTTTTCTTTTTTATCCGCGTCAATACCGGACACGGGTTCAGCAGCCGGTGCGAAAGGAGCAAGGGGTGCAGTCCCGGCAGTTTCGCCTACGGTACCGGCCGTTGTCCCGGCAGTTCCGCCTAAGGTACCGGCCGGGATGATTCCGGTTCCGGGAGCGGGTGCGCTCTCCGCCCCGTTTGAGGTTCCGGAGGAATCACCTGCGGTGTTGTCTTTGCTTCCGGCAGCGGAATCGGAATCAGTCCCTCCGCCTGCAGTTGCTGCGACAGCAGCCGCTGCCACTGCGCCGATCAAGGCTGTATTTTCTGAAGTGTTCCCGCTTTCGGTTCCTTCTGTATCAGGGTTAGTCATCGGGGCTTCAGTCCCGGTTCCGTCCGCTGTGTCTGCGGTTCCTTTGGCGGTTGTTTCATCTGCTGTGTCCGCGCTTACTTTGGCGGTTGTTTCGTCAGCGCTTTCATTGGCGGATGCTTTGTCGGTTTCGGCAGCAGGTGCTTCGTCCGCTGTGTCTACGGTTCCTTTGGCGGATGCTTTGTCTGCAATGTCCGCGCTTACTTTGGCAGATGCTTTGTCGGTTATGTCAGCGGATGTTTCGTCCGCAGTGTCTGCGGTTCCGGCAGCAGGTGCTTCGTCCGCTGTGTCTACGGTTCCTTTGGCGGATGCTTTGTCTGCAATGTCCGCGCTTACTTTGGCAGATGCTTTGTCGGTTATGTCAGCGGATGTTTCGTCCGCAGTGTCTGCGGTTCCGGCAGCAGATGTTTTGTCTTCTTTGTCCGCGTTTCCGGCAGAGGTTGTTTCGTCCGCTGCGTCTGCTCTTCCGGAATCAGCATTTTCCACTTTGTCTTCACTTCTCTGATCATCCGCTAAAGAGGACTGGGAAATCAGACTGCCCTGATTCCTCGATGAAGAGTCCCGGGAAGAATCCCGGGGATTCAGACTTCCCTGCTTTATGGATGAAGAGCCATGGGGGTCCAGGCTTCCCTGGCCTTCTTTTCCGCCTGCGGGATCATAAGGATTCAGGCTCCCCTGACCGGTCTTTCCGACCGTTGGATCATGAGGATCCAGACTTCCCTGTGTCACCTCATTGTCTGCAGGCTTCTGTGGATTCAGACTGCCCTGGCTGTCTGTAATAGTATCATGCTTTTTTTTCAATTCGTTTCCTCTCACTCACTGTCTGTTCAGTGTATATTATAATCATATAAATAATCGTGTGCCTGTGAATGCAAAAAAGTCCAGGCCGCACTTCTCGTTTTCTTCATATCTGTTCAGCCATATAATGCTCAAACGATTATACATCATTCATGCCAACAAATACAGTGAGCTCCCGAAAAAAAAAGTGACCATTTTGCGTCTTTTTTGAGTCCATTTTGTTACATATCTCCTGCGTCCGCTGTCAGGTACAGCAGAATGTGTTCCCGGATCAGGCAGAATCGGGGTCCACTTCAGCAAAAGTCAAAAAGGCCAAACTGACTATTATAAATCTGTCAAAAGCCTGTTTTCCGCCTCTCTGACCAGTACTCTGAGGATGCAAAAAGCCTGTTTCAGATAGCCTGACAGGGAAGAGCGCATTTTCCGGTATGGTTTCACATATTTTTATACTTTGAAACAGATTCATCCTGCCCCTGCCTCTTCCAATTCCACTCTGACCGCTGTCTCTCCGGGCATCATGGCGCCTTTCACCAGCAGGGTCTGCCCTGAACAGAGTCCCGGTTTACTGATCTCCCGTAAAATCATGTTGGCAGCTTCGTTGGCGATCCGGGACGGCAGCAGAGTCCAGGATGTCAGGACCTTACCTTCGAAAATCTCACCGTTCCTGTGGCTCATAACAGCCACGGAAATATCCTCCGGAATCCGGAATCCGGCATTCCGGATGGATGCCAGGCTGCCCTGCAGCAGTCCGCTGTCTTCGTAGAGGAGACAGGTGGGCGGAAGCCACCTGGCGTCGCTGAGAATCTCCCCAGTCTTGGCAGCTGCCTCCCTCTCACTTTTCGTCTCATAGAAACAGAAAAAGCCGTTCAGGAGATTCCGTCCGTCTTCATTGGCCATAGCACGCAGCTCTCTCTCCAGATAAGCCTGCTGTGATGTCTTTTTCCGGGAGAAAAAAGCGATCCTCCTATGTCCCAGTCCGTAAAAATAGCCGAAAAGCTCTCTGATTCCCTCGTCGCAGGCCGGCTTGACACAGGCACAGGAGGGAAACGCGCAGTCGACCGCCACTACAGGAATGTCACCGAATACCAGCTCCCTCAGATCCCTGTGCTCCGGGCTGAGACAGAACTCCTCTTCCGGAATACTGCTGAACAAAAGGACCCCATCCAGTCCCATCAGCCTTGCCCTTGATAAATAACCCGGTTTTTCCACCATTCCCCTTTCTTTTTCCGTGAGATTTAGCATCAGGAGGTCATAGCCCTTTCCCATGAGGCGTTCTCTGATCTCCGACACTATTTCATTGTGAAATTCACTCAGCTCTTTTTCAGTAAATAGAATCCCGATCAGATATGTGCGCTCTTTTTTTATTCTTTTCCCTCTTTTCATATAACCCATTTTCTCGGCAGCATCTATGATCCTTTTCCTGGTTCCCACGCTGATATCGCCATGTCCGTTCAGTGCCCTGCTGACAGCCGCTACAGATACTCCACAAGCCACTGAAATATCCTTTTGTGTGACCATCCCTTATTCCTCCTTTTCTCAGTCAATTCTCTTAATAGTTGTCTTAATAGGAATCATCCCCCCGGCAGCCCGAAGAGGCTTCACTTCAATATCTCAGGTTATCAAAATCCTTTTTAAAATCGCAAATTTTTACTCCTCATAAAACAATTTGGCAAGAATCACGGCTCTGCCGTCTTACGCCCCATTCCGCCTCTCCGGCATCCTCCCGCCGGAAAAAGAAATTCATATACATGTCAAAAAAAACCAATTTGCGGGACAAAGCCTCTTTTCCCTCTTTAAGCTCTCTATTGTTCATCTGCCAGGCAGTCCGCCATGCAGGCACAAAAAAACCGGGGCAGCGAACAAACACTGCTCCGGCGTAAAAGAGACTATATCTGAGCGATCTGTAAAGACCGCGCGGCACGGCATCTGCCGGGCCTTTTGTATAGTTGATCTGATCCCCTTATGCAGGTACGTTCACATCTTCAGGAAAGATCCTGAAGTGAAAACGCGCCCGGTACAACTGGTCCTGTAACCTTTTTTATTATACGACCTTTCGGTGAAGAATTCCAGTCTCTCCTTTCCGATAAAAACCGTCCCTGTCTCCGAGCCCTTCAAAACTGGTTTCCAGATTTTTCAAAGTTTTTTCAAATCAGGTGTTGACAAATACGCATATCCGCGATACAATTAATTTCGCTGTTGAGGAAACGGCAATGAGTTGTACGTGTAGCTCAGCTGGATAGAGCGTCTGGCTACGGACCAGAAGGTCGCGAGTTCGAATCTTGTCACGTACATGAAAAAAGCATCTGCGTAAAGCAGGTGCTTTTTTTGTTGTCCGCACAGATTTCCGGTATTCTGATCCTCCCACATGATCTGCACGCAAAAAACCGGCACTATCTGGTGAGGTCCGCGTATTCGGCTTTGTATGCCACGGTCAGGAGGTCATCAGGGGCCAGGCAGATCTGGCAGCCAATGCGGCCGGCGCTGATGTAGATGCGGTCGAAGAGCTGGGCGCTCTCGTCGACCCGTGTCACGAAGGGTTTTTTCATTCCGATGGATGTACAGCCTCCCCGCACGTAACCGGTGAGGGGGAAGAGTTCCTTCACGTGGATCATTGTCACGGATTTTGCTCCTACGGATCTGGCGCACTTCTTGAGGTCAAGTTCATCGTCAATGGGGATCACGAACACGTAGTGCTGCTGGTCGGGGGCCACTGTGACCAGTGTCTTGAAGACCTGTTCATGGGGGAGGCCCAGGTGGTCGGCAGTAGCTGCCCCGTCGATGAATTCGCCGCACTCGTAGGCCTGGTGTTCGTATGGGATACCGGCGGTATCGAGTATTCTCATCGCGTTTGTCTTGTTGTCCTGTTTGTCTTTCTTTGCCATAATCAGCCTCGCAGGTTTAGGGCACATATAACCAGTCTTGCCGGTCAAAAGCATACATGATCAGTCTCGCTGGTGTAAATTACACATAACATAAACGCACCCCCCGGTGAACTGGTCGCCGGGGGGTACTTTCATACTCGCTTTATTTTTCGACAGGCCGTTCATCAGAACGGTCGTTTCAAAAAATTATGCTTTCAGTTTCTTGATCTCTGCAGTCAGGGCAGGAACAACCTCAAACAGGTCGCCGACGATGCCGTAATCCGCAATGTTGAAGATGCTGGCATCCTCGTCCTTGTTGATGGCGATGATGCAGTCAGAGCTGCTCATGCCGGCAACGTGCTGGATAGCGCCGGAGATACCGCATGCAATGTAAACCTTGGGGCCGACGGTCTTGCCGGTCTGGCCAACCTGGTGAGAATGTGCGATCCAGCCGGAGTCGACTGCTGCACGGGAAGCGCCTACGACGCCGCCGAGGAGATCTGCGAGCTCTTTGAGGGGAGCGAAGCCGTCGGGGCCGCCAACTCCACGTCCGCCGGAGACGATGATGTCTGCGCCTTCAAGGTCGACGATCTCGCCTGCAGCTTCCTTGATGACCTCAAGGAGAACTGTACGGATATCTTCGGGAGCTACGTGGAACTCTTCTTTGATAACTTCAGCCTTGTTCTCGCCAGCTTCGGGTTTCTTGAAAACGCCGGGACGGACAGTGCCGCACTGAGGGCGATGATCAGGGCACATGATGGTAGCCATCAGGTTGCCGCCGAAAGCGGGACGGGTCCATGCAACGTTTCCGGTCTCTTCGTCGATATCCAGGCTTGTGCAGTCTGCAGTCAGGCCGGTGCCGACGCGGGAGGAGAAACGAGGGCCCATATCACGGCCGTTGTTGGTTGCGCCGATCATGATGGTGGTGGGACCATACTTCTCGGTCAGGTAATACAGAGCCTTTACATAAGCATCTGTTGTGTAGAGCTTGTACTCAGGGCCTTCTACGACGATGACCTGGTCAGCGCCATAGATGCCTGCCTGCTCGACAGACTCAGCTACGTTGTCGCCGATAACGACTGCAACGAGCTTTCCGCCCTGCTTGTCGGCCATCATACGGCCGGGATTCAGAAGCTCAAGGCCAACCTTTTTGGGAGAGCCGTCTTCATTTGTTTCAATAAATACCCACAAATCTTTGGTTTTAGCTTCCATTCTTCAATCCCCTCCTATCAGACAATATTGGCGTCCACAAGAATCTTGGCAAGCTTCTTAGCAGATTCTTCGCCGGTCTCTTCTTTGATCTTCATGCCGCCGGATTTTACGGGAGGCGTGAAGGACTTCTTAACGTGAGTCGGGGAACCATTCAGGCCGTAGTGGGACTTATCCATGCTGGGATCAAAATCATCGCCCAGGGTCTCGAATTTAGCCTTGTTGGCCATCAGTTTCCTCTTGATGGTGGGATAACGGGGATCAAAGCTGGGCTTTGTGAAGGTGATCAGGCAGGGAGTCTTGACGCCGATAACCTGAATGCCATCCTCAGCTTCCTTGTTTACCTTAAATCCATCCTCAGTTGCCTCGATTTCAAGTCCATAGGTAACCTGGGGGATGCCCAGCCACTCAGCGATCTCGGGACCGACCTGAGCGGTGTCGCCGTCGATAGCCTGCTTGCCGCAGAAGATCGCATCGAACTTGCCCTCTTTCTCCTCGATTGCCTTGATGGCATGGGAAAGAATATAGGAGGTAGCCAGTGTGTCAGAGCCGCCGAAAGTACGGCCGGAAACGAGATAACCCTTATCTGCGGCGATACCGACGCACTCTTTCAGGACTGCAGTTGCCTGAGGCGGTCCCATGGTGACAACGGTAATCTTGGTGTCAGGATTCTTGTCCTTAATGCGGGCAGCAGCCTCAAGAGCATAGCCGTCAAAAGGATTCAGGATTGCCGGAACACCTTCGCGGATAAGGGTGTGCTTGACCGGATCGATCTTAATCTGAGTCGTATCCGGAACCTGTTTTACACATACCAGAATGTTCATAAATGCCTCCTTCTAAAGTGAATCTAACATAGATTAAATATATCACGCGTATGCTTCAATCCGCAAGTTAGGCACTGGAAATTGATGTATTTATTTTAATACTTTTTGCGCTAACTATTTGTCACCTGCAGTTATTAATCATACTTGCGCTTATGACCTCGTGTTCACAAACATGTATGAATAAACCACGCAAGGTTCACAGACTCATATGTTTATGACCTGATGTTCACAAGCATGTATGCAATAAGCAGGCATTCGGGAATCTGTCGCCGTCTCCGTCAGGACGCCGGGCCGGCAATTGCTGTTACGGTCTGAACTCTGCTGCCCGGACACCTCTGTCCGGTTTCCGGGCAGCATCCTCAAATCAAAGCAATCGCACTCCGCGTGAGATGCAAACCCTTTTGCGGGTTTATGCAAATCTGTGTATTATTTGTCGGTCGCGACTTTGTTCCTGGGGCCGGCGGAATAGTCATAGAAGCCGATACCGGTCTTGACGCCGAGCCTCTTGCCGCGGACCATCTTGCGAAGGAGCGGGCTGGCCGCATACTTGTTGTCACCTGTGTCAGCATAGATAACATCCATGATTGCCAGGCAGATGTCCAGTCCGATGAAGTCACCGAGCTCAAGCGGTCCCATGGGATGATTGCAGCCCAGCTTCATAGCTGTGTCGATTCCGGCGATATCGGAAACGCCGGTATACTTGACGTTGATTGCCTCGTTGATCATAGGGATCAGGATCCTGTTGACGACAAAGCCGGCAGCCTCGTTGACCTGTACCGGAACCTTGCCGAGCTTCTCGGAGATCTCATTGATCTTGGCAACATACTCATCGGGAGTATTGATGCCGGCAATAACTTCGACCAGCTTCATGACCGGTGCGGGATTGAAGAAGTGCATACCGATGATGGGCTTGGACAGGCCGGCGCCGATCTCGGTGATGGACAGGGAAGAAGTGTTGGATGCAAAGATGCAGTCGGGATTCTTGACGATTTCATCCTGAAGCTCTTTGAATGCCTTTTTCTTGATGTCCATAACTTCAAGGGCTGCTTCCACAACCAGGTCAGGATCTACGGCGATGGTATTGAGACCGCATTCAAATTTCGCGAGAATAGCGTCAGCAGCAGCCTGCTCGATTTTGCCCTTGCTGACCTGCTTGTCAAGGCCGGCCTTGATCTTCTTGAATCCGCCTTCAGCAAACTCTACCTTGATGTCGCAGAGATAAACTTTCTCAACTTCGCTGCACTGCGCGAATGCCTGCGCAATGCCGGAGCCCATTGTACCAGCGCCGATAACTGCAACTTTCATGATCATGTCCTCCTTATTATAAAATACAGTTGAATTGAACTATATCAAAAACAGCTCCCTACAGCTTTTCATCCCTCAAACTACCCCGCGGGCGGCTGAATTGATCATTATATAAAAAATTGTCCGCGGTTTACTCCTCTTGCGGGATTTCTGTATCCCCCGAAAAACCGGCAAGTCCGCATGCCTGCAGCTTTGCGGATTCAAGTGGACTGAGAGCCTGTTTCTTTCAACAGTGCTGTCAGACTGCTCTTCTGCAGGATGAAGGAAGGATTTTCCTGAACTCCCGCATGAGCAGATCCTGTACTCTTACTCTGAAAAGAGTGTTTGTACTCTTACTCTGTAATGTCTGTAATGCTGTAATTCCCGGGCGCGGATGAAATCTGCGGCTGTGACCGGTATTCTCAGGCATATGCTTCAAAAGCAGGTGCCCGCCATCACTCAGGTCAGGCCTCGGGTTCAATCATGCCGTAGGTATTTCCTTTTCTCTTGTAAACCACGGCAATCTGTTCCGTCTCCGCATTAATAAATACGTAGAAGCTGTGTCCCAGAAGTTCCATCTGCACGCATGCATCCTCGGGATACATAGGCTTGATGTCAAACTGTTTCTTGCGGACGATCTTGATGTCCTCTTCATCGTAGTAGCTGCGCTCCACATACTCGCGCTTAAAGGCTGCAGCCTCCTGATGACGTTTGATCAGTTTACTCTTGTACTTCTTCAGCTGCCTCTCGATAACTTCTTCCACGAGGTCGATTGAGACATACATGTCGTTGCTGACCTGCTCAGAACGGATGATATTGTCCCGCACGGGAATCGTGACCTCGATCTTATGTCTGTCACGATTGACCTGCAGTGTCACATGAACCTCTGTGTCCGGTGAGAAAAACTTGTCCAGTTTGTCGAGCTTCTGTGTCACAGCATCCTTAAGGGATTCAGTTACCTCCATATTTTTTCCGACAATTACGTATTTCATAGATGCCTCTTTCCGCGGTAAACCGCCTTTATTTCCTGCGCCGCCTGTTGAAGCGGCATGGCACGGGAGCACAACCTGCGCGGATCCATCCTGTAGCCCGGAATCTGCCCGCCGGAAGAGGATCAGCTCCCACGCATCCCCCGGGTTAAAACAGCCTTTTTCCAATCATTGCGCCGGAATCACCGGCCAGATACCTGCGGTATATAATTTCGGCAGTGGTCTGAAAACCGGGGGATCGGATCACAAACCGTGCCGTGACGCAGTATCTGAAGACAATGGAGCCTGACTGCTTTAAACTGCATATTTATTATATCATAATGAGGTCTGAATTTGCACAATTATTATAAAGGGAATTCTCTATTTGTTGTGCATTATTTCTGATACATGAAAGCTCCCGCCGGTGTTTTTTTATTGATTCTGATGGAAAATCACTGCAGATAAATAGTTAAAAATTTATAAACACCGCAAATAAGCATTTTAAGACTCAAAAAAGTACTTCGGACAGCAAACAGGGAAGAGGCTGCCCCGCCGCCCACTGCCCCGATCTGCCCACTGCCCCCGATTCGCTCCGATCCGCCCCGATCTGCCGCAGTGCGGAATAATACCTTACACATGCCGTGTCATAAAAAAAACCGGGCAGGCCCGTAATCGGGGCTGCCCGGTCAATAATTCCTATATAGTTCTGATGAATCCGCAGATCTCATTTCTGCAGGCTTTTCTAATTATAAAGAAATCCTTTCGAAAAACAAACAGCGGAGAGCGAATCAATCAGTTGAAAAGTCTCCTGATGCACACGATGTGCATGAAGTTGGCTCTGGAAGTAGTGATTCCGTGCTGCTCATCCTGTGCGTGGACAATCATTCCATCGCCCATATAAAGCGCGACATGGCCGTTGTAGCACACGATATCTCCTGCTCTGGCCTCATCGAGAGAATTAACGGGAGAACCGACACTGCGGTCGGAAACATCATAGTGAGGAAGGCGGAAACCGAAGTTTCCATAAACTGCCATTACGAAACCGGAGCAGTCCGCACCGTGAGTCAGACTTGAGCCGCCCCATACATAGGGATTGCCGATGTACTGGGTTGCAAATTCGATGACTGCCTGACCGGATTCCTCACCCGCCTGGCTGACTGCCACTTTCGCGACATCGGCCTGTGCGGCGGCTGCATCTGCCGCGCGAAGCGCTACCTGGACAACAGAAGTCGCTGTCTCTTCATCCGCACCGGAAGCGACATCCGCTCTGGCCTTGGCGATCTCAGCGACGGCGCCTGCCTTGGCTGCTTTTCTCTCCTCGTGATCAGCCCTCTCCTTGACATTGGACCTGCTGATACGCTCGGCCTCTTCCCTGGAGGATTCAGCAACGGGATATGCCATGCTCAGGGAAACCTCGGAAGCAGGAATGAAACCTTCGCCTGCGTCTGTCATGATTCCTACCCAGCCGTCCGTGCTCTCAGTCACTTCGTACTGGTCTCCATCCTCCGCCTCGGCGAAGATCTTGGAGTAATCATTTGCCTCCTGGTAAATATCTCCTTTACTGCCTTCTTTGACGCTGGCGACCTGCTTCAAAGTGAGATCAGCAAGTGTCTGAGCCTCATCGCCCTCGACCAGATAATCATTGAGGGCATAACCCACAACATTACCGGAACGGACTTTGGTCCAGCGATCATCAACCTTGCGCAGCGCGATGGCGACATCATTGCCGTACATCTTTCCCAGCACACTGCTTCCAAGGGAAGGATTCTCATGAATGTTCAAATAGACATTGGGAGACGCGACAACGAGCTTTTCGTCGGCAGCTTCGGGCTTCTTTTCATAGTCCATGCTGCTGATGGCAGTCTCGGCAGAAAAGTCTATAGTCGGAACAGGTTTGTTGAGGGCTACCGAAAACTCGGGAAGCACCGCCTCATTATACTCTTCCGCTGTCATATCCTGATCAGGATCCGCAAAAGGAGCTGCAAGCACCTCGAGGACCTCGGAATTAATGGAAGCCTCTTCTTCAACCTCTGCTTCAGCAACAGCCGCTTCCGCTTCGCCCAATTCCGCACCGGCGGAAATGTCGAGAGCAGCGAGATCTTCTGAAGTATTCCCGGCGGAAACAGCCATATCACTCATCAATCCGGACCCGGATACCTGAGAAGCAGATTCTCCGGCCGCATCAGTGTCTGATGCGCTCTCATCTGTCATCCCTGTCATGGAAAGGCCGGGCTGAACAGGCTCATTCGCAAGGACCGGCGCAGCGGTCATGGAAGCAAGCGCAGTAACAGATAAAAGTCCGGAAAAAAGCTTTAATTTTTTATAACTCATCGTTCCTCCGATTTATTAAAAAAGAAAGATTAGTTTTTACGAAAGTTTTTTCTTTTATTACAAATTTATTACATCCATCACATAATATAGCAAACCTTATGATTTCTGTCAAGCAAGCCTCGAATTTAGCGGTCTCGTACACTATAAAAAATAAACAAAAATTTTTGTACATATTCGTCTTTTTTACCATATACCACAAGTCCGGGCATGTTGAATCGTATAAAACAACAATTCAATGGCCATATTTGTACGCTTTTTTGGTCATATTTTGTTACATATATTAAAAAAGAATTAACAAGTTTATCTTTTCTCTTTTGTTCCGGCTGCCAAATGGCCGGATTTTCCTTTTTATGCAGCCAATACATAGAACGGAAAATCTGATAGTGTATAAAAATTTTATATTCTGTAGAAAGCATGTCATCTGAGATCTACAGAAAGCATGTCATCCGGA
>JAUNEM010000223.1 GCA_030525515.1 Eubacteriales bacterium
TGGCGATGGGCTGGCGGTTCTTGATGCCGGAAAGGTTGCGGCAGGCGCGGCCCATGACGACGACCTTGAGAACCTCCGCCATGGATTTCTCCAGGGCGGTGTCGATCATGCTCTCATCCACTGCGGGGAAATCGCAGAGGTGGATGCTGACGGGGGCAGCGGAATCGACGCTGCGGACGATGTTCTGGTAGATCTCCTCGGTCATGAAGGGAATCATCGGCGCGGCGGCTTTGCAGACACCCACGAGGGCTGTATACAGAGTCATATAGGCGTTGATCTTGTCCTGCTCCATGCCCTTGGCCCAGAAGCGGTCGCGGCAGCGGCGGACGTACCAGTTGGACATCTCGTCGACAAAGTCGGACAGGGCGTTGGCCGCCTCGGGGATCCTGTAGCGGTCCAGGTTGTCGTCTGTCTTCCGGATCATGGAGTTCATTCTGGACAGAAGCCATTTGTCCATGACAGGAAGGCCGGCGTAATCCAGGGTGTACTTGGTGGGATCGAACTGGTCGATCTCGGCGTACAGGGTGTAGAAGGCGTAGGTGTTCCAGAGGGTTCCCAGGAACTTTCTCTGACCCTCCTGCACTGCCTTGTCGTGGAACTTGTTGGGCAGCCAGGGAGCGCTGTTGGAATAGAAGTACCAGCGGATCGCGTCCGCGCCGTGCTTCTGCAGGGCGTCGAAGGGATCCACAGCGTTGCCCTTGGATTTGGACATCTTCTCGCCGTCCTTGTCCAGAACCAGGCCCAGAACGACAACGTTCTTGAAGGCAGGCTTGTTGAAAAGAAGCGTGGAGATCGCGTGCAGGGAATAGAACCAGCCGCGGGTCTGGTCCACCGCCTCGCTGATGAAGGAAGCGGGGAAGTTCTTCTCAAAGAGCTCTTTATTTTCAAAAGGATAGTGATACTGGGCAAACGGCATTGCACCGGAGTCAAACCAGCAGTCGATGACCTCGGGGACGCGCTTCATCTGTCCGCCGCACTCGGCGCACTTGATGAAATAGTTGTCCACGTAAGGTCTGTGGAGCTCGGTCTGCTCGGCAGAAGGGTCGCCTGTCAGCTCGGCCAGCTCTTTGCGGCTGCCCACGCTGATCTGCTTTCCGCAGTCAGGGCACTCCCAGATATTGAGAGGCGTGCCCCAGTAACGGTTTCTGGAGATGCCCCAGTCCTGGATGTTCTCCAGCCAGTTGCCGAAACGGCCCTCGCCGATGTTGGCGGGGATCCAGTTGATCTCCTTGTTGTTGCGCACCAGGTCGTCGCGGACCTTTGTCATCTCGATGAACCAGGATTCGCGGGCATAGTACAGCAGAGGAGTGTTGCAGCGCCAGCAGTGAGGGTAGTCGTGCTCGAATTTGGGAGCGGCGAACAGCATGCCTCTGGCCTCAAGCTCCTTGAGGACCTCGGGATCGGCGCTGACCGCGCCCTCGTCCATCTCCGCCTGTGTGGGCTTGCAGCGCATGCCTGCGAAGGGAGTCTCGGGCTTCATCACGCCCTTGTCGTCGACCATCTGGACGAAGGGGGCGTCATATTTGCGGCCGATGCGGGCGTCGTCTTCACCGAACGCGGGAGCGATGTGGACGATGCCGGTACCGTCGGTCATGGTTACATAATCGTCGCAGTAGACGAAGAAGGCCTTCTTGTGCTGCTTCTTCACGGAATCCGCCGCGCACTGGTAGAGAGGCTCATATTCCCTGTACTCCAGATCCTTACCGGTCATCTCCTCGAGGATCTCATAGGGAGGGACATTCTTGGCCTCTTCCGCCTTCGCTGCCTCGGCGGCTGCAGCCTCAGCCTCAGCGTCCTGCTTCTTATTCTTTTTCTTCTTGCCCTTCTTGCCCTCGGCCTTGTCTTCCGCAGGAGCTGCGGGAGCGAAAACAGTATCCAGCAGGGCCTTGGCCATATAGTAGATATTGCCGTCGGCGGCCTTGACTTTGGCGTAGGTCTCGTCAGGGTTCACGCACAGACCGATGTTGGAGGCCAGTGTCCAGGGTGTGGTCGTCCATGCCAGGAAATAGGCATCCTCGTCCTTGACCTTGAAACGGACGATGGCGGAGCGTTCCTTCAGAGTCTTATAGCCCTGAGCCACTTCGTGGGAAGACAGGGGTGTGCCGCAGTGAGGGCAGTAGGGGACGACTTTGAACCCCTTGTAGAGCAGACCTTTTTTCCAGATCTCCTGCAGGGCCCACCACTCGGACTCGATGTATTCGTCATAATAAGTGACATAGGGATTGTCCATGTCCGCCCAGAAGCCGACGATGCCGGAGAAATCCTCCCACATGCCTTTGTACTGCCAGACGCTCTCTTTGCACTTCTTGATAAAGGGCTCGATGCCGTAAGCTTCGATCTCGTCCTTGCCCTCGATGCCGATGGCCTTCTCGACCTCAAGCTCTACGGGCAGTCCGTGAGTGTCCCAGCCTGCCTTGCGGGGAACCTGATATCCCTTCATGGTGCGGTAACGAGGAACCATATCCTTGATGACACGTGTCAGAACATGTCCGATATGAGGCTTGCCGTTGGCAGTCGGAGGTCCGTCATAAAACATATAGAGGGGACGTCCCTCCCGCTCCTCGATGCTCTTTTCAAAAATATTGTTGTCCTTCCAGAACTTCACGGTCGCGTGCTCGCGGTCCACAAAATTCAGATCAGGGTTTACCTTTTTGTACATCCTGTCTCGCTTCCTTCCTCTTACTTTCTGTCGGAACGCTGCTGTCAATGCCTTCTTTCTCAGGCAGCAGCTTCTGAGCCACGGGACGGTCATGACCGGCAGAAACCGGTTTCATCCGCTCCTCCGCCGGAGACATGCGCCGGGCAGCGCCTGTCCGGGGGGCATCCGGGCTTTAATACAGCATAACACAGAGACCTGCCGTATGATTTTCCTCTGAAAGCAATACCCGGTCAGACAAGTGAGAGGCATGATCCCAAGGAACTACACAGCGCAGGACTCTGTCATCATCCAAAAAAGCTATGGAGTTATATTGCCATAGCCAAAAAACAATGTCAAGAAAATTAAATGCTGCCTGATATCAAAATGCGAAGCTTTGTTATATGCTTTGCGTGTGCCGCGCGCCGTACAACTCGGGTTTTTTCGCGAAAATCGCCTCGAGTTTCAGGTGGGTCCAAAGGGTAACCAACATTCCAATTTCTCGCATTCCGGATAAAAACTGTTTGCAATTGCGTAACTCAAATGATAGACTACTGTAAACCGTTGAAGAAGAGTGAGTAGGCTGTATAGTTTCCGCACAGAGAGCTGTGGATGGTGAGAGCACAGCGGGCAAATATACAGTTGAATGGACTTCCGAGGGCGAGCAGAAAAGTTTATTTGTTTCCAGGTTTTATGGCACAGGATTTCCTGTAGAAGGATTCCTTTTAAGATCCCTGATCAGATTTCTTATCATCCTGATAAGATCATTCTTATTAAGAATCCTGATCAACATTAAGAGTCCCTGATCATCTGAAATCCGGGATCCTATGCCCTATATAACCGCATATAATCCAAGTATGTGAGACGGAGATGGCGCTCCGTAAACAAAGGCCGGCGTATGTCAGTACGCACTGAGTGGGTATGTTATTGTACCAAGCCGGGTGGCACCGCAGGATATTCAACCTGTCCCAGCATTCTTTTTGCGGGGACAGGTTTTTTTTGTTTTAAAAAAGTCTTGCGTAAAAGGCACAGAAAAAGGCGTTTTACGGCATTTACAGGAAACATTTGCAGGAAGCTTTTGCAGGAAAGGAGTAGTTATGGAAGGCTACAGCATGTATTTTCCCTGTTACACCATCGGACATGGTGTCTATGAAAAAATCGGGAAGGTCTGCAGAGATTACGGGACGAGCGCTGTGATCATCGGCGGTCACAAGGCACTTGCTGCCGCGCAGGAAAAGGTGGAAAGGGCCTGCCGTGAAGGCGGCATTACGGTCACCGGAGTCCTCTGGTACGGGGGAGAATGCTCCTATGAAAATATTGATATGCTGAAGGCGGAACCGGCTGTACAGCAGGCGACGCTCCTGTTCGCGGTCGGAGGAGGCAAGGTCACCGACACTGTCAAGGCCCTGGGTGAGGTGATCAACAAGGCGGTCTTCTCCTTCCCGACGATCACTTCAAACTGCGCGGGCTGCACCAGCGTCAGTATCATGTATCATCCGGACGGAAGTTTTCTCAAACCTTTTTTCATCACACGTCCTCCCCTCCACACTT
>JAUNEM010000056.1:0-6124 GCA_030525515.1 Eubacteriales bacterium
TTTTTCCGCCTGACGGCGGACACGGGCCGGCCGGGGGCAGAGGGCGGCACGCTTAGAGATGCATTTGGTGCACTTAGAGAGTATACTGAGGAAAGCGGCAGTCAGAACACAGATGTAGTGGATGATTTCCGGAACAAGCAGCAGTAAATGATTTTCGCTCAGGGATTGCCGAATAAGAGAGACAGGGGATGATCTTGATATGTTTGATTCGTTGCTGATGGCATTTTCGCTATATTCGCGGATTCCGGTCCCGCAGGCAGAATGGAACGACCGGTCAATGCGGTTTTGCATCTGCTTTCTGCCTCTTGTGGGCGCAGTGATCGGACTGGTCCAGTACGGCCTTTTCCACTGTCTGGATTTTTTGCAGGCAGGTCCTGTCCTCCGGGGGACATTCCTGGCTTTTCTGCCCGTCTTTCTGTCCGGGGGGATACATATGGACGGATTTCTGGACACGTGCGACGCGATCCACTCCTGGAAGGGGCCGGAAGAGCGTCTCAGGATACTGAAAGATCCTCATGTCGGAGCATTTGCGGTCATTGGGGGGCTCCTGTATTGTCTGCTGGCCGCGGGAATATGGTCTGAGGCGGCCTCCGCCCAGTCGGTTTCTCTCTGCCTGGTCTTTGTCATCTCAAGGTCCCTCAGCGCGGCGGCAGCCCTGGCCTTTCCCAAGGCAAAAAAGGACGGTATGCTGCGGCAGGAAACAGACCCCGCGGCAAAAGGGGCGGTGACAGCCATGGCAGCAGTGTCGGCGGCGGCCGCTGCTCTGATGATTCTGTCGGGCGGGCTGCCGGGTCTGTGCGGAGTGATTGCTTCTCTGGCGATGCTTGCCTTCTATTACAAGACGGCTTCCGTCCTGTTCGGGGGAACGACCGGCGACCTGGCGGGGTGGTTTTTGCAGCTCTGTGAGCTGGTTTCTGCCGCCGCGATTGTCCTTGGCAGCCTTGGGATGGCCGCTGTGTAAATACATATACGGAAATCTTTGCCAATAGCTGCACGAAATGCCTTCAGGGCTTCTGAAATGTTATCGTTTACCGGGATCTTCGCAAAAAGCAAAGTTGCGCGAAATGCCCTCATGGTTTCAGAAATGTCATCACATATTGAGATCTTCTCAAAAAAGTTGTGCCAAATGCCCTCAGGGATTTGGAAAAGTCATACTCTCATCGGGGCTGGTGGATTTTATGATCACATTGGATGAATGGAATGGGCGGATTGATGCCTTTATCGAAGAGGAAAACAGGAGCAGGGGCAGGGAAGTGCCTGTCCATAGGATTTACTGCCAGGACGACTCGGACAGATCCGGGGGAGGTCTCTATAACGAGACAGTGACCATAGATACGATCGGGCGCTTCGCCCGTGCCATCGGGGACTCCAACCCCCTCTACTCGGATCCGGGGTATCCTACGGCTGTTCAGGCACCGCCTCTTCTGGAGTGCTGTATCTGTTCCACTTTTATCGGCGGCAGGCTGCCCCGGCTCCGTGGAATCAGCGTATACGACGCAGGCACCAGATGGGAGCGCTTCGCTCCGATCCGTCCCGGGGACAGCTTCACTGCAAAAACCGTATTTCTCGGAATCGAAGAGATCACGAAAGAGAAGACAAAAGAGATTACAAGGGAAGGTGTAAAAGAAATCACGAAACCCGGCAGGGCGGCCCGCCTTTTGATCAGAAGCCATGAAATCAGCCTGTACAATCAGCGGGGAGAGCTGGTTTCCCGCCTGACAGCCCGGTCCGTGATCAGGTGCGCGGCTCCCGCCGCGGATCCTGACAGGTCCGCAGGGCAGGCAGAGGGCACGGCAGAGATCAAGGCAGTGAACAAGGCGGAGGAAACTTCGGGACGACCCCGCTACTCCCGGGAACAGCTGGAAGAGGTCTATGCCAATCTGGACGCTCAGTTTGACGGTCTTTTCCGCAGGGGCAGCCGACCCCGCTTCTGGGAGGATGTGAAAATCGGAGATGAGCTGCCGGAGCAGGTTGTGGGACCCTATGATGAATCGGACGGGCAGTCCCTGATGGCGGCCATCGGAGCAGCCAACGCCTTTGCGACCAAATGGGGAAGCATCCGCTCACGAAGAAAGCATGGCCTTGTCGATCCTGAGACCGGTGCCCTCCGCCATCCGATCGACCGCCATATTAGCGACACTGTCGCCAAAGCCCAGGGAATGCCGCGGGCGATCGTGTCCGGAATCCACAGCCAGGCCCTGCTGGCCAAATCCGCGGGGGACTGGATGGGGGACGCGGGTTTCCTTGTCTGCCTGGACTGCCGCTGCCGAAAACCCCTCTATTACGGAGATCTTTCCTTTCAGAGAGGCCGGGTGACAGCGAAAGAGGAGAGAGGAGAACGCTTTTTTGTCAGACTGTATCTGGAAGCGGTGAGACAGGACGGCGTGATCCACACAGAGGCGGAGGCGCTCGTGGAACTTCCCTCCCGGATGAAACAGGAACAGAAATAAACAGAGATAAAGATTTACAGACAAGAAAAAACAGGCTTCCGGACAGGATAAACCCGAACAAGGGGATTTACGCGGAAGCCTGCTTTGCGGTTTTTATTGGGCTGGATGGTGTTTATGCCAAAGGGGACAGGGCTGGCCGGACGGAGCCGCTTTTTGGTCCGCGCCTGTCTTTTGACCGCCTTATTTCAGTATTTATATTTATTTATGGCTATATTTATCGGGGAAAGCTGCTTATTTTTTTCCCGAGAGAAGGAAGCGGAAGCCTCTCTCCAGCCCGTCCAGAGTCAGGTCGTACATGTCGACGATCTTCGCGACCGCCCGGTGGGTATCATCATCGGAGACGTTCTCATCGGGCATGGGGATGGGGTTGAGCCAGATCATATGGGGAAAATGACGCTTCATCAGCTTCAGCGTCTCGGATCCGGGAAGCCCGTTTTTGTGATCATAAAAATTGTATTCCGTTCCTTCGAGCTCGTAGGGGTGCATCTCGGCATCCCCCACGAAGATCACTCTGTATTTTTCATCGCACTCCTGCATGAGGTGATCGACGGAGATGTAGTTGCCGTCCCTCATCTCCAGGGTGGGGTCCTTGAAGAGGAGAGAGTAGACAATGTTGTGAAAATAATAGGTGCGCAGCTCCTTCAGGTGGCGCGAAGCGGAAGCTGCCTGGAACAGCTCCGAACACAGACGGGCGAAGATGCTCATGGAACCTCCGCTGTCGATCAGGAGAATCACACGGATCGTATTTCTCCTCGGCTTTCGGTACTTGATATGCAGAAGTCCGCTCTTGCGGCAGGTCTCGTCGATGGTGGCATCGATGTCGAACTCCTGCTCGCTGGTCTCCAGCTGGGTGGAGAGGTTTCGGAGGACGCGGAAGGCCATCTGGAACTGGCGGGTATCCAGAGTGTTGTCCTTGCGGAAATCCCTGAATTTCCGGGCTCCGGGAGCTATGATCGAGGTGCGGCCGCCCCCGGTTCCGGAACCGGGTCCCGGCGCGTTTTTGCCGTGACCGGGCGTGCCGGGAATGCTCTCTATACCATCGGTCTGGTCTCTCCGCTCCAGATCACGGGCGAAGGCAGGATCGATCTTTTCCAGCACTTCTGTCAATTCCCCGGGCAGAGGTCCGTGCATGGGAAGACCCTCGAAATATTCAGAGAAAGCAAGATCAAAGCTGTCGTACTCCGATTCATCCTTGAGAATGACCGCCCGGCACAGCTGATAGAAGCCCTCCAGAGTGGACTCGTGCAGTCCTTTTTTCATACCATCGAGAAGGACCATCCACTCTCCGATGGATACCTTGATTCCGTGGTTTCTGAGAAAGTAAAAAAAATCAATAAACATGGCAGGCTGTGAAACTCCTCAAATGGTTTTCCCCGGGCGGCTGCGAGCACCCCGTCAGGGTGCGCGGCTGTCTGCGGGTGCCTGCTGTAGTTTGCGGCAGGGCAGGCTCTGTGCGGCTGCCTGCTGCAGTTTGCTGCAGGGCAGGCTGTCTGCGGCAGTCTGCTGTAGTTTGCGGCAGGGCAGGGAAAAGCTCATGAAAACCCGTCAGAAAGGGATCGGTGCAAAGGGACCAGTACAAAAGGATTCGTACAAAGGAATCAATGCAAAGGAATCAGTGTCTTGCATTTTTCACCTGGGCAAAGTCCTTATCCTTTTTGAGCAGGACGCCCAGATAGGGGAGTTCCGAGGAGATGGAGGCCGGATCAGCTCCGGCGGCAATCAGGGCCCGCAGCCAGTCGATCAGTTCCGAGGTGCTGGGCTTCTTGGCCAGGTTGGGAACCCGGCGGATGTTGTAGAAGGTAAGGACTGCCTGCTGGACCAGCTCCTGATCGATGTCTCCGAAGTGGGCGCGAACGATCTCCTTCATCTGCGCCAGGGCCGGAAATTCGATATAATGGAAAATGCAGCGGCGCAGGAAGGCGTCCGGCAGTTCTTTCTCCGCGTTCGAGGTGATGATCACGATCGGACGGTGCTTTGCCCGGATGGTCTCCTTTGTCTCCTGCACATAGAATTCCATCTGATCCATTTCCCAGAGCAGATCGTTGGGAAATTCCAGGTCAGCCTTGTCGATCTCATCGATCAGAAGCACAACCTGCTCCTCGGAGAGAAAGGCCTCACCGATTTTGCCGTATTTGATATATTGATGGACATCATCGACATTGGAGCCGAACTGACTGTCGTAGAGTCGCTGAACCACATCATAGGTGTAGAGACCGTCCTGGGCCTTGGTCGTGGACTTGATGTTCCAGATGACAAGCTTTTTGCCCAGAGCGTCGGCAACAGCCTGGGCTAGCATGGTTTTGCCGGTGCCGGGTTCGCCCTTGACCAGGAGCGGTTTTTCCAGGGTCATGGCGATATTGACAGTTTTCATCAGCTCTTCTGCCGCGATATAGGATGAACTGGTTTCCAGATTGGATGATTTGATCATTGAATTGTTCCCCCGTAAGTAATGAAAGTTCTTTCATTATGTATACATTTGTGAGTAAAATCAAGAGGAATCAGCTGCGGGGATGTCATTCCCGGAAGACTGTACCGGGCAGATGGTTTCAGGAAGACTGTTCCCCAATCTTATCGACGGGCGGAATCTGATATGGGGTATTTGCAGAGGAGGACATTTCCCGGGCAGGATTTGGCATAACATAATTGCAGAAAGGAAAAAGGACATGATATATCCACAGAGAATGCAGAGAGGAGATTTGATCGGAGTCACGGCGACTTCCGCAGGTATTTATACAGAAAGAGATCAGATCAAGCTGGATCTGGCATACAGCCAGATTGAAAGTCTCGGGTATCATATCATGGAGACGGAAAATGTGCGGACCAACCGGAAACTGGTCAGCTCCGGCCCCCGCGAGAGGGCGGACCAGTTCATGGCCCTCTGGGAAGATGGGGACGTCCGTATGATCGCGCAGGTCTTCGGAGGCGAGCTGCTGATCGAGATGCTTCCCTTTCTCGACCCGGAGCGGATCGCCGCTTCGAAGCCCAAGTGGGTCACGGGCTTTTCAGATTCCAGTCTGCTCAACTTCTACCTGACGACCGCCTTCAATATTGCCACGGCGACCATGGACAACATCCTTTACTTTGGGATGGAAGAACTTCATCCGTCGCTGACAAACCAAATCAGCATCCTGGAGGAGTGCGGGTGGTCCAGACAGGAGAACTTTGACCTTTTTCAGGTGGAAGAGTTCGAGGATGAAAGATATTATGAATATTACAATCTGACAGAACCGGTGGTTTACAGCCATCTTTACGGAAAGGACAGCGAGAAAGTCAGCGGAAGGATTATCGGGGGCTGCATCGACGTACTCCGTTACATCATCGGCACCCCCTTCGATCACACGAGGGAATTCTGCTCCCGATTTCCGGAGGGGATGCTCTGGTATCTGGACAACTGCCAGCTGACCATGCCCGAGTTTCGCAGGACCCTGTGGCAGGCAAAAAACGCCGGCTGGTTTGAGAATGCCCGCGGGATATTGGTCGGACGGACCTATTCCGAGGAAATCTTCGAGGACTATGAGTATGCGGATGCCCTTCACGATTCGTTTGATGAACTGGGAATCCCGGTCATCTGCGATGTGGACATCGGACACGTCCAGCCCCAGTGGACCATGATCAACGGAGCATATGGAGAATTCACCTATGAGAATGGAGAAGGTGAGCTGGTGACACAAATG
>JAUNEM010000056.1:6224-15650 GCA_030525515.1 Eubacteriales bacterium
CCCGCTGTCCTGCCGGGGGCGGCAGGGGCTTTTTCCTTGACCTGAACCTGTCATGACGGTATAGTATTTATAGCTTTATACAGTTAAGTGCCTGTCTTTGCCCGAATGGAATCAGGCTTACATACGTACAAATACTCGTTTTTTATACAGGAGGTTTTGTACGGCTTTTTATTGTCCATCGGGCAATACCTGTCACTTCATGACAGGCATGAGATACGCGCACAAAAAGAAGACCCGCTTTATTACGGAATAACGTGACTGATTCACACAGGGGTGATTCCCGTTTTTTCATGAGGAACAAGACCCTCAGGAGGGTCTTATTTGTATGGATAAGGAGGTGTTGCTTTTTGAAAAAGGCAGCAGCAGTTTTTTTGTCAGTTTTGATGATGATTATGACGATTTCCTGCGCATCTACCGGGCAGGCGGCAGGAGGAGCATCTGATGGTCAGGCCGCAGACACAAGTCTGGCGGCGGTCCCGGACCAGGCTCCATCCGCTTCAACAGCCCCGGAGGCGGCTCAGGAGGCAGCGTCCGCAATTCAGGAGACAGCGTCCACAGCCCTTGAGGCGGCTCAGGAGGCGGCTTCTGCCGCTCAGGAGACAGCATCCACAGCCACGGAGGCGGCTCAGGAGGCAGTGTCCGCAGCTCAGGCAGCTCAGGAAGCGGCTCCGGACCAGGAGATCTCTGTTGAGAAGATTGAGGCGCTGTTTGGAGAGGGAGGTCCTCTTTACGGCCTGCTCCCCGAGGGAACAGATACTGAGGCGATCGTGAGAGCAGCCCGGGACCAGATGGACCTGGTGAACAGACAGTTCAGCAGGGTTATTGAGGAGATCGTTGAAAAATCAGAGAGTGGATCTGTTGATTTTGACGAGGAATCCCTGCAAAAGTTCGCGGGAGTGCTTCTGGGCCGGTTCATCGGAGGCGAGGAAGACGGTGACGCGGATGAGTTTGAGTTTGATTCGTTTGACGCTCTGATCCAGGCCGCAAGCGATATCCGGGAGACAGAGAAAGAGTATATAAAAGAGCACAATTCCGGATTGATGGAAAACGGCGATGTGCAGATTGTGGCGACCGATATATACCATGAAGATGACTATGAACAGGAAGAAATCAGGCTGCTCTGCAATATGATCCAGAACAATTACAGGATGGATGAGGAAAACCAGCTGCGGTTTGTGGACTCTGCGGAGGATGTCGTCCTGTTCACTCATGAGAACAATCCGGAAGGCAAATATCCTGTCAAAGATGCTGTATTTGCGGAAAAAGGCGATCATTATCTGTCATCTGTAGAAGCACTGTTCAATGAAACAGGTGAGTCCGCTGATACTCTGGAGCAAGACCTCGAGTTGAGCAGGATTCTTGTTATATACGATTTGAAGGAATACCTGGAAAAGCATCCCGAGGTAAAAGGAATTGAATATGAGGGCGAGATAAGAACAGCTGAAGAGCTCGATGACATCTGGAGTGCCAGGCTCGACGAGCTTTTCGGGGACGGCGCGGATACTTCTTCGACGGAAGAAGCGGCAGATTCCGGGGCGACCGCTGCCTCTGCAGCGGAATAAGACCGGCAGCCGCTGTCAAATGCGGCATTAAGACATACAGGGAAATTATAAAAGACAATAGGAGCAATCAGATATGGAATATTGGGTAAATGTTATCCTCCTGTTTTTCATATATGGCTTTGCGGGCTGGTGCATGGAGGTCATTTTGAAATACAGGCAGTATCACCGGTTTATCAACCGCGGATTCCTGACAGGACCTTTACTGCCGATCTATGGAGGCGGCGCTGTCCTGATCACGGTGATCATAGGACGTCTTACCAGTCTTGAGTCCGGCTTCGTCATGACATTTGCTTTGTCCTTCGTCATTTGCGGGCTGGTGGAGTATTTAACGAGCCTGATTCTGGAAAAGATATTTCATGCCCGATGGTGGGATTACAGCCAGAAACCCATGAACCTGCACGGAAGGATCTGGATCGGAAACCTGATCCTGTTCGGGCTCGCGGGTGTGGCGATCATACATCTGTTGAATCCGGGACTTATTTACCCCTTGCTGAACAGCTTTTCATTGCTGGTAAGGGAAGCTGTCACGTCATTTCTTCTGCTGGTGTTTGCCGCGGACTGTGTGGTCTCCTTCTTCGTTCTGAAACTGGTCAAGAGAGGAATTGACAGCAGTGAAGCGGACAACACTGAGGAAATCAGTAAGGAAGTCCGTCATATTCTCACGAATAAGTCCTACTTCTATTCGCGTTTTGCGGATGCTTATCCGGATGTGGTCTATAAGACCGAGCGCGTACAGGCCCGTCTTGCCGCTGTGAAAGCGGAAGCCGAGCGCATGCACAAGGAAGCGGAGAAGCGCCTGGAGGCGCAGGCCGAGAAGGTGGCGGCAAGCCTTGAGCCGGTTCACCTGATCCGGGCTGATCTGATCGGTGTGCAGAATGACCTGATCGCCCTTCTCTATGATGAGCAGAATGCCACTGAGGAGATGAAGAAACTGAAGGCGGAAATCGAGAGACTGGAAGATCGTCTGGAGGCCCATGCCTTTGTAAAATACCCTACAGGAAGACATAGAGAAGAGATATAAAGAAGTCTGATTAAAGCAGTGGGGATAGCGGACGCAAATGCCGGGCCCGCTCGGGCACTTGGGGACACTTTCCGGGCGCCCAAAGGATCCGGGAGAGGATCCTGAGTATTGTGACAGGAGGTAATGAATATGCTTTTTGAGGCTTTGGACAAACTAAAGCAGCAGACGATCATTTCATCGATCGTGATGATGATGCTGGGGCTTTTAATGCTGATCATTCCCACAGAATATGATTATACTCTCGTGAATGTTCTGGGATATGTGATCATTATTCTCGGAGCAGTGATGGTATGGGATTTTGTCGGGGGGCAAAAGCATCTGTCCGCCTGTATCCTTTTTATCTGTGCACTGCTGCTGATCCTCCTGGGGATCTATATTCTGGTTTCCGGGGATGATATTCTGAAGGCTTTAAGTGTACTGTTTGGAACTCTGCTCATGGTCGACGGCGTGCACAGCGGAGCCCATGCCTGGCTGTATGCCCGCCGGGCGGGGAGAAAATGGTGGTGGATTCTGTTGCTGCTGAGCATTCTGTTGTTCCTTTCCGGCCTTATTATTTTCAATAATCCCTGGTGGCAGCGGCCGCATTCCTTCGTCAAAGTAATCGGAGGAGTTACCCTTTTTTCAGCTCTGGTGGGAATCATCCGGCTGATTATGGTCTGGCCGATTCGAACAAAGTAAGGGGGGACTGAGATGTCTAACAGGAAGAAAAAGCACAATAATCAGCAGGGAAATGCCGGTGAGGAAACCGTTCAGGTACAGAAAGGCAATTCCGGAGAGAACAACATAAAGACACAGGATTCCGTTCCTGCAGAGGAAACGGTGAAGGCAGAGGAGCCTGCCGGAACAGAGGACACCGCTCCTGCAGAGGAGAATGCGAAAGCAGAGGATGCAGTCCCGGCGGAGGAAGCTGCGGAAAACGGTGAAAAAGACTGGCTGGAAGAGATAAAAGCAGAGCTGAAGTCGGTCACAGACCAGCTGGAAAAGGCAGCTGCCGGGAAAAGCTCTCAGGAAGCGGGCGAGGAGCAGGAAACACCCGCCCGCAGCAAGGATGATCTGCAGAGGGAACTGGCGGACATCAAGGCACAGTTCACTCACACCCCCCTGGAGATGACGCCGGAGCTGGAGAAGCTTCTGCAGGGCCATATCAGGGATAAAGGCAAGAAGGACAAAAAGCGCGGCGCTCAGATGCTCTCCGTGCTGGCGAAGCACAATTTTTACGCGAATGGCATCACACCGGAGGAACTGAGGACGACCCTGGAAGACCTCGGGCCCACATATGTCAAGATCGGCCAGATTATGTCCAGCCGTGTAGACCTGCTGCCGGCGAGTTACTGCGAGGAACTGGAAAAGCTCAGGCAGAATGTCAAGGAACTGGATCCTGCCATTGCCCGCGCTATCATTGAAGCGGAGACCGGAAAGAAGATAGAGGAAATCTACTCTGAATTCAGGGACGAACCCATCGGATCCGCCTCCATCGGACAGGTGCATTACGGCGTACTGCTCGACGGCACAAAAGTTGTCACAAAGGTTCAGCGTCCCCTGATCGCGGAGATCATGGAAAAAGACATCGAGCTTTTGAAAAAGCTGGCTCCCCTTCTCGGCGGTGACTCATCCTCCGGAAACGGGGAAGCCATGGATCTGATGACTATACTCAACGAGCTTGAGAAGGTCACCAGGGAAGAACTGGATTTCAGAATCGAAGCGGCCAACACCAGATTTTTCAAAGACGTCATCCTGGCTGATGGCAAGGTCACATGCCCTGCGGTCATCGACGAACTGACGACAGAACGCATTTTCACTATGACCTATGTAGACGGCTGTTCGATTGGTGAAAAAGACCAGCTTGTGGAGCAGGGACTGGATCCCGAACAGGCCGGCAGAGACATAGTGGACAGCTATCTGCACCAGGTATTTGATGTAGGTATTTTCCACGCGGATCCTCATCAGGGCAATATCATGGCCAGCGGGGGCAAGGTCCACTGGATCGATTTCGGCATGATCGGTCAGATCACAGAGGCGGACATGACTGCGCTCCAGAACCTGGTCGTGGGTCTTCTGGGCGGCGATGCGGAAGCGATGACGAACAGCGTTTTGTCAATCGGAATCAGCAGCCCCAATACAGACCGGAATAAACTCAAGGAGGACCTGGAAGCCTTCAGCGCAAAATATATGAATGCCACGAGTCTCAATGACATTGACTTTTCCGTAGTACTTGGAGAAGTCTGTGACCTGTCGGAGAGACACCATGTCGAGATGCCGGGCCGGTATACCATGCTGGCGCGTTCCTTCCTCACTATTGAGGGCGTGATGGAGCACCTTTGCCCTGAACTGAACCTTTTTGAGCTGATTTCCGACAAGCTGGTGGAAAGGGTCAAGAAGTCCTTTGCTCTGGAAAAAGAGATCGTTGCCCTTGGAAGAGGAGTCCTCGATACCGGAAAGAAAGTTTCCAGAATCCCTCAGATGCTGGCCGAAGCCCTCAATGATATTATGAAGGGGAGGCTGAAGATCAATCTGGAGCTCACCGGGTATGAGGTACTGCTCGATGAACTCAATGAAAAGATCAACGACCTGATCCTGGTTATCGTCGGATGCGTCCTGTTCTCAGGCGGCTGCAGATTGTGCCAGACCCAGATCAAACCCGTGACTCCCAACGGTATGCCTCTGTTCGCAGTGATCATCCTGATTCTGGGCATCTCGCTGATTCTGTATGCCCTGAGGAGGATATTCCGGAAGAAGTGACGGAACAAGTGATTTTCCGCACTTGATCAAAGAGATGTGTGATGACCGATTTAACGGCACAGGAGTTGAGGATGAGCCGCCGGAAATTGTTTTCAGAAGTTCCCTTTATAAAAAAAGGCCGGATCGAATTGAGAGCTTTGGGACCGGAGGATGCGGGATCCCTTTCAGAACTGGTCCAAAGCTCCCGGGTTTACAGATATCTGCCGACATTTCTGTTTGAGCGTCAGTATGAGGATGTCCGGTATGTGATCCGACATCTTTACGACCTGGGCATGAAAGAGTCCATTATCCTGGGAATCTTCGTGAACGGAGAATTCTGCGGTCTTGCCGAGATGTACGGATATAGGGATCCAATCCACAAGATCAGCGTGGGTTACCGGCTTCTGGAGCGATGCTGGGGAAAAGGAATCGCGACAGAGGCCCTGGGCATGATGGTTGATTACCTGTATGACGAAACAGATATTGAAATCATAACCGCCAGCACGATGATCGAGAACCTGGCAAGTGCAAATGTGCTGAGAAAGAACGGCTTTTCCCTGGTCGTCCACAGTGCGCCGGAGGACTGGGGATATGCGGAACCGACACTGACAGACAAATGGATACGCTGAAAACCGCGCCGGACAAAAGGGCCTTTTGTCCGGCGCCATTCTTGTACTTGTAAGAAATGAGGATGTGTATTACAATTTCATTTATGATGTTCCGGAAAATGAGAACGAACTGTCCGGGGGATATACGGCTGTCTTTCTGCAGGACATCACAGGAAGCTCTGTTTTTTGCACAGAACTGAACGCGGAGAAGACAGCTCATCATAAGACAGGTCATTATATTGGAACGAACCATCCCCCTGTCACGTCCACACTTCAGAATTCAAGAGTAAAGAGGAGGAGAATCATGCCGGTAAAAGAACCCGGAATGGATGCTGAAAAGAAATACCCTGTGATCACGATCAGCAGAGAATACGGAGCCCTTGGGAGCAGTCTGGCCAAGGCACTTTCCGATCGTCTCGGAATCCCCTATTATGACAGGGACTTTGTAAAGAAAACGGTAGAAAAGAGCGGATATGAGCAGGAAGAAGTCGAGCAGGAGAGCGAAGATATGAGCACTTCCACCAAGATGCTCAATTCTTTCCTCAACAGCGCGGTCTCTTTCAGCAGCTCCTATGACAGGATTTTCGCCGCGCAGAAGCAGGTCGTCCTGGAGCTGGCTGTTTCCCCCTGCATTATCGTGGGCCGCTGCGCGGATCATATCCTCAAGGAAGCCGGCATTGATGCCCTGAGCATTTTCCTGTTTGCTTCTGTGAATGACCGCAGAAAAGTCGCGAGCGAACTCGCCGAAAACGGGGACATGAATCTGGATAAATATATCGAGAAGCGCGATAAGCTGCGCAGAACCTATTATAAAACCTACACAGGATGTGAAATGGGAAATGCCAATAACTATACGATCTGTTTTGATACCGGAAAGATCAGTATTCCCACCTGTGTCGACATTATTATGAAGATTCTGGAGCAGGATTAAAGGCCTGTGAAGCGAATGCGGCCCGGGCCGCGAAGTTAAGTCACTTTCTATGAATGCAAGAGCCCTTTGAATGTTCCGGATTTCGCGAGCATTGCAGAGGGCTTTTTTTGTCCGGAAAACTTTTGCTGCCGGCCTCACTCCGGCAGATGTGTGCAGGGCAACGAACGAGAGTGGATTTAACGGTTTGCCGACACCTTTATTATGTGGTACAATACTCAAGTGTTTGCCTGTATACAATTATTCATTATTATGCAGGCATCAATTTTCATATAAAAAGGAGGAGTTACTATGCGGAATCGAATGCGCAGAGCCGTTGCGTGCGTGCTTTTGGTTGTCTGCATGCTGGCCCTTTCCGGCTGCGGGGGGCAGCGGATGATGATGGGTACAGGCGGAACGGCAGGAACCTACTATGCGTTTGGCGGTGTTTTGGCCCAGTACATGAAGAATTATACAGGCTACAGTGTGACAGCAGTGTCAACAGCTGCTTCCAAGGCGAATATTCAGAGTATCGGTGACGGAGATTATCAGATGGGCTTTACCCAGTCAGACGTCATGACATATGCCTGGGAGGGGAGCAAGTCCTTTGAGACAGACGGCCCCTGCAGGGATTTCCGTGTGCTCGGCGCCCTCTATGCCGAGACAGTCCAGCTCATCACCATGAAAGAGGATATCAAGAGTGTCAGCGACCTGAAGGGCAGGAGTGTCTCGATCGGCGCCCCCGGTTCCGGCGTTTATTTCAATGCCGTGGATGTCCTTGAGGCAGCAGGCTTGACCGTGAATGATATCAAACCTCAGTACCAGAGTTTCGATGACAGTAAGGAAGCCCTCAAGGACGGCCAGATCGACGCGGCATTTATTGTGGCGGGCGCGCCTACATCGGCAATTACCGAGCTGGCAACCACCAACGGTGTCTTCCTGATCCCTATCGATGGAGAACTCCGTGAAAAGATCATGGAAATCTGCCCCTATTACGCTCCGCTGCAGATTCCCGCAGACACATATCCCGGACAGCCTGATCCGATTGAGACAATTACAATCAAGGCGACGATGGTCGTGGATGCCGACCTGGATGAGAAAGTCGTCTACCAGCTGACCGCAGCGATCTTTGATCATAAGGAAGAGATCACCCTTGAGAACGCGAAGGGTGCGGAGCTCTCTGTGGAAAATGCAACTTCCGGTATCGCCGTTCCTTTCCACGCCGGTGCGGCAAAATATTTTGCGGAGCACGGCGTCAAGGTGCCGACGGAATAAAGGAAATTGGAAAAAACATGTGACAGAGGCTTATGAAAGGAATTGTCTATTTCCGATAAACCGGGCGGGAAGCCTTTCTTCGCCGGCAGAGCGCAGATCAGACAATTTCCTGCGGCAGACCATCTGTCGCCCTGTCACATTTCTGCTTTTTTCAGGTTAGGAGGTGCTGATGAGCAGCAGTAAAGTGAAAGAACGGGAATACGAGCTCGTTCAGGAAGACCTTGAAGAGGTAATGCGAAAATACGACAGAGAGTCGAATGTCCGGGTGTGGACCGGAAAGCCCGCTCTGGCCGTCAAAGCCATTTTGATTGGTTTCTCTCTTTTATGCATCTGGGTGACCCTGTTTGCCACTTTCCTTGAGGAAATCCGTCTGACTTCCTTCATGGGACTGATCATTATGCTGGGATTTCTGACTTATCCCGCCAAGAAGGGTGAGCAGAAAGTCAACTATATTCCCTGGTATGATATCGTGGGAATGGTGCTCGGCACGGGCGCATTTCTCTACTACACATTCAACGCGGAACAGATCATTCAGCAGGGAACGCGCTTCACGTCCATACAGATTGTGATCGCCATTGTCGGCGTCGCGGCCCTTCTTGAAGTGACCAGGCGTAGTGTAGGCTGGCCGATCCTGATCGTGGCGCTGTTCTTCATTGTGTACGCGATCGTTTATGGTCTGACCAACCCCTCTGTCGTCGGCAGACTCAGATATCTGGTGAGAAACCTTTTCTACGCGAAGACAGGTATTCTGTCGACGCCGATCAATGTTTGCTCAAAATACATAGTTGTGTTCATCATTTTCGGTGCTTTCCTTGAGAGGACGGGAATCTCGGAGTTCTTCATCAATATGGCCAACTGCGCCGCAGGCCGCTACGCGGGCGGGCCCGCCAAGGTCGCGGTCATCTCCTCCGCCCTGTGCGGAATGGTCAGCGGTTCCTCCGTCGGCAATACGGTCACAACCGGTTCCGTCACAATCCCCATGATGAAGGAGACCGGCTACAAGGCCGAGTTCGCCGGCGCTGTCGAAGCTGCGGCTTCCACCGGCGGTCAGATCATGCCTCCCATCATGGGCGCCGCGGCTTTCCTGATGGCTGATATCATAGGCGTGCCCTACTCGGACATCCTGGTGCGCGCCATCCTGCCCGCAATCCTGTATTTCACAGGTATTTTCATCGCCGTCCATCTGGAAGCGAAGAAATACGGGCTGACCGGAATCCCGGAGAGCAAGCTCCCGAAATTCTCTAAGCTCATCCGCAAGATCTACCTGCTGACTCCCCTGGTCCTGCTCGTCATCTGGGTCTCCAACAACATGATGACCATGCAGAGGGCGGCGGC
>JAUNEM010000224.1 GCA_030525515.1 Eubacteriales bacterium
CTTTACGTGTATCTCCTCAGGCAGAGTTCCCGCAGGTTTTTTTTCAGCAATTCATAGCGGAGGCGCTTTTCCTCTTTTGCAAAATGCACCTGGCGGAACTGCTCGGGATTGTTCTCATAGATCAGTTCTTCGCCGCCGAACTGCTCGCTGGTCAGGTCAAAGACCTTTCCGTCCACTTCATTATAGCAGTGATAGTTTCCGGCGGGGCGCAGGATTCCGTATACTTTGCCGCCGAAAATATCCTGCGTCAGGAAGGCTGTGATGGAGCACTGGCCCAGGGTCCTGTTCTCCGGCGTCCAGTCGCTGCGCATCCTGGGAGGGCAGGTCCCGGCACACCACACTTCGCAGAGCAGGTCATAGAGATCCCGGGGAGTATGGATCCCGGGATAGCTGCCGTCAAGCGCTGGGACGTCGGCCTCTTCATGCCCGTAAAAAACATAGCTGTCGCTGTCGATGGCCTCCAGGTAAAAGCTGACGGGGCGAAAGCCGTCGTTGCAGGAGATCATGGCGGATTTTCTGTTCTTCATCCAGCCCTCGTAGATGTCCTCCCCGCCGCAGGACAGGGTGAGCACAAAGGGAGAGAGGGTCTCCCAGGCGCTGTCGCACAGGCCCTCCGGCTTCTTCCAGCCGTCCGCAATAAAGATCTGCCCCTGCTGAACGTCACAGGCGTGTTCTATCTTGTTTTCGTATTTTTCGATCAGGTCATCGTAGCGGGCCACCCTCATGGCCGTGATTCTCACTTTTTTCATATATGCCATCACCTCTTGTTGGAGCGGCGCCAGATCTTCTGTTCCTCCGCCGCCCGGATCAGCCCGTCCCGGAAGTCCGGATGCGCGATGCTGACCAGCATCTCCGCCCTCTCCCAGGTGGTCCGGCCGGTCAGGTTGACCGCGCCGTATTCAGTGACAATATAATAGCTCTGGCTCCGCGGGTTGGTGATGATCTCCCCGTTAAAATGAGGCAGAATGCGGGAGGTGCGGACGCCGTTTTTGTCCGTGTGCGAAGAGGTCATGCAGATAAAGGCTTTTCCGCCGCGAGCCATGGCCGCCCCGGTCAGATAATCCAGCTGGCCGCCTGTCCCGCTGATGTGGCGGAGTCCCGCGCTCTCGGCGTTGACCTGTCCGTACAGGTCCACGGAAATACAGTTGTTGATGGAAATCATTTTGTGCTGCCTGGCAATGGTCTCGGCCGCGTTGACATATTCCAGCGGCTCTATGATCACGCCGGGGTTGCTGTCCACCCAGTCATAGAGGGCCTTCGAACCGAACACAATCCCCGTGACGCCCTTGCCGGGCCGGAAAGTCTTGCATTTATTGGTGAGCTTCCCCGCCTTGTAGAGTTCATAATAGGCGTCGCCGCAGAGCTCCGTGTGCATTCCCAGGTCCCTGACATCCGACTGAGCCAGGATCGAACCGACCACGTTGGGCATGGATCCGATTCCCAGCTGCAGTGTGGAGCCGTCTTCGATAAAGGGAACCAGTATATTGGCAATCTCGATTTCCTCCGGGGCGGCCTCCGGGATCGGAAATTCCGGAAGCGGAGGGTGTTCTCCTTCGACGATAAAATCCACGTCGGAAATGTGCACGCTCTCATCAAATCCGCCCAGTATGCGCGGCAGGTGCTCATTGACCTCCAGAATGACAATATCCGCCTTCTCGATGATTCCCTGCGCGATGCCCGCGCCGCAGGACAGATTGAAGAAACCGTGCCTGTCCATGGGGGTCACACACATCATGGCGACGTTCACTGTCAGAAAATGCCTGTAATAAGGCTCCAGATTCCGGAAAATCATCGGAATGTAGCTGCAGAGCCCCCTGTCGCAGAGCTGCCTCTCATAGGAGGAGCAGTGCCAGCTGTTGTAGCAGAAATGCTCCCTCTCCGGATCGCACTCGACCGTCATGATCGGTCCGAAGCAGAGATTCCCACGGATTTTCACATCGTACAGTTCGTCCCTGCGTTTTGCCAGCGCCGCGTCCAGAAGCGTCGGAAAGCAGACATTGGTCCCGTAATCGATCCAGTCCCCGCTCTTAACAGCCTGCACGGCCTGGTCCGGAGTCCTGAGTTTTTTATTATATTCAGCATAAAAATCCATATCTTCTCCGATTGCCTCCCGGTCCTGTCCGGCCGGCTGCCCCCGGCTCTTGCATTGGCCTGCCCTCTCATGCCGACTGCCTCCGGCTCATGTCTTGTCCGGTCACGTCCGGCCGGCTGCCCCCGGCTCATGTATTCGGTCATGTCCTGCCGGCTGCCTCCGGCTCCTGTATTGGCCTGCCCCGGCAGCCCTCAGTTGTTTTTTTCATTCCAATCATAATTTTAACATGAAAAAAGCTCCCTGTATTGACCCGCGTGACTTTATTTGGCTTATTCGGCTTATTTGGTCTTATCCGTTACTTTTCAGACCGGTACGAAACTCGAGGTGTTTTCGAGCGGTTTTACCGAGAAAACCTGAATTTTACGGTGAAAACCGCGCGCTCAGGCGCATTGGAATGGTGTTCACGCCCTCGATAGGGCGGGAACAGTAATTTTTATCCGCTTCTGTTCAGGAATCAAAAAATATTTTTTCAAAATAATTTATTTTCCCTGCTTTCTTTAAGGTTCTTCAAAGGTAAGTCATGTAAATATATACATATAAACCCGATGTACGAATCTTATTACAGGCCTTTACAGCAAAAGGCCGGAAAGAATGTGAGGTATAGATATGAGAAACACAAAACTGATGACAGCCTCCCTTTGTGCAGTCCTTCTGGGAGGGATGACAGCCTTCCATGCTTTTTGTGATACAACTGCCGTCAACGCAAACGGTTTTGCCTCCGGCAGCACCTATTTAGTCGCTGAGGCATCGGAAACAGGCGATGAAACAAATGGAACGAATGAAACAGCTTCTTCAGACGGTTCCGCTTCATCCGGCACAGTCTCCGATTCCTCTGCGGGCTATAGCAGCGCTCTGGACACCGCTGACCTCTTCACTTCCCGCGATCTCGAGCAGGAGGCCGACCTCAGTGAAGCGAAAGCCGTCACCGTGAGCGACGGCGAGACTGTCACGATCAAAACCGGCGGTGTCTATGTGATCAAGGGAACGGCATCCAACGCCCAGATTCTGGTCACGGCATCCGATGACGACAAGGTGCAGCTGGTCCTGGACGGGGTCTCGATCACAAATGAGAGCATTCCCTGCATCTACGTCAAGAACGCGGATAAGGTTTTTGTCACCACGACAGAATCCGAAAACACACTGTCTGTCACCGGCACCTTCACCGCCGACGGCGACACCAATACAGACGCAGTCATTTTTTCCAGAGATGATCTGACCTTAAACGGCAAAGGTACTCTGAACATCTCCTCCACCGACAACGGAATCAGCAGCAAGGACGACCTCAAAATCACAGGCGGAACAATCAACATCACCTGCACCTCTGACGCGCTCGAGGCAAACGATTCGATTCTGATGGCGGATGGCACCGTTGCGATCTCCACTTCCAAAGACGGTCTGCACTCGGAAAATGACGAGGACAACACCAAGGGATATATTTATATCCGGGGCGGAAATCTCACAGTTGAAGCAGGCGACGACGCAGTCCACGCGACAACCATCGCCCAGGTCGACGGCGGTACGCTGACCCTCACAGGCCGGGAGGGCATTGAAGGCACATGGATCCAGATCAATGACGGCACCGTCAGCATCTCGGCCTCCGACGACGGCATCAATGCAGGCCAGAAATCACAGATCACGACTCCCACAGCCGAGTTCAACGGCGGCACGATCACAATCGTCATGGGTTCCGGCGACACCGACGCAGTGGATTCCAACGGTAATCTGATCATCAACGGAGGCACACTTGACATTACAGCCCAGAGTCCCTTCGACTACGACGGCTCAGGCCAGCTCAACGGCGGCACACTCATTGTAAACGGTACCGAGACCACCTCCCTGGCAAACCAGATGGGAGGCGGCGGCATGGGCGGTCATGGCGGCATGGGCGGCCACGGCGACCACACAGGCGGCAGACAGGGAGGATGGTGATCAAGACTGCCGTACACTAGTCTCCCAAAAACAAACCCGGCAGGTGGTGAAAACGCCATCTGCCGGGCTTTATTATTCATTGACAAATATTCGTAACTGTAGTCACGGGATCCTTTTTTTCGAATCCGGACATAGCCCTTGTC
>JAUNEM010000225.1 GCA_030525515.1 Eubacteriales bacterium
ATGCCCAGCATGATGTTCATGTTCTGGACGGCGGCGCCGGAAGCGCCCTTGCCCAGGTTGTCAAAGAGGGCAGTGACAGTAGTCTGATCTTCATGTCCGCAGACCACCAGCTTCAGGTGGTTGGTGCCGGCAAGCTCCGCCGCGTAAATCGTGGAACTGTTTTCTCCGAAAGGAAGAACATTCACAAAGTGGGATTCGCTGTAGTATTCCTGCAGTTTCCGGCAGATTTCCTGAGCGGAGGGAGACCCCGGCAGAAGGCGGTTATGAAGCATGATCGTGGTGGCCATGCCCTTGTAATAGTCATCTACAACCGGAAGGAAAACAGGCGGAGCCACAAGACCGCAGACCTTCTGCATCTCCGGAATATGCTTGTGATGAAGGGTCAGGCCGTAGATTCCGGGAGCGTACAGGGCCTGTGCCTTGTCGGAGGCTTCATAAGAGGCGATCATCTTTTTGCCGCCGCCCGAATAACCGGTGAGGGAAAAGCAGGTAAAGGGATAGTCAGCGGGGACGATGCCCATACGCACCAGCGGGGCAGCACAGGAAATAAAGCCTGTGGCATGGCAGCCGGGATTGGCGACCCGCCTGCTGTGAGCAATGGCGTCGCGCTGTTCCGGGGAAAGCTCCGGGAACCCATAGGTCCAGTCGTCATTTGTGCGGTGGGCGGTTGAAGCATCGATCACGCGCACATCGGGATTCTCGATCAGAGAGACCGCTTCGCGGGCTCCGTCATCGGGAAGACACAGAAAGACAATGTCGGCAGCGTTGATAAATTTGCGCCTCTCATCGTTGTCGTGCCTCTTGTCTTCGTCGATCCGCAGCAGCTCCAGATCATCTCTGGCGCCGATCCGGTCAAAGATCTGCAGTCCGGTTGTACCGCTTTGTCCATCGATGTACACTTTTGTCTTGCTCATATGTTATCCTTTCTATCATATTAAAAGAGAGTGTTGAATATCAGATTAAAAATGGAGCCTGTGAACTTGACGCGCAAATCAGAGCGGAGCAGCGCGTAGTTTATTCACATGTGTTTGTAAACAGGAGGTCATGGCACTAAAAATGACTTTAAAAGAATTTTTTGAAAAATACAATCGCCTTGCCCTGGGGTTTTCCGGAGGGGTAGACTCCTCTTATTTATTGTGGGCCGCTCTGCATTACGGGGCAGAGGTCGGTGCCTACTATGTCAGCACCGCATTTCAGCCGGAGTTTGAAAAAAGGGATGCCCTGCGCCTTGCCCGGTCGCTGGGGGTTTCTCCCGTGATCATTGAAAAAGACATTCTGTCGTGCGCGGAAGTGGCCGCCAATCCAAAAGACAGATGCTATTATTGCAAACGGCAGATTTTCGGAGCGATCAGCAGCCGGGCTCTTTCAGACGGATACACGGTTCTTCTGGACGGAACGAATGCCAGCGATGATGCCTCGGACCGCCCCGGAATGCGGGCACTGCAGGAACTGTCAGTTCTCTCGCCGCTGCGCATGTGCGGACTGACTAAAGAAGAGATCCGAAGGAAATCAAAAGAGGCGGGTCTTTTCACCTGGAATAAGCCGGCTTATGCCTGCCTGGCGACGAGGACTCCTGCCGGAGAGGCTCTGACTGCCCGGATCCTCCGGAGGACGGAACAGGCTGAGACAGCCCTGCATGAACTTGGCTTCCGCGATTTCCGCGTCCGTCACAGCCGGGAGATTCCGACAATCGAGGTGACCGCCGGCCAGATGGATCTCTTGTCGACCGAGCGGGAACGCGTGAGCGCAATTCTCAGGGAATGCGGCTACGATGAGTCCCGGCTCATTACAAAGCTCCGGAACACTGCCGGGAAGCCTGTCTGAAAATAGAGCGGAATCAGCTGTAACAGCATATATCATACCATATTATTGAAAAAGTTCTTTCTTTATTTTAAAAGATTCAAAAGATTTCACGGATTTCAAAGAGCCGGGCACTCTTTTATAACCAGAGTAAACCTTACAGGAAGCACCTCGAGTTCCGGTATGAGATGCATTGTAACCATGCAGAGACAGATCGCCGATGCGGCGCCAAATCATCAATGCGTAACAAATTATCATTGAGAGAAAGACGGTAATTGAGAAGATTTCTTTTAAGTGGTATTATCTTTCTGAACACAGGCGGAGACGGACCTGAACCGACAGAATCTGCCCTGTGTCCGGTTATTATTTGACTTTGACAGCATTTACAGGAGGAATACTTATGGCTTTTTGCGTTAATTGCGGGCAGCAGATACCCGACGGCGCATCTTTCTGCACAAACTGCGGAGCCCCTCAGACAACTCATATGCAGGCGCCTGACCAGAATCCATTTGCGGACAGCACTGCAGCAGGCGGCTATGGAACAGCAGACAGCAGCTTTGGAACAGCTGACGACAGTGCCGCTTCTGACGGATACCCCGGAGCTCAGAGCAGCTACACCTCTTCCGACAGCTACGCAGGAACCCAGAGCAGCTACACCTCTTCCGACAGCTATGCCGGAGGCCAGACCAGCCACAGTTCTTCCGACAGCTATGCCGAAACTCAGGGCAGTTACGGCTACGGCGGCGGTCCCACCCCCGGCATGTCATTTGCCGAGGCGGTAGAGACCTGCCTTGTCAAGAAGTTCGTGAGTTTCAGCGGCAGAGCCCGCAGGAGTGAATACTGGTACTTCACCCTGTTTTCACTCATTGTTTCCATGGCTGCATCTATCATAGGAGGGATGCTGTTTGTCCATCACGAGGGAGATGTCAATCTTCTTTCTTCCCTCCTTTCGCTTGTGCTGTTTCTGCCGGGCCTTGGAGTCGCAATCCGCCGTCTCCATGATATCGGCAAATCGGCCTGGTGGTATCTGATTATATTTGTTCCGATGATTGGCTGGATCATTCTGCTGGTTTTCATGTGCAAGGACAGTTTTCCCGGACCCAACCAGTACGGCCCCAGCCCCAAATATCCCGGATAATTTGAAATTGTTTCTTGCAGTTTCGAATATTTGTGGTATGATTCTATATATTTTTTTAAAAAATAGAGAGATACCAGCGCCGCTTCCTTTCGCAATGTAAAGATATGCAGAAGCGGGCGGAGAAAGACAGGAGCAGGATCTTCGGCAATCGCCAGGCGGCGGCTGCTGCGATTCCCAATCGATGCCGCCATTTTTGGCGGCTTACCGGAAAGGAGACAAATAGAATATGCAGACACGCAGACGTCCGGATAATATGGAAAGAATCAATACGCCCGCTCTGGCGCAGGCTTTTATTGATGAACAGATCAAAGAGATTAAGGAGCAGGTCGGGGACAAGAAGGTTCTCCTGGCACTTTCAGGCGGTGTGGATTCCTCCGTCGTTGCGGCCCTTTTGATCAAAGCCATCGGCCAGAACCTCGTTTGTGTCCACGTCAACCACGGACTGCTCCGCAAGGGCGAGCCCGAGCAGGTCATCAAAGTATTCCGCGACGAGATGAACGCCAACCTCATTTATGTCGACGCGACAGACCGCTTCCTGGACAAGCTGGCAGGCGTTTCCGATCCCGAGGAGAAGAGACATATCATCGGCGGCGAGTTCATTGAGGTCTTCGCGGAAGAAGCCAGAAAACTCGACGGGATCGAGTTCCTGGCACAGGGCACCATCTGGCCCGACATTCTGGAGAGCGAAGCCGGTATCAAGGCACACCACAACGCAGGCGGCCTCCCCGAGGATCTTAAGTTTGAGCTGGTAGAACCCGTCCTCACCCTCTTCAAGGACGAAGTCCGCGAAGTGGGCAGAGCCCTGGGTCTTCCCTCGAATATGGTCGACCGCCAGCCCTTCCCCGGCCCCGGCCTGGGCGTCCGCTGCCCCGGCGCCATCACCCGTGACCGCCTTGAAGCAGTCCGCGAGTCCGATGCCATCCTCCGCGAGGAGTTCGCGAAGAACGGCCTCGAAGGCAAGGTATGGCAGTATTTCACCGTCGTTCCGGACTTCAAGTCCACCGGTGTCAAGGACGGCAAGCGCACCTTTGACTGGCCCTGCATCATCCGCGCCATCAACACTACCGACGTCATGGAAGTCACTGTTGAGCACCTGCCCGCAGACCTGATCGACCACCTGGTGCAGAGGATCATCACCGAGGTTCCCGGAATCAACCGCGTCCTCTATGATTTCACTCCCAAGCCCCCGGCAACCGTGGAGTACGAAT
>JAUNEM010000057.1:0-2469 GCA_030525515.1 Eubacteriales bacterium
GGGGGTTATTACCTTTTCTGCCTGAGGTCAGCGAGGGTGACTGCCAGCAGCAGGATGATCAGAGCAAAGATGGACATCATGCCCTTGCGGATATCCCAGAGGTCAGCCAGGATACCGATGAGGCTGGGCATGAGGGTGGATACAAGACCCGGAATAACGATCAGCATTCCCATACTCAAAGAGTATTTTTCAAGAAGGTCACCGACATCACCGATGGCTGTGCCGTACATGCCGGCCATAAAGAGTCCGAGTCCGATAGAACCGATAGTAACAGGAATAATCGAGCCTCCGAAAATAAACAGGATGAAGCTGACAGCCACACCGATGGACATGACAAGGAGCATATGTGCAGGCCGGAAGATACGGCTGAGGGCTGCGCAGGCAAGTCGGCCGATGAGAACAGCCGCCCAGAGCAGGATGGAGAGCACCTGTGCCTTTCCCTCCGGAACGAGGCCTGTGTCGACATAGTATGTGACCAGGAAGCCCATGATGCAGGCTTCGATGGCCATGTAGCAGGAGAGGAAAGCGGCACAGATCCAGAAGACTTTACTGGTGAAAAAGCCCAGGTCCATTTCCCTGCCCCTGCCGGGT
Organism: Eubacteriales bacterium; assembly: GCA_030525515.1. Classification (GTDB taxonomy): domain Bacteria; phylum Bacillota; class Clostridia; order Lachnospirales; family Lachnospiraceae; genus CAG-791. The sequence continues at coordinate 592 of JAUNEM010000057.1, forward strand.
GCCGGGTAGGCGCCGTCTTCGATCTTCATCCTCAGGCAATAAAGCAGGATGACAATACCGATCACAATCTCTGCTGTAAAGGCCATCCTCCAGGAGTCTCCGCAGACAAAGGCGATAAAAGGCGCGATACAGGCGCCGACGGCAAAGCAGGCCTGCAGGAAGTTGAGTTTGGAAGCGTCATTTCCGGAAAGGTTGCTGACGATGGAATTGTTGTAATTTCCGCAGGATCCTTTGCTGAGCCCGGTCATGAGCATGGCACAGAGCAGGAGTAAGGGGCGGCCGGTGAACATGATCATGCCGAGACCTGCAAGTGCGAGATTGGCAAGGACTAAATAGGATTTTTTGATACCGAACCAGCCCGGAAGCAGGGGAGCAGCCAGACCGGCTAGAAAATAGCCGGCTGACTGTATTCCCATCATAGCTCCGCTGAGCTTATAGCTCAGGCCGTACTCCGCCCGGATCATGGGCAGGACTGCCCCTATGAGCAGAAGATAGATTCCCATCGATGTCTGGTTAAGGTACATGCAGCGCAGTAGATACTTGTTTTGTCTTTTCTTCATTTCATGTAATTATTCTTCATTTCACGTAATCTTGTATGTTCTCGGGAGTGACTTTCTCAAAGGGTACGTAGAAGAGGCTGTCACACTTATCGGATACTGTGCAGCCGGTTCCTTCGCCGGCGGGCTTGCCGTCAATCAGGTTCTTGGCGATGCGGATAGCTGCTTCTGCCTGTCCTGCCGCACTCTGGAAGACGCTCATGGACATGGTTCCGTTCTGAATTGCTTCCACTGCGTCAGCAGTTGCATCGATGCCGACAATCGGGACGGAGGCGGGGTCAATGCCTTTGTTTTCCAGGGCCTGGATTGCGCCGAGTGCCATTGCGTCGTTGTTGGAGATGATGCAGTCAAACTCTGTGCCTGCAGCCAGGAAGGATTCTACACCCTGCTGAGCTTTTGCGCGGTCATAATCTGCAGAAATCGTAGCGGCTTCAACCATGTTGAAGCCTGCGTCCTTGAGGATTTCGAGAGGCTTCCGGGAACGGATGACGGAGTGGGACAGATCCAGAGGCCCCTGGAGCAGCAGATAACGGACATCTGTCTGACCTTTTTCCTTAAAGTAGTCTGCAAGGAATTCGCCCTGGAAGGTGCCTGCGAGGTTTTCATCAGAGGCAACACCTGCGATTGTCCCGCCGAGCAGATTGTAATCATCGGGCTCAGGCAGGCGGTTGACAAATACCAGGTTCATGTCGCCGGCAGCTTCTACACAGGCTGTCACGTCACTGGAGTAGGCCACGTTGACGATGGTGGCTTCCTTACCTTCTGACTTGGCCTGCTCGATGCACTGAATGACCTTGGAGGAGTCATTTCCGGCATGTTTGACTTCCAGCGCTACATCGTTGTTCTTTGCACTTGCGTTCATTTCATTCAGCAGATCTGTAAGCCATTCATCTTCTACGGTTGAGACGTAGCACACATCGTATGCGCTGCTTCCCTTGGCAGTGGAGGCGCTGCCTGCAGATGCATTTCCTGCAGAGCCGCTTCCCGACGCGCTGCTTCCGCAGGCGGTGAGGCACATTATGGCAATTATACCAGTGGCCAAGACTTTTCTGAACTTTTTCATTTTGAATCTTCCTCTTCATGTTTGTTTTTTCACTGTTTGATATTCAGTCTTACCGATCATGCCGCTTTGCGGCAAAACATCCGGAGTAAAAAATCTTGTATCGACAAGATTTTTTACTCTTTCCACAGCATGCCGCTCGTCAGAGCGGCTCCCTGAGGCGTTTTCGCGCAGGCGAAAACGGTGAAGGAACACAGGATGTAAGAGCCGCTTTGCGGCAAAACATCCGGAGTAAAAAATCTTGTATCGACAAGATTTTTT
>JAUNEM010000057.1:2569-7989 GCA_030525515.1 Eubacteriales bacterium
GCCGCTTTGCGGCAAAACATCCGGAGTAAAAAATCTTGTATCGACAAGATTTTTTACTCTTTTACCAATCATTAATGTTTCAGGTGAATTGTTTTCCTGTACCTTTTTCCTGATTTCCTGATTATCTGATTTTCTGTTTTTGGGTTTCTGATTTTCTGTGACATGCTGTTTTCTTTGATGATTTGATTATAGGTGCTTTACCGTAACAATTTCAGAGGGTTTGCTGACTGAAAATGTAAAAAAACTGACATGCTCAGTGAAGACTTTATTTTACAGGAAACACATGAATTACATGGGAGATAGGTGGTGAAACAGCTTGTAATTGTGACAAAGGGACTATAAAATATAATAAAACCGACCTAGAACAGCAGATAATAGACGATATGCATCTTCCTGAATGCGATTTTTATGTTCGTTTTTTTTATTCAGTTATTAAGACAGAAGAGGATCGGAAATGATACGTTATCAGAAAAAAAGACTTGTTCTGGCAAATGACAGTAAAGAGCTTATAGAGGAAGAATCCGGAGGCCTGCCCTTTGTATGCAACTTCAACGAGAGCAATTCGTTTATAGGGCATCATATTCCCTGGCACTGGCACGACTGGTTTGAGATTAATTACACGGAGAGAGGGGCGTATCTTCTACAGACACCGGAGCATACCGTGGAAATTCATCAGGGTGAGGCTGTTTTTATCAACGGCAGCATCCTGCACGCCTATGACTTTCCGACGGAAGGCGGCTATTACTCCCTGACTTGTGATACGCGCTTTCCGGGCGGAGAATTCGGAAGTTATTTGGACAGAAAGTATTTTTCACCGCTGCTCCGGTCCAGATCCCTGACCGTCCTGCATATAAAGCCCGACACTGAGAGAAGAATCCGCCTGATCGCTTATATCCTGGAGTTTCTTGCTGTTCTCAGAGAGGAACCCAAGGGCTATGAGCTGACCGTAAGGCAGATCCTGGGAGACTTTCTGATCCTGCTCTCCGAGGAGGCCGCGGAGATTCTTGCCAGGGACCAGGCCGGCAATGACCGGGATCTCGAGCGGATGAAGCTGATGCTGGACTATGTCTACAAACATTACAGTGATCAGATTGGAGTGACGGAGATTGCGCAGGCGGCGGGCATCAGTTCCAGGGAATGCACGAGGTGCTTCAAGCGAACGGTCGACCGCACACCGGTCCGCTTCCTGATCGAATACCGGACTCAGATGGCTGCCTCCCTCCTCCTGGGAACCGGGCACAGCATCTCCGAGATCGCCGAAAAATGCGGTTTTATGTCTGACAGCTACTTCAGCAAGATTTTTCGTGAGATTTACGAATGCACTCCCCGTGAATATAGAAAAGAGAACTAGAAAAAAGCAGTCAAAAAAGGCATCCTCCGCTTTGGGTCTGCCCCATAAAAAATTTTTTATTCTTCACGCGATACCCATGACTTTATAACAGTCATGAGTAAGCCGGTTTTTTCTTTTCAGAAATTGTCGTCGAAAAAGTTAGATAAATCAAACTGTTATTTGTGTGATAAGATGAAACCGAAGTGAGAAATACAGAAAAGGAGGCCGCCGGCTGTCCATGTTCGCGGCCCGAAATGACAAGGAAGCGCAGAAGCGCCGCAGACCTCGTTAATCCCGTAGGAGACACTGCCATCGCGGATCTCTCATCGGGCGTCCCAGCGCATAGCGCTTCGATATGGAGGAAACAAGGTAAAAATGAATGAAAATATCGTAAAAAGAAACGAACTGCTGGCTCAGAAGGTGATCAAGGGGCTGGAATCCCGCAACATGACCGCCCATTATGCTGCAAACAAGGAAGATGCTCTCAAACTCGCCCTTTCACTGATCCCTGAGGGCAGCACAGTCACGATGGGAGGCGCAATGAGCGCCCATGAGATCGGACTTCCCCAGGCTCTCGCAGAAGGAAATTACACTTTTATCGACCGCGACAAGATGGAAGACAAACGCGCTGCCATGCTGGCGGCCTATGACGCCGACTATTTCCTTGTCAGCGCCAATGCCATGACCGAGGACGGGATCATTGTCAATATCGACGGAAACGCCAACCGCGTCTCCGCCATTGCCCAGGGTCCCAAACACGTCCTGTTTATTGTCGGCATGAACAAGATCTGTGACGATGTAGACGGTGCAATGAAGCGCGCCCGCAATGTGGCTGCTCCCATCAATGCCCAGAGATTCGGTTTGAAGACTCCCTGCGCGGCGACCGGTTCCTGCATGAACTGCAAATCCCCCGACACGATCTGCTGCCAGTTCCTGATCACCCGCTATTCCAAACACCCCGGCAGGATCCAGGTCATCCTCGTCAACGACAACCTCGGCTTCTGATCCCGACTCCCTGTGAAAGGACGGAAAATACCTGTAGCAGAAGAGCTGCCGTGCCATGCGAATAGCGCTTTAGTGCGATAGTGCGAATAGTATTCATCCCACAGCCCGGCAGGAAATTGGAGCCTGAGAGGTATACTTCCTGTGGAGTGAATCTTTTTGAGCAGCCAGTTGTACTTGGCGAAGCTTATACAAAAGAACGGATAAAAAACCCGGCCCTCATGGCCGGGTTTTTTAGGACCACACTGTTTGAGTCTCCCGTGTCTTCAACACGGGAGACGAGTTTGGTCCGATCCGTTCTGACTATAAGCGAGCCTTAGTACAACTCTGCGAAAAAAACTGAACTCCACAGGAAGTAACCTCTCAGGCGACCTCCTAAGGGCGCGATCCCTTAATCCTCCCTGCAGTCAAAAGTAACATAAGGCGGGTTCTTTCCTGCTTCTTTCTCGGGCAGGTAGCGCTGCCAGAAATCGTCGAAGAGACGGAAGATCTCTTTGCGCTTGGCCACGATGATGAAGACCGTGATGCATACATAGAGGGCGGAGAGGATATCCGTGAAAGCCCAGAGGGCCTCTGCCTCTATGTTGTAGAAGATGACGCATGGCAGCATGTAGTAGATCATATAGACCGGCATCATTTTTCTGTTTTTTTCGGTGTCGCCGAAGGCGTAGTTGACGGATTTCTCGCAGGTGTAATACATGCCGATGATGGTCGTCCAGGCAAAGACGGCGATGGCAACTGCGGTCATCTTGCCGCCGATCGCGCCGTAGGCGCTGGTGAAGGCGACGGTCGTCAGTGCGCCGCTGGTGGCATCGCTGGTGGTGTAGGAGCCGGTCGTAATGATGGTGAAGGCAGTGATCGAACAGATGATGAAAGTGTCGATGAAAACCTCCCCCCAGCCCCAGAGGGACTGACGGACCGGATGATCGGTCTGGGCAGATGCGTGGGCAATCATGCCGTAGCCGGTGCCGGCGTCATTGGAATAGATGCCTCTCGCGACACCGTACTGGATGGCATCCCGGACAGTGGCCCCCCCAAAGCCGCCGACAGCGGCAGTGGGGCTGAAAGCGCTCTTGAAAATGAGGGCGATAACTGCGGGGATATGCTGGAAGTTGAGGATCAGGACACCCAAGCCCATGAGGATGTAGAGGACCGCCATGATGGGGACGGCGCGTGACATGACGTCCGAGATACGCCGCAGGCCTCCCCAGATCGTCACGATGCAGGTGATGCCGATGATGATCACGGAGCCCAGGGGCGGTATATTGAAGGCCTGGCTCATGGAGCTGGTCACGGCTTCCGTCTGGACGCAGCAGGTCCAGGGGCCGAACACGAAGCAGAAGACCGCCAGCAGGACCGCACCCTTTTTCCAGCCGAAGGCATTTTTGAGGACAAAGGAGCGGTCGCAGACATATTCGTTCATGGACTTCTTGTAGTGCTCGCGGTAACGCTGGCCGATGATGATTTCACAGGCCTTTGTGGACATGCCGAAAAAGGCAGAAACCCACATCCAGACGAGCGCGCCGGGGCCGCCTGAGACGATCGCCGTCGCGACGCCGCTGATGTTGCCGGTGCCGACAGTGTTGGCCAGTGCGGTGCAGGCGGCCCGGAAGCCGGAGATCGTGCCCTCGCCTTCGCCTTTGGCACCGATCTTGCCGTAGGTGTTTTTGAAATTAAAGATGATCTTGCGCTGGTAGCGAAAGGCGAAACGGACGCTCAGGACGATTCCTATTCCGACCAGCAGGACGGTCATCCAGGTACCCCACATAAAATCATCGATCCTGTACAAAAAAGCAGTAAACGCAGCCATGGTGTTACCCCCTTGATATGTAATTTACAGTGACGAAAAGTAATGCCGCGGCAGGATACAGAGCAGATTCAGAAGCTCCTCCTGACCTTTTATACCCGACATTGACACGAAAAATGTCTGCCGCAGTGTGTCAGGGAATCATTACGCGGGCACTGCCGCCGTCGAGGAAGGCTTTTCTGGCGGCAACGACCTGCTCAACGTGGGAAGCCACCGTCGTGCAGCACCCGCCGACGGCATCCGCCCCGGCCCGCATATAATCGAGGGCGTATTCCCCGAAATTCTTCGCGTCTCCTGTGCCGTGCCAGGACTTGGTGACGGGATCATATTCTTCGCCGCTGTTGGGGTAGACACCGATGGGAAGGGTGCTTCCCGCAGCCTGCAGACCGGCGCGCAGTTCTTTGATCAGACCGGTGATATAGACCGGCTTGGTGCAGTTGACACCGATCATTTTCAGGCGGGGGTGGTCTTTTGCAAAGGCCTCCGCGCACTTGCGGATGGGGTCACCCTCGCAGATGTGTTTTTCGTCCGCGCAGGAGAAACTGATCCAGTAGTCTGCTCCCAGTTCCTCGGCTATGTCTGCCGCGAGAAGAGCCTCATGGAGAGAAGGCTGGGTCTCAATGAGCAGAATGTCCGCGCCTGCCCGGTGAAGGATTTCCATTCTGCGGCGGTGGAAGCCGTCCAGTACATCATCGCCTACTCCGTATTTTCCCCGATACTCCGATCCGTCCGCCAGATAGGCACCGTAAGGTCCGATGCCCGCAAGACACAGGGGCCAGGCCCGGCCTGCCTTTTGGCCTTCCTCTTCCCACCACTGCCTGCGGGCTTCGATGAATATCTCAACAGAGCGGGCGATCAGCTTTTCGGCCTCCTCCTGCGTATAGCCGTTGGCGGTCAGCCCCGGGATGGTCGCCTGATAGCTGCAGGTGATTCCGCAGTCCGCGCCTGCGCGGAAATAATCCAGATGTACCTGTCGGACCAGTTCCGGGGACTCCGCCAGAGCCCTGGCGGTCCACAGTTTGGAATTCAGGTTGGCACCCAGATGCTCGAGCGCAGTGGACATGGAGCCGTCGATGATCATGATGCCGTTGCGGCCGATGATCTCTTTGATCGTATTTGTCTCTTTTTTCATATGTCTGTTTTATCCTCCACTCATCATTTTTTTCAGGTATGCATCCCCCAAATATGCGTTTTTAGGTATAATTAATCACATATATTATAATGTCTGATAAAATTACAGGCAATCAGTAAGGGAGATGCTTTTAGAAAGCTGTTTTCAGA
>JAUNEM010000057.1:8089-15558 GCA_030525515.1 Eubacteriales bacterium
AGCTGTTTTCAGAAAGCGGGAAGACGTTTCCGGGAAGATGATCGTTACTGGCTACAGACCTGCCTGAAGGGAGGTTCTTTGTCTCCCGGTGCAAAAAACGAGTGTAACGGCGATCCGGTTGTCAGGCAGGTTGATGATCAGATATAGACCAGGGAAAGGATAAGATATGGAATGCTATAGATTAAGGGAAGAGGAATACCGCAGCATACTTGAGTTCAAGCGGGACCTGCACATGCATCCGGAGCTGTCGCTCAGGGAATTCGAGACGACCGGAAAGATCCGAGGCTTTCTGGAGCAGCTTCCGGATTTTCGGATTCTTCCTGTCAAAACCTCGACCGGAACCGGTCTTGCCGCTCAGATCAAAGCCTGCCCCGGCAGCGGCCATGGCGGCCGTGCTGTCCCGGAGATCATGCTGCGGGCGGACATCGACGCGCTGCCGCAGACGGAGGAGTTCGAGAGTCCCTGGAAATCGCAGAACCCCGGTGTCATGCATGCCTGCGGGCACGACTTCCATACTGCCTCCCTGCTGGGGGCGGCCCTTCTTTTGCAGAGGGCCAGAAAGGACGGCGCTCTGCACGCGGATGTGGACCTGGTCTTCCAGCCCGCCGAGGAGGGCGCCGCGGGCTCGGGTATCATGATCGAGGCGGGGCTTTTCGACCATATTCATCCGGACCTGTGTTTCGGCATCCACAACTGGCCTTCGGTACAGGCCGGGAGAATCGCCTGCCACCAGGGACCCCTGATGGCAGGAAAGCGGAATTATGAGATCGTGATCCACGGGGTCAGCGGGCACGGCTCCATGCCCCATCTGTGTGTCGATCCCATCGTCTGCGCCGCCGCGGTCGTGCAGTCACTGCAGACTGTGGTCAGCCGCAATACGGATCCCCTGGATTCTGTCCTTCTCACCATCAATATGATAGAGGGAGGAAGTACCATCAATCTGATCGCGGACAGGGTGCGGATACTGGGGACAGTCAGGTCGCTCTCTGACCATGCCCTGGACCGGGCCATCGAGCGTATTCAGACGATCGCGGACTCCACGGCGCAGGCCTATGAGTGCAAGTCCGAGATCAACTGGACAGACCGGATCCCCGCAGTCTGGAATTCTCCTGAGATGACTGCCCTGGCCAGAGAATGCGCCGCGTCGACAGGATGTGAGGTGACGGATGCTCCCCCTTCTCTTACCAGCGAGGATTTTGCCCGCTACCGCTCCTTTGTGTCGTCCTTTTTCTACTGGGTGGGGAGCACGGCAGCGGGAGAGCAGCCGGTGGAACTTCACAAGCCGCTTTTTCATACCGACGACTCGGCACTGCGCCATGCGGCGGAGCTCTACGCGGCGTCGGTCATGGTGAGCGCGGAGAAAACCGCACCTTGATGACAGATTATCTGTTTTTTCTTGACAGCTTTTTACTTACCGGCAGAAATGCCGCGCTGCTCCGGCGCGATACTTCTGCCGGTTATTTTTTGCCCGTTTTTTATACTACTGGTCGAATGACTTTTTCCGGAAAACCTTTTATTCTGTTATCAGAACTAAGAGTAAAAAGTAATGCTGCTGCGGGCCCGGCATTTACAGCCGCTTTCCCCGCTGCTTCTTACCTGCCTGCGGGCGTTGGAACATGGCCGCAATTTAGAAAGGATAATCCGGAGGGAACAGAGATGATTTTTGACGAATTTGATAAAAAAATGCGGATTTACGAACAGTCCCTGGATCAGGTGATTCTGCCTGAAATGTATCTTGCGGCGAGGCTTGACGGCCGGGGATTCACCCGCCTCACCAGGGAAGTGTGCAAATTTGAGGCACCATTTGACGTCCGTTTCAGAGATCTGATGGTCAATACGGCCAAGGCTCTGATGGACTGCGGATTCCGTGTAGTTTATGCATACACGGAGAGCGATGAGATTTCCCTTCTGTTCGCCCCGGAGGAGGATGCGTTCGGAAGAAAGACACGGAAATTCAACTCCACCCTGGCCGGAGAGGCAAGCGCTGTCTTCTCCCTGATGCTGGGACAGGCTGCTGTTTTTGACTGCAGGGTGGTTCCTCTTCCCAACATCGATAAAGTACAGGACTATTTCCGCTGGAGACAGGAGGACGCCAACAGGAATGCCCTCAACTCCTGCTGCTACTGGATGCTGCGAAAAGAGGGAAAGACGGCAAGGCAGGCAACCAAAGAACTGACAGGGAAAGGGGTCAGCTTCAAGAATGAGCTTCTGTTTTCCAGAGGGATCAATTATGACAAGCTGCCGGCCTGGCAGAAGCGCGGAGTGGGGATCTGGAAAGAAACCTATGAGAAAGAAGGGTATGACCCTGTTAAGCAGACAGCGGTGAAAACAATCAGAAACCGTCTTAAGATCTGTTATGATCTGCCTATTGGTCAGGCCTATGCTGACATGATCAGGGGCTTTCTTGTCTGATCAGCCGCAGACCTTTATAGACGAAGAAAGGAGGATACTATATCGAAAAAACGTAAGATTAAAACATAGAATAAAAAGGACATAGAAAAAGACATAGAAAAAGACATGGATAAAACCCATGGTTAACAACTCCAAAAAACAAATAAGAGACAAATAAAAGTAACAAAAGAAAAAGAGTTTCCATGATCAACCAGGAGGTTGGGTCCGGAAACTCTTTTTGTGTCCTGCAGCGGACGCATTACGGCGCCGCCGATGTGATGCCGCTGATCAGCTTTCTGTATTTTCTCGGAGTGACCCCGGTGGTCTGACGGAAAGCCCGTATGAAATTGGCGGAGGAGCAGAAGGCGCAGTAATACGCGATCTCCTCCACCGTGTAGGATGTGTTCAGCAGCATTTTCATGGCGTGCTCCATCCGCACGTTGGTCAGATAGGCATAGGGCGTCAGCCCGGTCTCCCTGCGGAAGAGGCGGAAGAGATGGGACGGGCTCACCCTGGAGGCGTCCGCGATCTGTTCCGCGGAAAGTTTTTCCATATAGTGGGCGTCCATGAAGACCTTGGCGCGGGCTACGACGTCGGAGGGTGTCCCGCCGGTCCCCGCGGAAGAAAAGAGCAGGGCCATGATCCGGTGCAGATGGACCGACATGATCCCCTCATCGGGACAGCCGCTCCGCATCAGGTCGTGGATCAGCACAAACTGCTCCTCCATTTTCCTGGTGTTCTGGAAATGAATGCCCCGGTTCTCGCGAAAATGTTCAAAATATGCTCGGGAGGCGCTCCCGTCAAAGTGGAACCAGTAGAAGGAGGTCCGCGTCAGTGCCTGATACCGCTGAGGCTTCATACAGTCAAGAACCACGATGTCTTTATTTCGCGCGACAAAAGTGCGCCCCTCGTATTCGAAGAGCAGCTCCCCCTCTTTTATATAGAACATCAAAAAAGAATTCAGCCCCGCCCTCTTCACCTCATATCTGGGGCCGCAGGTATAGAGTGCCTCCAGCCGGATGTAGAAGAGGTTTTCCAGCGCGAACGCGGATGGAGTGTGGACGAAGATCCCTTCCGCCTCCTGAATGTCCTGTTCTTTTTTTACCAGATATTCTTCCGGAATCTGACGCATAACAGTTCCCTTTCATGTGCTTTTTTTCCTGTTTATTTTATCATGCGGACTGCGGGAATCCTATTGACAAATCACGAAATGCCTGAAGTACCTGAGGTATTCCCGGGGCGGATCCGAAAAAGTTCGGGACAATGCCGTTACCTTAAAGTAAAATGAAGACAGGGAAAAACAGGCCGGGAAAGACAGAACAGTAGATAGAACAAGAGACTTAAAAAAGACAGAACCGGAAACAGAACAAAGGCCGTTTGAGAGAAAAGACTATGATCGATCATACAGAAACAATATCTATTTTTCAGAATTACACAAAGGATTACGATGAAGCGCTGAAAGACATAGACCGGAAAATCCTCCATACTTTCCGTGTTGCAAAAACAGCAGAGCTGATAGCACGGGGACTGGGAATGGAGAGTGATGACATCGATCTTGCCTGGTTTCTCGGGATTCTGCATGATACGGGGAGATTTGAGCAGGAAAGAAGATACGGGACCTATATAGATTCTATTTCCGTGGATCACGCCGAATTGGGGGCGGACATTTTATTTGTTGACGGGTTGATAGACAGATATCCGACTCAAGACCTGCCGGAGGGATGGCGCGGCCTCTGTGAGACAGCAGTGCGCCTTCATAATAAGCTGGAGCTGCCGACTGATCTGGATCCGCGTACCCACCTCTTCTGCCAATTGATCCGGGACGCCGATAAGACAGATATCTTCAGGGTGATTGCCACAACTTCTTATGACGAAATAGCGGGGAAAGGAAGAAGCAGGTACACGGATGAGCCGGAGGTGGGGGAGGAGCTGATGGCATGTGTTTATGCCCATCAGTGCGTGCCCCGGAAGCTTGCCAAAAGTGTCTTTGACAATACCATTACCTATTGCTGCATGGCTTTTGACCTGGATCTGGAAGTGACCAGAAAAATAGTGAAAGAGCAGGGATTTCTGCTGAAGATTCTGCAGAGCGGTAAAACCGTGGAGCAGATTGAACAGCTGCGGATCACAAGAGCAGAGATTGAGAAGGCCTGGGGACTGGAATTGTAATTATTTGAGTCGGAATACGGATCAGGAATCCTCTTCCTTGATGATCAGTTTGGCATCAGTCTCTTTGACTGCCCATTCCATGGCTTTGTCCCTGTTCTCAAAGACTTTTGTCGCGGTATATCCGCAGAAATGTCCGTCCTTTAATTCATACAGGCGCACGGTGTTTCCGCTGATCTCGGCGTAGAGACCGTTCTTTTTTTCCGCTCCGCCGGAAGATTCTTCCTCCCGCCGCCGTTCCTGCTCCATCAGGACTCCTGTAATCACCAGTCCGACCACTACACCCGCAGCCATAAGTCCGGCTTTTTTAAGCATGTGTAAAACCTCCTCTTTGTGATACGCATGAAGACACCTCAGAACGAATCAGGAAAGGGAACTGTTTTTACGAATCAGAGTCAGTTCCTCCAGAACCTGCAGTTCTATTTCTTCGTTGCTGTCTGCGCTTTTAGCGCCGCAATTTGTATTATTGCCGTGTTCGTCGGTGTTTTTACCGCGGTCATTTGAATTATTGCTGTGTTCGTTGGCGTTTGTACTGCGGTCATTTTTGCCTTTGCAGTAATCCTCTGTATACTTTCTGCCCGGCTCCGGATATTTCTGCTCATCCCTGTCTGCCGGCGTTTTTCCAGGTTCTTTCAGTGACAGGATCCAGCCGCAGCCGCAGGGGCGCTGCCAGCTGTAATAGTCACGGGCGGGGCGACCCCATCTCTCGAGAATGGCCATCTGGGTGCCGCCGTGAGATACGATGAACAGGTCTTCTTCCAACAGTTTTTCTCCGGCAGGGGAAATAGACAGACCATGGGCTTCGGCGGTTTGCTGCCGGGTCTTTTCCATGTCGAGAACATGCAGAAAAGCCTTGCAGACCCGGGCTGAGAAGGAGGCGCGGCTCTCACCTCCGGGGCAGGTGCCCAGACACATGCCGTCCACCCATTCACGGTAGCGGGCATCGTTCTCCATCTCTTTCCAGGTGCGGCCCTCAAAGACCCCGAAGTTCATCTCCCATAGGCCCGGGACACAAATCTGTTCAGCTCCCGGAAAGAGGATCGAGGCGGTTTCCCGCGCGCGCTTTGCGGGGGAGACGTAGACGTGAGAAGGATTTTGCGGAGCTTGTGTGAGCTGGGCCCTGCCCTTTTCCGACAGGCTCTCGTCCAGAAAACCCTGATATCGTCCCTCCTCGCCGGGGGTCGTAAGACCGTGTCTGATCAGATAAATATTCATACAAAAACTCCCTGGCCCGCAGGCTTTGCGGAGGGCGGAACCTCGCAGCAGGGTGGGGTTTCCGGCCGGCTTCATGATTTTGATTTGTGCTTTAATCATAGTTTAGCAGGAACGGGACACAAAGTACAAAAAATCTGAAAATTATAACAAAAGAGAATCAGGCCGCGTGGTATAATTATTTTTGCCGCAGCAGCCAAAAATCCTGTGACCGCATCGGAGAAATCTTTTCGGGGATCTGTCCTCAGGCTGCCGCTCCGGCGGGCGGCACGGCGGTAAAGAGGATGGATGCAGGTGATTCGTGACTTGCATCAGACTGAAAAAACAGTGAGATCCGGGAAGAGACTGAAGATGATGAGAGAAGATTCGGAAGAAATGAGAATAGATTCTGCAGAAGAAAAACTCAGAAAACTGATAGAAGAGATCCGGGGAGAGAACCGGGATGCAGCCCGCGCGGCGGCAGACTATGTCCAGTCCCTGGCGGCTCCGCCCGGAAGCCTTGGGAAACTTACGGATGCGGCAGTTCAGCTTGCCGGCATCACAGGAAAGGTGAAAAACACTCTGGACCGGAGGCGGATCATCGTCATGTGCGCGGACAACGGAGTCGTGGAAGAAGGAGTCTCCTCCACACCGCAGATTGTTACGCTTGCCCAGGCTTTGAACATGACCAGGCACCTCACAGGAATGTCCTCACTGGCGGCGCATTTCGGAGATGAAGTAGAGGTCGTCGATATCGGAATCGCGACTCCCTATGAAGAAAAGGAATGCCCGATCCTGCAGAGGAGGATCCGCCGCGGAACCGGGAATCTGGTCAGGGAAGCCGCTATGACCCTGGAGGAGGCAGTACAGGCAGTCCTGGTCGGAATCGAGCGGGCAAGGCAGGCCTCGGAGGACGGGATTGACGTGATCGGAGCCGGCGAAATGGGAATAGGCAATACGACAACTTCCTCGGCGGTGCTGGCAGCGCTGACCGGTCTTACAGTAGAGGATGTCACAGGACGGGGCGGCGGCCTGACGGATGCGGCATTCGAAAAGAAGAAAAAAGTGATCGCCCGGGCTCTGGAACTGCACGGACTCAAGAGGTCCGGCGGCAGGGAAAAGATCCTGATGCCCAGTGATGCAATTGAGCTGGCCGGGAAGAGCCCCCGCGGCAGGGAAAATGGGCAAGATCAAAGCGCGGATTCCCGTAGCGATCCGGACCCCATCGACGTGATCGCAAAGGTCGGGGGACTGGACATCGCCGGCATGTGCGGTGTTTTTCTGGGGGCTGCCATTTATAGAATTCCCGTGGTGATCGATGGTTTTATTTCCATTGTTGCGGCGCTCTGCGCCCAGCGGCTCTGCGGTTTTGCCAGAGATTTCATGTTCCCCTCACATGTTTCGGACGAGATCGGATATGTGCGCGCGGCACAGGAGCTGCGCCTGGATCCCTGGCTGCACATGAACATGAGACTGGGAGAGGGAAGCGGATGCCCGCTGGCATTTCAGATTCTGGAGGCCTCCTGCGCCCTGATGAATGAAATGGCGACCTTTGAACAGGCCAGAATCGACGACGGATATCTGACAGAGCTGCGAGCGATGCAGAAACAGCGTCCGTAACTATACCGCATCATACATAGCGAAACAGGTTTTGGAGAAGACACCATATGGCAAAAGCAATCATGATTCAGGGGACCATGTCCAATGCCGGCAAGAGCCTT
>JAUNEM010000226.1 GCA_030525515.1 Eubacteriales bacterium
CTCTCACGCCTTTTCCACGACCCTTGCCCGGCTTTCAGGTAAGCTTTTACAAAACCGCGAAACTTTCATGACTCCGGCAGAAATACCGGATCATCCTGGTCTCTCCAGCCTGGCGCGGAATGTGATCTGCCTGTCTGTAAAGTCCCGCAGAAATGCAGGACTAATCCATTTTCTCCAGTTTGGCGCGGAATGTGATCTGCCTGTCTGTATCGAGGTCGTCGAATCTGATGGTGTAGGCGGATTTGTCCGGGTCAACGCCCCTGATCGTGCCGGGTCCGAAGATTCTGTGGCGGACGCGGTCGCCCTCCTTCAGCAGGCCGTCTGTCCTGCCGGCATTCAGCCGGCGATCGCTCAGCCGTATGCTGGCTTTGGCCTCGCGGATGAGATTTTCGTCCAGATCCGGGACAAAAGACAGGAGGGCGGGATCGACATCGAGGATGAACCTGGAGGGGTAGCGGGGCGAGCCGTCGAAATTGCGGCCCTGGGCTTCGCTCAGATAGAGGCCCTTCTGCGCGCGGGTGACGGCGACGAAGGCCAGGCGGCGCTCCTCTTCCATGCCCTCCAGGGTCCTTGTCTTGCGGGAAGGGAAAATTCCCTCATTCATGCCGCACAAAAAGACATAGGGAAACTCCAGTCCCTTGGCCGTGTGGACGGTCATGAGGCGCACCTTGTCGCCGCTTCCGCTGTCCGCGTCGGCATTGGCGAAAAGGGCGGCGTGCCGCAGGTAGTCTTCGAGGGTGGTCTCCTCTCCGCAGGTGGTCTCAAAGATATAGACCGACTGCTTGAGTTCCGCCAGGTTGTCCAGGCGCTCCTGGCTGCCCTCGGTCCTGAGTGCTGTCTCGTAGCCGCTCTCGTCCAGAATGGCGGACAGGACCTCCGAAACAGGCCGGCCGTCCGACTCGGCGGAAAATCTCTCGATCAGCTCCACAAACTGCTTTGCCCTGGTCCCTTTGAAAATTTCGTTGTCCAGATAGCGCACCAGGGTGTCGTAGAGGGATGCCTTGTTGGCCTCTGCCATTTCCTGCAGGAAGGCCATCCTCCTCTTTCCCATGTTGCGGCGGGGGCGGTTGACGATGCGGGTGAAGGAGAGGTCGTCTTTGTAGGCGATCATCCTCAGATAACACAGGGCGTCCTTGATCTCCATCCTGCCGAAAAACTGCACTCCGCTGTAAATCGTGTAGGGAATTTCTTTTTTCAAAAGGGCTTCCTCGACGCTGCGGGTCACATGATGGGCCCGGTAGAGGATGGTGATATCCCGATAGGGGATCTCCTTCTGTGTATGCAGGTCAGTGATCTTGTCCGCAATCCACTCCGCCTCCTCCGCAGTCGTCTTAGCGTGGTGGCAGACAGGAACTACACCGCCTTTCAGGGTCGGGACCAGATCTTTTTTCATACGGATGGTATTTTTGCCGATCAGGGAATTGGCCGCCGCCAGAATGGGGGGTGTGGACCGGTAATTGTCCATCATCATGATGGTCCTGGTTCCCGGATAGTGTTTGTCGAAGTCCAGCAGGTATTTGACATTGGCTCCGCGCCAGGTGTAGATCGTCTGGTCCGGATCGCCGACAATAAAGAGGTTTTTGTGCATGCCGCACAGGACGGTCATGAGCTCATACTGGAGGTCGTCGATGTCCTGGAATTCATCGATCATGATGTATTCCAGCCTGCCCTGCCATTTTCTGCGGATCTCCTCGTCCTGTGAAAAAATATAGAGGGTGAACTTGATCAGGTCATTGTAGTCCAGACCGAAGCATTTTTTCTCCTGATAGAGATATCCGTAAAAAATGATGTCCGAGGGCTCGACAGACTGCAGATATTTGTCCCGGATCGTGTCCAGGGACATGGTGATCATGTCCAGATAATACCGGGGCTCCTTGAAGATCTTGCGAATCTCGATCATGTCCCGGGCCTGGCCGAAGGTCATGTCGCGCAGTGTGAGGCCGCGCTCTTCATAGATGGTGCCCAGCATGGCGTCTATGTCGGAATTGTCAAGCACCAGGAAGCTTTTGGGATACTGGACCGCATTGCTGTCCTCCTGCAGGACGGACACGCAGAAGCCGTGGAAGGTGTTGATATAGCCGGTGTCGTTGTCGCCGGTGAGCATATGGATGCGCTGTCTCATCTCGTTGGCCGATTTGTTGGTAAAGGTCACGCACAGTATGTTGCCGGGAAGGATCCCGATCTCATTGACCAGGTAGGCAAAGCGGTGGGACAGAGCGCGGGTCTTTCCGGAGCCGGCCCCCGCGATCACGCGCACAAAGCCCTCTGTCGCGGTGACAGCCTCCAGCTGGGCGGGATTCAGCCCCTTCAGTTCCTCTATGTCGTCCTCAATATCCCCGAAGCCGCTATATTCAAGGTCTTCTCCCGGGTCTTCAAAGCCGCCATATCCGCGGCTTTCTCCCGGGTCTTCAAACTCACGATATTCTTCGTATTCGCGCATTGTATATCCTTTTTTATTCTTCGCCTGCGCCGCCTGCGGGGAAGTTCCTTTTGCTCTTTTCAGGCACTGTCCGCGGAGGAAAGTCCCTTTTACTCTTCGACGGCGCCGCCCGCGAGGAAGTTGATGAACTGCTGGGCGGAACGGCCCGAAGCGCCTCCGCTTCTCAGCTCCCACTGATTGGCCTTCTGGGCCAGCTCCTGCTCGGTCAGGGTGATCTGGGGGTAGCGCTTGGCCAGTTCGCTGACGATGTGCAGATATTCCTTGTGAGAAGGTTTCATGTATCCGATTGAAATACCGAACCTCGCCACCAGCGAGAGCTTCTCCTGCAGGGTATCCGACCGATGCAGTTCGTCATCGGAGCGGTCGGAACGGTCGGACCAGGTCTCCCGGATCAGATGGCGGCGGTTGGAAGTCGCGTAGATCAGGACATTTTCGGGCTTGGTCTCGAGTCCGCCCTCGATGACCGCCTTGAGGTATTTGTACTCAATCTCAAACTCTTCAAAAGACAGGTCATCCATGTAGATAATAAAGCGGTAATTGCGGTTTTTGACCTCGGCCAGGATTCGCTGCAGATAGCGGAACTCGTGCTTGTAGACCTCGATCATCCGCAGGCCCCGGTCATAGTACTGGTTGAGGATGGCCTTGATGCTGGTGGATTTGCCGGTGCCCGCGTCCCCGTAAAGAAGGACGTTGTTGGCGGCGCGTCCGCTGACAAAGGCCTCGGTGTTGGCGATCAGCTTTTCCTTCTGCAGTTCGTAGCCGATCAGGTCGTCGAGGACGACATCGCTGGTGGCGGTGATCGGGATCAGGAAATCGTCCTCCCCGGCCGCCGCGTAGTCCACCGTGCTGCCGGCGGAAGCTGCCGCGCTCCTGCTCCGGCGTCCTCCGCTCCCGTTTCCGTTTCCATCCTGGCCGGAGCTGTCCGTGGAATTGCTCCAGCGTTCATTAATGCGGAAAGCCTTGTTGAGGCCGAACATGCCCACACCGTAATCCCTGTAAAAATCCGTGACGATCCGGTACATATCTTCTTCGTCGACGGCTTCTTCAATCCGGCAGCTCAGAGCCTGCACCTTTTCGCTGACACTGCGGTTGTAGACCCGTTCCTTTTTTCCGACAGCGTGATAATCCTCTATGACAGAAAAAACATCCGTGTCCAGTGCCTTTTCGATGGGTGAAAAATCATAGTCAAACAGCTGGCGGAAAACCCTCAGATCGTTTTTGACAAAATGATTGACCGAGCCCTCATTGGCGCCGACTTTCTCCGAGACCAGGGTAAAGGGAGTCTCGGTCATCGCCAGCAGAAAAGCCAGATAATTGTGCCACAGGTTGCGGTTGAAGCCGTATCTGGTCGCAAGGTCCAGCAGACGGTGGATCTGGTCCAGAATCTGCGCAGTCAGGGCCTCCCTGTCATAGTCTCCCCGGTCAAACTGCCTGCAGACATCCGAGAGCCTCATCAGAATGCTGTCCTCTCCGATTTCCCTGTAAACGATCAGCTTTGATGTCAGTCTGTACATAATCCTTCCTCCCGCTGCCCCGGCGGCAGCCCTTTTTCTCCGGGCAAATATCTGTGACTCCGGCCGCGGCACGTCAGTGCACCGCGTGCCTTTCCTCCGTCATATTACAGTGAGTTCATAGTAAGTGAGC
>JAUNEM010000227.1 GCA_030525515.1 Eubacteriales bacterium
GCACCTGCACCTTATCCACGTTAATTAACCTCAGTGCGGCGCTCACTGCTGCGGCTGAAGCGGTCCATAGTAACAGCTGGCTGTCGCGGGTCTTCCGGCTTCAATACGTCGAAGATTGTGATAATTCCTTACGCCAGACCGTTTGCGGAAAGCCATTTCTTTACTTTATTTCCAGAACCGGCCGCATTACTGCCTGTGATGGAAAGGCCGCTCTTTACGACCGCGCCGGGGCAGGTTTTTTTGATATCGCGTTCACTGCCGCTCAGGCCGCTGCCCTCATTGGTGCAGAGCGGGAGGATTGTTTTTCCGGAGAAATCGAAGGCTTCCAGGAATGTGAAAACTGCCATCGGCATGGTTCCCCAGTAATTCGGATAAGCCAGAACGACGGTGTCATACTCGTCAATGGACTCCGGCATGGAGACCAGTTCCGGCCTTGCCTTTGCCCGAAGGTCCTTCTTGGCTTCCTCGATACAGGTCATATAGACCGGGGAATAGGGATTCTTCATTTCAATCTTGAAGGTGTCGGCCTCGATCATTTCCTTCATGAGGCCCACCACGATCTCCGTGTTGCCGACTTTCACATAGCGCATGGCGCCGCCAAAATAGTTTTCATCCGCTCTGGAAAAAAATGCGATCAGTGTCTTTGCCATTGTTTGTCCTCCTCTTCTATGTGTTCAACATGTGCCTGGTCCCCGGAGGGATCCTGCATTAAGTTTGTGTTTCTGTTTCAGTTTATGGTTTTATTATATGGAGCATATATTGTGAAGTCCAATTGAAACATGCTATAATCAATCTAATTTTTAAATAATGCGGAGAGAATTATGACTACCAAACAGATCGATTACTGTATCGAGCTTGCCCATACCCTGAACTTCAGCCGGGGCGCAGACAACATGTTCGTCAGCCAGCCGACATTTTCCTATCAGATCAGGCTCCTGGAGGAAGAAGTTGGCTTTACGATCTTTGAGAGAAGCGGCAAGGGGGCTTCCCTGACCCCCGCCGGGGCACAGTTCGTTTCCTTCCTGACCGGTATGCGCGAAGACCTGAAGCGCGCCATTGAACAGGGGCAGAATTTCAGCGCCAGATATAAGGACAATATTTCCATCTGCATGATGGTGCGGCAGGCGCTGTATTTCCTTCCGGAGGCAATGCGGATCTTTGCCGAAGCTCAGCCGGATGTACAGATCACGCCTGTCTTTCAGTATGAAAACAGCATGGAAACATTCCTGCAGAATGAAGCGGATATCGTATTTGCCCTGAAGGAACAAACCCGGCAGGTCCCGGGAATACAGGTCCATGACCTCTTTGAGAGCAGGATCTATCTCATTGCAGAGCGGGATGATCCGCTGGCAGAAAAGAACCTGATCCGGGAAGAGGACCTGTACGGAAGAACACTGATGGTCGGCGGCGGCTCTCCTCTCGCCCTGAAGACGGTCCAGCACCGCCTGATCAGCTCAGGGAAGATCGATTACTTCAACAGTGCCGATCATGACACCACACTGACCAATGTGGCCGCCGGGCGCGGGGTCTGCCTGGCACCGGGCTTCCTGAATGATCACAGCGGCCAGTTCGCCTGGATCCCCTTTGACTGCAGGGAAAGCTTTTCCTGCGTCCTATGCACTCATAAAGAAGACCGGAGAGACAGTCTGCGGTCCTTTCTCTCCATTCTGACGAAGCTTTACAAGGACGCAGTCGCGTTTCCTCTATAATTCAAGACTCGCTCGCGAGTCTTGCGCGATGAAGAATAAAAAAAGGACCGGGCTCTTTGAGTCCGGTTCTCGCCTTTTTATCTGATAACAAACTCATGTCCACTGACTGCTGCCTGTTCGCAAAAATGCGTTCAGGAACATATCAACGGTTTTCCTGTTCGTCAGGAACATGTCAACCGGTTTTTGCCACCAGCCCGTTGGGAACACCTCCCAAACCCAGAGATCGCACTTTGTGTGAGCTGCGCGTTTTTTCAAAAACGCTTTAATTGCATGAGCACTGTATTCAGACTGCAGCCATGACTTTTCCGAAAGCATCCAGCGCATAACCGGTACCGACCATATCCAGCTTCAGGATATGCTCAGGGGAAGCCTGGTTCGGAGAAGCTCCTGCAGTATCGATGAAGTATTTTACATCTCCGAGAGACGCCGCTTTTTCGGCAAACGCCTCCACGGAATCCTTCTCCAGCGCATTGACGATCATGGTTTCCACGTCATGACGTGCACTTTTTTGTCCAAACCATCCTTTTATAACGGTTGCAGGGAAGCGCAGGGACGGTCCTTTTGTTTCTGTCCCCCTGCTTCATAAAACAGGGGGACAGAAACAAAAGGACCGTCCCAGATATCTGCAGAACAGATAACTGACACAGCAGACCCGTGTTAGACTTATTTTGGAACCCAAAGAGAAATCCGGCACTTTCTGTCGGTCTGTACTGAAGCGGGGGTCTTCTCTATGTATTTCAACACGAGTCTTCTACATGGAAAAAATACGGCACAATATGCGGATGGCGCCACTCTGGTCCCTGTTTTCCAGTCCAATGCCTTCTGCTGTCAGACCATGGAAGATCTGGAACGGGTCTTTTCCCACAAAAAGTCCGGGTTTGCCTATTCGAGGATCGGCAACCCGACGGTAGCGGCTTTTGAACAGAGAATCAGTGAGCTGGAAGGAGGAATCGGTGCTGTCGCAGCCTCTTCCGGCATGGCTGCTGTCTCACACACCCTGCTGAGTCTTCTGATCCCGGGAGATGAGATCATCGCCTCCGGCTGTCTGTACGGCGGGACGATCGGACTGTTCGATGACCTGGAACGGTTGGGCATTCACACACACTTTGTTTCCCGTCTGGATGAGGAATCGATTCAGGCTGCGGTCACCAGCCGGACCAGGTGTGTCTTCGGAGAGGTGATTGCCAATCCGGCACTGAGCGTTCTGAACATCCGCGAGGCCGCCCGCGCAGCTCATACGGCAGGGCTCCCTCTGATCGTGGACAATACGACAGCTACGCCGTTTCTGTGCAGACCATTCTCACTGGGGGCGGATATCGTCATTCATTCGGCGTCAAAATATATCGTCGGAAGCGGAGATGCGATCAGCGGTGTGGTCGTGGACGGCGGATCATTTTCCTGGGACCGGGCACATTTGCCTGCCCTGGCGGGTTTTGAAAAGTTCGGAAAGCTTGCCTTTCTCATGCGGCTTCGCACCGATATCCACGAAAACCTCGGCGGATGCCTGAGCCCGATGAATGCTTTTCTGGGCACTCTCGGTCTGGAGACTCTGGGTCTTCGCATGGAGCGCATCTGTGAGAATGCGGCCCGGCTGGCAGAAGCGCTGAAGGGAGCCGGAATCCCGGTCAATTACCCGGCGTTGGATGAGAGTCCCTGCCGGGACCTGTGCAAGGAGCAGTTCCGGGGACTGGGCGGCGGAATCCTGACTTTCCGCACAGGATCAGCTGAATCTGCCAGAAAGGTCATCAACAGACTCCGGTACGCCTGTATCGCTTCCAACATCGGTGATATCCGCACTCTTGTACTTCTCCCCTCGACAACGATCTTTTTAAAAAACACGGACCGGCAGAAGGCGGACGCCGGTGTCTTTGAGGATACGGTGCGTGTCTCCGTCGGGATCGAGGACGCGGAGGATCTGATCGAAGATTTCCTCACTGCCCTGGAAGCCTGTCAGGAATGATTTCGGAATAGTGCGCAACCCTAAAAAAGCCGGCACATTCTCGCAACTGCTGATCAGTCACGAGAATATGCCGGCTTTTCTTCATATAAATTCTTTCAGCTCTTCCCGGTTCTTTCTGTACAGTGAGGACTTTCTGCTGTTCCAGGAGCTTTCTTTATATAAATGTCTTCAGCTCTTCCAGGTACTTCTGCGCAATGCCGCTGAGGGGTACCTGCTTCTTTTTGATATATCCGATCGTCATCTTCTCTTCTGTCCGCAGGGGGACAGCCCGGTAGAGATCCCCGTTGAGTTCCTCGCAGATGATCCCGCTGCAGAGAGTATATCCGCGCAGTCCCACCATCATGTTCAGTATAGTCGCGCGGTCACTCACCCGGATGACCTGACGATAATGATAGGTACTCATGACTTCCTC
>JAUNEM010000228.1 GCA_030525515.1 Eubacteriales bacterium
GCGATCCCTCCGTCATTGGGGGGAACCAGATGGTGGATCAGGACTTCCATTCCCTTCTCCGTCAGGCCATCCTGGACCAGGGTCAGCAAAAGCCGGTTCTGGAAGCAGCCGCCTGTCAGGGCCGCAGTCCTGATCCCTGACTCCTCAGAGATGCCGGCGCACGCGTCGACGATGAGGCGCGCGAGTCCTGCATGGAAAAGCCAGGCGAGTTCTTCGGGATCCTCCCCCGCCAGTCTCCTTCGCAGCAGGGTTTCAAAAAGAAGATCCGTGGGCAGACATCTAAAGGTCTTTAAGCCTGAATCACAAGGATTCGGCAATATTTCCGACAAGGCATGCGCCGCATGGGAATCTACGGCAGTCAGTCCTTCGTAAGCCAGAGGATCTCCGAATCTCCTTTCCGCATAGCGCTCCGCGGCAAATTCCAGTTCTATGGAAGCCTCTCCCTCGTAGGTGGATTCCCTGCAGATGCCCAGCATGGCGCTCACGGCGTCGAAGAGCCTTCCGGCGCTGGTGGAAGTCACAGCCTGTATGCCCCGCTCCGCCATCATGCGCTGCGCTTTGGCATTCTGAAGGTCACAGATGGAAAGAGCCTCAATGATATCAAAATAAGCCTGAGCCGCGTCCTTTTCAGGGTCGGATGCGGGAGACTGTCTGAATCCCCTCAGGCAGAGCTCCCGGATCATGGAAGCGGCGATGCGCCATCCCTGCCTGGGGGCACTGTCTCCACCGATCTGCAGAAAAGGCGCGATGCTCCCGACCCTCTCATATCCAGCGGCGTCGGCGATCATGATTTCTCCGCCCCAGATGGTTCCGTCTTCTCCATATCCGGTCCCGTCGAAAGAGACGCCGATCACAGGGGCCCTGCGGTCGTTTTCAGCCATGCAGGACAATACATGGGCGTAGTGATGCTGGATCCTCACAAGCGGGATATTCCTCTTTTCCGCAAGTTCCTCCGCAACTTCGGTGGAATTGTATTTGGGATGCAGGTCACAGACGACCGCCTGCGGGCTGACTTCCAGGAGCTTTTCCATGCGCCCGATCGTCTCCTCCAGAGCGCGCACCGTGCGAAGATCTTCCAGGTCTCCCACATATGGAGACAGATAAAACAGATTTCCGGACGCAATGCAGAAGGTATTTTTCAGCTCGCCTCCGACTGCCAGAACACAGCCTTTCAGTTCCAGGGAGTCCGGAACTGCCGGGCCCTGCAGGCCCTGATTGTTTTCGCCCGCGTAGAGCACGGGCAGGGGAGCGTATCCGCGGGAGCGGCGGATCATGTAGGGATGTCCCCTGTGAAAGTCCATCACAGTGTCGTCCGCCCTGATCCTGATCAGGCGGTTGTGGCTGAGTATACAGTCGCAGAAACCGGAGAGTTCCGACAGGGCGTCCCTGTCATCCCGGCAGATGGGCGCGCCCGACACATTTCCGCTGGTCATGATCAGGCAGTCAGGCATCTCAAGTCCGTCGTTATAATCAAAGAGAAGGAGCTGGAGCGGTGCGTAGGGAAGCATGACACCGACCTTGGGATTACCGGGCGCCACGGAAGGTGCCAGCCTGTTTTGGGAAGCATTTTCCCTATTGCGGTCCAGGAGCAGGATGGGCTTCTGATGCCCCGTCAGGATCTGCCGCTGCTCTTCATTAAAGGTACATTCACGCCGGACCGTCTCCTCGTCTTTCATCATCACTGCGAAGGGTTTGGCGGGACGGCGTTTCCTCTCGCGAAGTCTGTGGACCGCCTCTTCGTTTGTGGCGTCACAGCACAAATGAAAGCCTCCGATTCCCTTGACCGCTACGATCCCTCCCGCAAGGATCACCTTACGGGCAGCTGTGATGGCCCGGCTTCCGCGGATTCCCGCTTCCTTCCCGGGATCAGCATCCGCCGAAAAACTGTTCTTTCCGACAGGCCGGAGTCCCGCTTCCGTCCATTTTGAACCTTCCGCGGGAAGCAGGTAGACCTCAGGTCCGCACTCATTGCAGCAGACCGGCTGGGCGTCATATCTCCTGGAGAGAGGGCTGTAATATTCCTCCTCGCAGGCCCTGCACATGGGAAACATTTTCATGCTGGTGCGCTCCCTGTCATAGGGGAGAGCGTCAAGTATGGTGAGCCGGGGGCCGCAGCAGGTGCAGTTGATAAAGGGATGCAGATACCTCCTGTTGCCGGGATCGTATAATTCCTGCGTGCATTCCTCACAGATCGCGATATCGGGAGAGATGAAAATCTCCCCGTCGGTCTTCTCACTCTCTATGATGGAAAAAGAACTGTAGATTTCCGCGTCCTCGATTTCTTTTCTGTCTATTTTTAAAATGGAAGAACGCCTGGGCGGCTGTTCCCTCAGGAGTGTCTCAAATTGTCCGATCCGGTCAGGCGTTCCCTGGGCGAAGATTTCCACATAGGGACCTTTATTGCAGACACTTCCCCTGATTCCGGAGGCAGAGGCATGCCGGTCAACCGTCGGGCGGAACCCGACTCCCTGCACAATCCCATATACGCGAAACCGCGCCGTTGCGATTCTTTCCATTTCCCTACATCCTTTCAGGGTTATCTATTTATATCCCTACATCCCTTCAGGGTTATCTGTTTATTTCCCTGCATCTTTCCGGGGTTATCCATTATCAATCCCGGCTCAGATCGCCCGATACCGCGAAATGCGGCAGGTGGATCAGGGATACGGGAAGACCGGACAGGACCGGTTCGAGCACTCTGTCGGCGATCACATAATCATAGTTCTTTTCGATGACCAGGCTGCGGACATCCATCTCCTCGCGCAGCGGTCTGTCGCCGGCCTGTGCTAGGCCGCGGTTCATAATGAAAAATCCAGCGACATCCACCAGGTCCGTCCGGGTTTTCAGGACCGTCCGCAAGGCATCCGCCAGAACCTGCTGGTGTATGATCAGGACTTTTTTCCCTGAGAAGGTTTCCAGTCCGGCAGGACAGCAGTCTGCAGTCAATCCGGAGAGAATATTCTCAGCGTCAGGGATCCAGTATTCCCACGGCGTTCCGTATCTTTCCTTCAGCCACCCGGCAGCTGCCGCGCCTGCGGGAGAAAGGACGAAGTTCTTTTCCGCCCGGCCGATCTTTTTCAGGCTCTCTATATCTGTCCCGGCACCGCAGCAGATCATCTCATCAAATCCCATTGCTTCAATCCGCTCCCAGAGACGGCCTGCAGACAGGATTCCCGCAAAGTCAAGCGGGGAAAATCCCCAGATTCCGGCAATCCTTTTTTTCTCTTTTTCCGATATGAGACCGGCTTTTTTCTCCGGCCTGCAAAATGTCTCAAGGAGGGCCAGATATGTCTTTTCGATTCCCTTGTCATAATACTCCATGCCGTCGGAATCGATTCCCAGGACCGGAAGCCCGGTCCTGCGGGATGCCATTCTGCAGAGAGCGCGGTAATCCGTTCCGATGACCGCGGGTACAGGAGTGCCGACAATAGACGCAAAAGATGCCGGGATCCGCTGCGCGGCATCGGCAAGCTTCTCCACAAGCCGGTCGTCCCGCCCCAGGATGGCGTCCATATCCCTCAGGCCTGCGCTGAACACGGCGCTCTGGGCGCCGAACCAGCGGGGTTCATCAAAACCGCAGATATTGCCGGTGCATCCGCCTGCGTCGCAGATGACGCAGATACCGCCCATGTCATAGAGGACAGAGACGGCACCGGACTGGTCCGGGGCAAAGGGTGTCGTGACGCGGCGGAACCCCCGGGGTACTATTTCCGCTGAAATAATATCGGCTCTGGAGAGAACAGGACCAGGATCCGCCTGCTCCGCTTCCGCGCCGCGGGGAGAGTTCTCCGGAATTCCGCTCTCCTGCTCTGTTCGGGACTGTCCCTTCAACATGATCGAAGATCCGTGGGAGCCCCTGCTGCCTGTCTCCATAGCAGCTGCCAGAGCCTGAAACAGACCAGTGACCGCGCGGTAGCCGAAAGGCTGAACATCGGAATTCCACTGCACATTGGGCAGATTGGGATGATACCAGCCGGCATCGCGGCCGATCGAAACGGTGACATATTTTCCGTTTTCCTGCTCCTTGCCTGTACCGGGCTTTCCGGCAGCCTGCTCCCGGCCTGTGCCGGGCTTTCCGCCA
>JAUNEM010000229.1 GCA_030525515.1 Eubacteriales bacterium
GTTGATGTCCTCATGGATATCGGATACCTTCCAAAACAGAAATATGAAGACTGGCGGTATGGACGAGTGAATTACCTGGAAGCTGTCTGCACTGTGAACCTGGGCAAGCTCTCCATGGTACTGCAGGCAATGAGACAATATGCAAAAAAGAATGGCCTCAAACCATCCTTCACCTATTACAAACGCTGGGCGGTCAAAAAGAAGAGCGGGTATAAAAAGACGATCCCTCTCCGTTTCAGCAAAAGCGGAAATCCGGAAATAGAAAAGCAATATGCAACGCATTATGTTGACCTGATCCGTACCAAAGAGCTGCAGGAGCAGAAAGCAAATGCTGCTGAAACAGGTCCAGCAGATCAGCCATTATAAAAGTATCCCCCAACACATGCAGATCCTTCCGAAATCGGAGAGTGTGACCTCTTCGAGGGAATCATCATATGATCAAAGCGTTTATGAGAATTAGCATGAAAAATATTATTCCTGTCCTGTTGGTCTCAATACTATTTCTGCTTGGATGCACTGTGGAAAAGAGTAAGATGCAGAGTTTCGAAAAACCTGAAGAGGACAAATCAGAATCAACAGGGCCCGGTGATGAAAGGGCCACAGAGGAGGCAAATATGAAAACGATCTACCTTGCGGGAGGATGCTTCTGGGGCGTACAGAAATTTATTGACCAGTTCGACGGTGTAGTCAGCACAGAAGCAGGATACGCGAACGGTCCCGATCAGGACCAGGCTCCGGATTATCAGGATGTCTGCCGGGGAAGCGGCCATGCGGAAGCAGTGAAGATCATTTACGACGAGACCAGGATCAGCCTTACAGACCTGCTGGATTATTATTTCATGGTGATCGATCCTTTGTCGGTCAACAGACAGGGAAATGACAGCGGAATCCAGTACAGGACAGGCATCTATTATGCAGATGTGAACCAGCTGCCCGCCATCGAAGCTGTCTATCATGCACAGGAGCTTAAAGCCGGCGCAAAACTGGCTGTAGAGTTGGAGCCGCTCCGAAACTTCTACCCCGCGGAGGACTATCACCAGAAATATCTTGATAAGAATCCCGGCGGATATTGCCACATCCCCTTGTCCATGTTCAGCCTGCAGAAGGAGCGTAGGCAAAAGGAAACAGAAACACCGGAGGAACTCCGCAAGAGAATCGGAGATCTGTCATTTGAGGTTACCCAGAATGCGGAGACAGAGCGGCCTTTTACGGGCGAATACGATGCATTTTTTGAGAAGGGCCTGTATGTGGATATCGTGAGCGGTGAGCCGCTGTTCACTTCCATGGACAAATATAATTCCGGGTGTGGCTGGCCGGCTTTTTCAAAGCCGATTGAGGAGGATGCTGTGGTCGAAAGCACTGACATGTCCCATGGGATGATCAGAACCGAAGTCAGAAGTAAAGGAGCCGGTTCACATCTGGGACATGTTTTTAATGATGGTCCCAAAGAAGCAGGCGGCCTTCGTTACTGCATCAATTCAGCCTCCCTCAGGTTTATCCCCTATGAGGAGCTGGACGAGAGTGGTTACGGGGCATACAAAGGATTATTTGATCAGCAGGGTGAATCAAAAAGGTGACAAAGCAAAGTTTCGCTGATATGATGCATTTCAGTCATTGACTGAAATGGGTGAATATAGTGAAATTCAATCAAGGGCTGCCAGAAAAAATCCTGTCTGATAAGCTGCATGAAATTCCTGTCATATCAGATTACGCTATCGAGAAGCCGGATCACCCGGCTTTGGAAGAGGCACGTGAATTGGGACGGAAGTGCTGAAAAGCTGTCTCACAACACACGCCTGGAAAGAAATTGAGAAAAGGATGAATGCAATGGATGGGCTCTCGAAAGTGGTGTATTCAGACATCCTGGCATCTTGTCCTACGCCTCGCACAAGCGATATTACCGTATTATCCTTCAAAAGCATTCTAAACGCGCCATAATCCTCTTGAATAACACAATATAAACAATTATCTTGTTTATAATTAGTCTGTGTAGTATGATTATGGCGGAGGTGATATCATGAAATTATTACGAGTGCGCGCCGATCATTTTAAAAACTGCAGTGATGCATATACGATCGATCTGGTTGCAAAATCACGTAAGACCGCCGAGGATAAAGAGTACGAACTCCAGGAGATTGCACCAGGATTATTTGTGTTCAATACCGCGGCATTTGTAGGGAAAAATGCATCCGGTAAATCGACTGCGATAGACCTTCTCGATTGCTGCTATTCCATTCTGGGCGAATTCCGGCTGGAAGGAAAGCATTATTCTTATGAGGATGTGAAGCTGGAAATCACATTCTATCATGAGGGTTATTTGTATATTTATGATACAGTCCTCTCCGAGGCTTCTTCATTAAGCAATCAGGCCTCTTTCCGGAATGAGCACATATATAGAAAACCCTATTATAAAACCAACATAAAAGAAATATATGACAGGGAATCATATACCGAACTTACTGCTGTAGGAGAACTTCCGGAGGATACCTCCAATATCTTTTTTGTTTTGAAAAAAAAGAGCACTCGCGCAGTCTGTTTCGACAGCTTCGGGAATGGTCCTGCTACATATCAAATGCTTTTCAAAGCCATGAAAAGTTATGGCATAAGCACAGATATCCTCGCCAATATCCTTCGGATATTTGATGAAAACATTGATGGTCTGAATCAGCTGGACGAACATAACTACCGCCTGATATTTCAGGGAAAAGAAACCGTCCTTTCCGACACTCAGCTGATCTATATGCTTTCCAGCGGTACCACGAAGGGACTTTTACTCTATACAATGGTCGTTGCTTCCCTGAAAGAAGGCTTCGACCTGCTGATCGACGAGGTAGAGAATCATTTCCATAAAACTCTGGTCGAAAACATGATCAGCCTCTATAAGGATAAAACCGTTAACCGTCATCAGGCGACGCTGATCTTTTCCACACATTATTGTGAGGTACTTGATCAGATGGGACGCCAGGATAATATTTGGATCTGTAAAGCCAACAGCCATGTTTACCTCTCCAATATGCATGAAGACTATCAGATCCGGCCGGAGCTTCTGAAAAGCAGGCAATACTACAATAACGCCTTTCAGACGGCGGTCAATTATGACGAGCTTATGGGGCTTAAAAGGAAGCTGAAGAAATGAAGCGGCTGATTATGTGTGAAGGTCCGAACGAGGAAAATTCCCTGGCTTAAGGCTTCAGGCAGAGCAGTGTGAAATTCATTTAAACATATTCTATCCTACAAATTATCGGCGTCACCGGCACTTTGCCGGAGGCGCCCTTTTTATATGGAGGTTATCATTTATGGCACGATACAACGACATCCGGACGCTGGCAGAGACCCATGCGTCCGAAATCTCCCGGTCCGTCCGCGCATGGACCGGCTACCTGGACACGGCTGCACAGCTCTACCGCTACAATTTTGCGGATACCCTGCTGATCCATGCCCAACGGCCTGACGCCACCGCCTGTGTGGAGCTGGAGACCTGGAACAACCGGATGGGACGCTGGGTCAACCGCGGCGCGAAGGGGATCGCCCTGATCGATGACAGTGGGCCCAGTAAGCGTCTGCGCTATGTCTTTGACATCTCCGACACCCATATGGTGCGCGGAGGAAAAACGCCTTATCTCTGGCAGATGGATACTCAGCTCCGGCCGGAAATGGCGGACTACCTGATGGATACCTACGGCCTCGAGTACGACCCGGATGCACCGCTCTCTTCTGTCCTCATGGCACTGGCAAGAGCGCAGGTGGCAGACAACCTGGCGGATGCAATGGACGGGCTTTCCTATGAGGTCCAGGGAACATATCTGGAAGGCCTGGGCGAAGATGCCGTACAGGAGAGCTTCCGGAGACTTCTGGAAAACAGTACCTATTACATGTTGGTAAGGCGCTGCGGGCTTGATCCCATGGAAGAACTGACCGCCGATGACTTTTCAGGACTCTCGAATTTCAACCGGCTCTCTGTCCTGTCCTTTCTCGGAAATGCGGCCCATGATATCGCAGAGCCCGTACTGCGGGACATCGGCAGGGAGGTGATCTTCCGCTACCGCGTCCTGGCGACCGAGAGAAAAG
>JAUNEM010000230.1 GCA_030525515.1 Eubacteriales bacterium
GACAGACGGGTCTGACATCCGGAGAATGACAGACGGCAGGAGTCGCCGCAGGAAAGCCTGCTGTGCATGTGTGCAGGCCCGACAGTGAAAAGGACAGAAACCGGCAAATCAATATAAACATTGGATCAATATAAACAGAAGAGCAAGAAACAGAATTGCATATTTGACAGGGAGGATAAAGATGGGAGACGAGATCAGAACAGATGTACCTGATATGATGACAGGAACCGCATCCGCGGCGCAACCTGAGGCAGCCGCAGCCGATCCCTTCGCGGGGATGGCAGCCGCAGCGCCTACACTTTCTTTCGGAGAACCGGAGCCCGAGGCGGCGGTACAGGAGGCCCCGGCGCCTGTACAGGAGGAAGCTCCCAAGGCTGAGCCGGAAGAAGCTATTCTCACACCTGAAGAGATCAAAATGGTCGACGCTTTTGTAAAGCAGATCGATATTAAGAACACACAGGCTGTCATGACTTACGGCGTGGGAACCCAGAAGAAGATGGCGGACTTTTCCGAGAAGACTCTGGAGAGTGTCAAGACCAAGGACCTGGGCGAAGTGGGAGGCATGATCACCTCTCTCGTCACGGAGCTCAAGAACTTTGACGTGGAGGAAGAGGAGAAGGGCCTTTTCGGATTCTTCAAAAAAGGCACCAACAGGATGCAGGAGATGAAGACCAAGTACAGCAAGGTCGAGACAAATGTCGAGGCCATTGCCGGAGAACTGGAGAAGCATCAGGTCCAGCTGATGAAGGATATCGACCTGCTTGACAGAATGTATGAGCTGAACCTGGGCTACTACAAGGAACTCACCATGTATATCCTCGCGGGCAAGAAGAAATTGAAGGAAGCCCGTGAGACAGAGCTGGCGGCGCTCCAGGAAAAGGCTCAGAGATCAGGCCTTCCCGAGGATGCCCAGGCGGCAAAAGACTACGCCGAGATGTGCGACCGCTTCGAGAAGAAGCTGCATGATCTCCAGCTCACCAGAACTGTCGCTATGCAGACCGGTCCCCAGATCCGGATGATCCAGTCTTCAGATTCCGTTATGGCGGAGAAGATTCAGTCCACGATCGTCAACACGATTCCGCTCTGGAAGAGCCAGATGGTCATCGCCATCGGTGTCGAGCATGCAAACAAGGCGGCCAAGGCCCAGCGCGAAGTCACCAATATGACCAATGAACTGCTTAAGAAGAATGCGGACGCCCTCAAGCAGGCTACGGTCGAGTCGGCGAAGGAGGCCGAGCGCGGAATCGTCGATATCGAGACCCTCAAGCATACGAACGAAATGCTGATCTCCACCATGGACGAGGTGCTCTCCATTCAGGCGGACGGCAAGCAGAAGAGAAGAGAAGCAGAGGCGGAGCTGGCAGGAATCGAGAGCCAGCTGCGGGAGAAACTCCTGCAGGCATCCAGGATGTGATCAAGGCAGTGAGGAAAGCGGCTGCAAATACCGGGGCCGCCCGAAAATTTTCGGAATTTTGTGCATATTTGCGGAAAGTTTTCCACAGGCTTTTCGCAAGTGCCCCAAGGTCCCACATGAAAAATATGTTTATTCTGTGAAAATTTATTATGGAAATCGTGAGTAATCCATAGTATTATTTTAATACACACACCTTTTTATAAAAATGCGCATGTCTGTATTGCCGGCTTAGGGCGGCTTCAAAGACGCGCGTGCAGAGATCCGGTCAAGCATGAGTTTTGCCGTCATGGGACGGATCCTGTATACCGAAAGACGCAGCGGGGACCGGCGGAAATCATCACTGACGCGGTCGCCGGCTGCCGGACCGGACATTTGTAAACAATTATCTGACAAATAATTTCTATTCAAGGAGGGAAGAACAATGAAAAGACGTATCGCAATGTTATTCGTCTTGGTCATGATCCTGTCTTGTATGCCTGTTATGGCAGCGGCAGTGCCGGCAGGCGCGGCTGACAGCTCCAAGACAGTGTCTGTCCAGGCCAGCGGATGGGTAAAATCCGGCACAACCTGGATGTATTATGTAAACGGCAAGGCGCTCAAGAGCCAGATCGCCACGATCGGCAAGAAGAAATACGCCTTTGACGCAAACGGCAAACTCTGCCTGGGCTTCTTCAAGCTCTGGGGCTCAACCTACTATGCAAGCCGCAATCTGGGCAGCAAGGGCTGCGGTGAGATTCTGACCGGCTACCGCAAGATCGGTCCTGCTTTCTTCTATCTTGATCCCGCCAAAAACGGCCGTGTGACCAAGGGCTTCGTCAGGATCGGCGGCAAGCTTCGCTATTTCCGCATGAAAGACGGCTATCAGCGCACCACAAAGGGCTGGTTCCAGTACGGCACAGCCAGATACTATGTGAAGGCTGACGGAACAATCGCCACCAACACCACCATCGACGGATACAAGATCGGCGCTGACGGTGCCGTTAGGGATCTGGCCGGCATGGACAAGAAGGCTCAGGGCTATGACAGCAACACCCGTTATCTGATCCTTGTCAACAAGAGCAAACACCTTGTTAACTTCTACAAGGGATCCAAGGGCCACTGGACCATCATCAAGAGGAATATCCCCTGCACCATCGGCAAGAGCTCCACTCCCACCAAGTCCGGTAACTTCAAGCTCTCCATCAGAAGTGAGCGCGTCTATGGTTACAAGGATTTCGGCAGTGCAACAGCTTTCTATGCAACCAGAATCAATGCGGGCAACTTCTTCCATTCGGTTCTCTACAAGCTCGGCTGCAGGAACCCTTACACACACAGCCCCAAGGATGCAAGAATGGGCAAGAACATTTCCAACAGCTGCATCAGACTTCCCCTTGCGGACGCCAAGTATATCTATGAGAACTTCCCTCGCTACACAAGGACCGTTGTGTATTGATCTGATCGCGAAGAGATGATTTGATACGCAATATTCCGGAAGGAGGACATATTATATGAAAAAAAGACTTGCGATTCTGCTGGCGGCCATGATGCTCATGACCTGTGTGCCTGTTATGGCAGCAGCAGTGCCGGCAGGCGCGGCTGACAGCTCCAAGACAGTGTCAGTGCAGGCGGGCAGCGGATGGGTAAAAACCAGCACCAGCTGGATGTATTATGTGAACGGAAAAGCGCTTAAAAAACAGATTGCTACAATCGGCGGCAGCAAATATGGTTTCGACGAAAACGGCAAGCTCTGCCTTGGCTTCTTCAAGCTCTGGGGTTCCACCTATTACGCAAGCCGCAATCAGGGCAGCAAGGGCTGCGGCAAGATCCTGACCGGCTACCGCAAGATCGGCCCCGCTTTCTTCTATCTTGATCCCGCCAAGAACGGCCGTGTGACCAAGGGCTTCGTCAAAATCGGCGGCAAGCTTCGCTATTTCCGCATGAAAGACGGCTATCAGCGCACTACAAAGGGCTGGTTCTACTATGGATCCGCAATGTACTATGTACAGGCTGATGGAACGATTGCAACCAATACCACCATCGGCGGTTACAAGATCGGTGCGGACGGCGCTGTGAGAGATGTCTATGGAATGGACAAGAAGGCACAGGGCTACAGCAGCAACACCCGTTATCTCATCCTTGTCAACAAGGGCGAACATCGTGTAAACATTTACAAGGGGTCCAAGGGCGCATGGGTGTGCGTAAAGAGAAATATCCGCTGCACCATCGGCAAGAGGTCCACTCCCAGCCCGTCCGGAAGCTTCAGGCTCGATCATAAGAGCTCCAGAGCTTATGGCTATAAGGACTTCAGCGGCTCCACAGTCTTCTATGCCACCAGGATCACAGCAGGAAACTATTTCCACTCCATCCTGTATCACAAAGGCTGCAGGAACCCTTACACACACAGCCCCAAGGACGCAAGCCTCGGAAAGAGCATTTCCAACAGCTGCATCCGTCTGCCTCTTGAATCAGCCAAATATATCCACCAGGTTACACCGAGGAACACTCGTGTCATCGTGTACTGATTTCTGCTGATTTCCGATACGATGAGATTTCCTGTGCGGGACTGAACGGCATACAGCCTGACCGGCTTACAGCCCCTTCAGCCTGCAGAATTTAACTGAATTGAACAGGGCGAGGACTTCCGCTTCATCGAAAGGTGAATCG
>JAUNEM010000231.1 GCA_030525515.1 Eubacteriales bacterium
AGGTTTAGGTTCAGGTTTAGTTTCAAGTTAAGGAAACGTGCATCGTTGATCTCTGCCGATTTACGGATGCTTTATTTGAGGAAGCCGTTGATGATCTGTTCTTCAGCCTCTGCCTCTGTGAGCCCGAGGGTCATGAGCTTGATGATCTGTTCGCCGGCGATCTTTCCGATCGCTGCCTCGTGGACCAGCGCTGCCTCGGTGCTGTTTGCTTCCAGTGAGGGAACTGCAAGGATGCGGCCGTTGTCCATGATGATGGAGTCACACTCTGTGTGACCGCTGCAGGCGGCATTGCCGAGAATACACATGTCAAGCTTCTGGTAGGAATTGTCGCGCGCGACGGAGCGGGAAACGACGTCCGCGCTGGATCCGTCACCGTTGAGGACGACTTTGTAGATGCTGTAGGCGTCCTGGGTTCCGTGTGTCATGAGACGCTCCTGCACGACGAGGCGGGCGCCTGCGCTGAGCTCTGCCTTTGTGTCGCGCTTCGTGGAGTCCACGCCCTTGATCTGGACCATCTCCATCTCCATGGTGCTGTCTTCTTCCATATAGACTTCCGTGCCGGGATTGAGCAGGCGCTTGCCGGTTCCGTCGCCGGAGCCGTAGTGCTTCTCGACGTATTTGACCTTGGATCTCTTACCGATAAAGAAACGGTGGATACCGTCGTGTTCTGAATCCTGGGTGCCGCAGTTGTCGATGCCGCAGCCTGCAACAATGACAATGTCACAGTCCTCGCCGATGAAGAAATCGTTGTAAACGACTTCCTTGAGACCGCTCTGGCTCATGACAACAGGAATGTGGACACTTTCATTTTTGGTCCCGGGCTTGACCTTGATATCTATGCCGGCACCGTTCTCTTTTGAAATAATATCTATATTCGCGGTCGTATTTCTCATGGCGGATTCGCCGTTGGCGCGGATGTTGTAGGCGCCGGTGGGAACACTGTGAAGATCCGCGATCTCTCTCAGAAGTCTTTTCTGTATTTCGTCAATTTCTTTGACCTTAAGCATGTTTTTTCTCCATATTTATTCTTATCCCGCAATACCCGTGAATTTATTCACGGGATACGCGCGCAAAAAAAGGCAGCCGGCCGGCAAAAGGCCGGCCCGCCGGATCCTCCGGCGGCCTGTATTGATCACTTCCTGGAATTGAGTACCTTGCAGGCCTCTACTGCGGATGTTGTTCCGATCAGAGTGGGAAGAATCTCTTCCCTGGAGCCGCTCGCCTGGATCTGTCCGTCCTTGAGAACGATGATTTCGTCCGCGATTTCCAGGATGCGTTCCTGGTGGGAGATGATCATAATTGAGCTGTTGTTGATCTGGGACCGCATTTTTTCAAAAACTTCGATCAGGTTCTGGAAGCTCCAGAGGTCGATACCGGCTTCGGGTTCATCGAAGACGGACAGCCTGGTGGCGCGGGCGAGCACTGTGGCGATCTCAATACGCTTGAGTTCACCGCCCGAGAGGCTGGCGTTGACTTCGCGGTTGATGTAGTCCTTTGCACAGAGGCCTACTTCAGCCAGGTACTGGCAGGCAGCGGCCGGAGTTGTCTTCTTGCCGGAGGCGAGCCGGATCAGGTCAAAGACCTGGATGCCCTTAAAGCGGACAGGCTGCTGGAAAGCAAAACTGATTCCGGCCTTTGCGCGCTCTGTGATGTTTTTGTCTGTAATATCTTCACCATCCAGTAAAATACGGCCGGATGTGGGCTTTTCAATACCGGCGATGATCTTGGCAAGCGTGGACTTTCCGCCGCCGTTGGGGCCGGTGATGACAACGAATTTGTTGTCTTCTATTGTAAGGTTGATTCCGTTCAGAATCTCTTTGCTGACGGAGCCTGTTCCGCTCTCTTCCGTGACGTCAAAGCAAATGTTTTGAAGTTCCAGCATGTTTTTTCTCCTAATAATCAGATCATTAAGTTACGTTCGCAGTTCCGGTTCCGTCGGCATCCGCCTCATCCCGGAAGCAGACTGACTTGTAGCAGTCGTCTCTTCCGCCGGAGCAGAGTTCCCAGTTTCCTCCGGAGATGTACAGTTTTTTTCCGAGGACCAGAGACGAAGCTGTTTTTCTCCTGGCGGCTTCGCAGATTTCCGTCGCTGTTGTTCTGGATATGTTCATCTGCCTGGCGCATTCACTGTGCGTGAGACCCTCGAAGTCTACCAGACGGAGCACCTCATATTCATCGATTGTCAGGACGACCGCGTCTGTTCCGGCTGCCTCATCGGAGGAACAGCAGAAAGACGGCAGAAAAAGATTGAAGGCCGGTGTGCTGCACACGCGCCGGCTTCTCTGTGGTCTGGCCAATCGGCACCTCCTTTGTGTGTAAGCATCAGCATGTCGGAATCAGAAAATCCCTGGCCCGGCGGGGGTGGGGACTGTTCCTGTACACAACGAAATGCCAGATGCAATTTGAAATTCCCTGCAGTTTTTGCCGGGGGTATTTTCGACATAAGTCGATTATAGAACCCGCGAGAAGGGTTTGTCCATGCTAATTTCAGGGAAGATTGTACCTCTCTGTGTACATGCCGGACCGCCGGGCATAAAAAACCGCCGGGGCAGGAGGTCTGCCCCGGCGGAGATGGATGCTTATTCAGGGAATCAAATCATATTACTTGTCTTCCCGGGAATACGGAGCGGGAGGCAAGCCTGCGGCGGTCAACCGTCTGATTCCTTATTTCAGGATAGAAGGATTGAGCAGCAGGTCGCAGTCGACAACGCCCTTGATACCGTCGATCCTTCCGACAGCGGAGAACTGCCAGAGATCGGATCTCTTGGGAGTGGGGATCATATCGGCCTTCAGCCAGATATTGCCGGTGAAAAGGTTGTTGCCCCAGTATGCATACCAGGTCGAATACTTTTTCAGCTTCGAAGTATCATAATAGCTCTTGAGGTAAGCCAGATTGAAGTAATAGCCGGCCCGGCGTCCCGCTCTTGTGACGGTGTTGCAGAAGACCTCGGTCATTGCCGTGATACTGCCGCGGTTGGGCTTTGCGCCGTTCTCAAGGGCATAACGCATGGAATCATCTTCCCAGTCGAAGTAGACGGGAAGATTGAGATTGTACTTTTTGATCACGCGCAGGCAGAAATTCGCTTCCGTAATCGCCTGCTGTTTGGTGTATGCGTAGCTGAACCAGTAGATCCCGATGCGCAGGCCCGCGGCCTTTGCTTTCTTGATATTGGAATAGAACCACTTGTCGACATCGCAGTCGCC
Source organism: Eubacteriales bacterium (assembly GCA_030525515.1). Taxonomy (GTDB): domain Bacteria; phylum Bacillota; class Clostridia; order Lachnospirales; family Lachnospiraceae; genus CAG-791. The sequence continues at coordinate 3,205 of JAUNEM010000231.1, forward strand.
GAAACCGGCGCGGATAATCACGGCTTTGACACCTGCTGCCTTGACTTTGTTGAAGTCAATGTTTCCGTTGTGCTCGGAGACATCGATCATATGCATATAATTTGAGGAGTTTTTATAAGCGGTTCCAAGCTTTTTGCCGGAATATTCATCCAGACGGTATGTTGTTTTTCCGATCTTCTGGATTCCGGTAAGGATGGCGCCGTAATGCCCGTTGCTTTTGTTGCAGCTGGCATAGTATTTGTCTCCGGAAACTGTAAACCAGCCTGTGACCATACGGCCTTTGGAATCAAAATAGTATCTGCGCCCTTTTATTTCCTGGAAACCGAAGGACATGACACCTCTCTGCGGCTTGGAAGCGGGATCAAGGAAGTAGAAATGCCTTCCGACTTTCCACAGGCCGGTCAGAATCTGGCCCTTTCCCATATATCCTTTCGCGCAGCTGGCGTAATAGGTCTTTCCGTTGACCTTGAAGAATCCGGTCTTGAGATATCCTTTGGAATCGAAGAAATACAGCTGACCTTTGTATTCCACAAATCCTTTTCTGAATTTTCCGTTGGGAGCCTGGATCCTCCATCCTCCGTCAAATTGTTTCCAGGTGAGATTGGTGTCTACAGCGGAGAGGACTTTGTCCTCGGCCGGTTCGACGAATCCCCTGCCTTCTGCGGCAGTTTCTTCACCGGAAGAGGTGAGGGCGGCAGCAAAATTCTTTTCTGCTGTTGTGACAGAAGCGGCGGCCGGCAGGGAAAAGATGCCGGTGATCAGTGTCACCAGCAAAAAGTCGGCGATCAGCTTACGGGACAGTTTTTTCATGATTCCTCCTGATTGATTTCTCCTGATTGAT
>JAUNEM010000232.1 GCA_030525515.1 Eubacteriales bacterium
CGTATCCACTGCACCGGTGCGTATCCGCAGATCCGGCGCATGAGGCACATCATGCCGCATGCGGGATACGTCTCGGGCATACGGCATACGTCATAGAGGAGAGGAACGTTGTATGCATTTGGTAATAATGGTAAAATAATATCGGAGTCAGATGACAAGTATCACGACGACAGGAATTACGAAAGGCTGTATATGAAGAATCGACTTACTAATTATGATATTATGAGGGTGATTGCCTGCATCTTCGTCATTTTGATCCACATTGAAGAAAAGCCCTTTTCTTTCAATGTCAGGATTTTATACACAACTGTCTTCTTTGTCAGCAATGGCATTTTTTTCATGTTGAGCGGGAAATTTAACCTGGAAAAGAGCTATGACAGCATCAACGATTACCGGAATTACTACAAGAAAAAGTTCATCTCAATCCTGTTTCCCTATTTACTGGTCAGTGTGCTTCTGAGTGTGTTCAACCTCTACCACGAATCCGGCACACTCAGCTTTAAATCTGTATGTGTATACGCATTCCAGGAACTGTTTGATAAGAATTCCGGCAAGGCCCTGTGGTTTATGTATCCGCTGATCGGATTTCTGATTTCGGCTCCCTTTTTGTCAAAAATGTTTCACGCTTTGTCTGACCGGGAATGCCTCCTGATGGTTAAAATCGCTTTGTTATGGAATGTCATGAAGGTTTATCTGGTTACACCGATGGGTATCAAATTCGGTTTCAGCGGCTGGCTTCTGGAGACTTGGCTTTTATATTTTGTCGCCGGATATCTTTGCGAGAGGCTCATCAACGACAGAAACAGAAAAATTGTTTATCTGCTTGGAGCCGCCGGTTTTATTGTGACGGTAGTTTTAAGGATTTATACAAATAATAAATTCCAGAACGTCCTCGATTACTCACCTGCTTACTTTTTACTGGTGATCACATTCTATGACCTGTGCAGAAACCGGTTGAACATCAAAAACCATGTTTTTCAGTCCCTTATATCGTTTCTTGCGCAGCATACTTATTATATCTACCTTTTTCACGTTCACGCTATGCGCTACATAGTTCCGCACATCGCTCAATGCGACACAAAAACGGTTCCGGGATATCTGCTGGAGACGGCTCTGATTTTTATCTGCTCGCTGATTTGTGCGGTTGTATTGCGAAGCCTGATCATAAAGCCCCTGCAGTCACTGTTGAAAAAAATGCCGGGACTTCGAGTTGTCAATCAGGAGTGAGCAATACTTTTAATCCAATACTTTTATATCAGTCCCCATGGAAACAATCGATTCAGTTACAGGGAGGATATTTAAGATGAAATCCATTTTGATCAAGGACACCACCAGGGAGGAACGTATACGGATCGTTCACCAGGCCCTTTGGGGGTCCTGCGGTATAGACTGTGAGTTTTGTTCCGGCTGTGACAATCGCGGCGGCGGGCGGATCGACAGTATTTACCAGCCCTATATCGACGGGCTGAAAGAAATCCGGGAAATCAATGCGGAGTACAATGCTCCCTTCGTGCGGGGATAGGCTGCATTTATGAAGATCATGGTCAGCGCCTGCCTGGCAGGTGAAAACTGTAAATATAATGGCGGGAACAATCGGAACGGGAAGGTTCTGCAGCTGATGGCTGACAATGAGGTGATTACAGTCTGCCCGGAACAGATGGGCGGGCTTCCTACACCCCGTGTCCCCTCCGAGATCAAAGACGGGGTGGTCATTACAAAAGACGGGCGGATCATGGACCTTCAGTTCCGCGCCGGCGCTTCGAAGTGCCTGGAGATTGCCCGGCGCGAACAGCCTGATCTGGTCGTGCTGCAGCCGCGGAGTCCCAGCTGCGGGGTAAAACAGCGGTATGACGGAACATTTACCGGAAAGCTGGTGAATGGAGCAGGTGTGACTGCGCAGCTTCTGATGGAAAACGGCTTCCGCTGCATTGATGCGGAGGATCTGGACAAACTCCATGAGAGTTCTTTGATAAGGTAAAGGATGTGGTCCGCATGTACTAAAATGCCTGCTTCGGGATCATTCATTGGACACTTTTTCAGGACGCAGGTCAATACTTCCCAACAGAACTTTGAATACTCCAAAAAGAAACCTCCGGCGCCGCATTGGTGCCGGAGGTTTTTGAGATTATTGAGGTTTCTTCCGGTTTTTATCCGGGTTTCATACGGGTATCATATGGATTTTATCCGGGTCTCATCCGGATTATATCCTTGGGTTCTTCTGGACTATATCCGGTTTTATCCGGAAGCCGCAACTTCTGCTGATCCGGTTTTTACTTCTTATGAGGGGCAAAAGGATTGTAACCGTTCGCAGCCATGATAAACCAGGCAGTAGGGGCAATGTGTGTGTCTTTGGTAAATTCCAGAGATGAGCCGTCGTTCTGTATCAGGCCTGTGTAGAAGTTATCTACGGTCGCGGCCGGGAACAGACCGTTATTTTTCTGAATCTTAACAAGAGCGTTCATGGCTTCCTTGTACTTGTCCTCTTTACCAAACACTCTGTACATCAGCGCGGTGAAAGCGGTGCCTTCAGCCCACCAGCCTCCGTTCTTGTTATAGCGGTTATAAGGATAACCACCTTTTTCAACCTTCATGCTTTCAATTGTGTTCATCGTCTTGAGATAGGGGCCGAAGGAATCCCACATTGCCAGGGCGGTCAGGGACTGGACGTTAAGAGCGACGATACTTTTATCGGGCGTGTAGCTGTCCTCCAGAGTTCCCGTTATGAACCGTCCCTTCCATTCGTTATACATGCCTTCAATGAAACGGATGGCGGTCTTTGATTTCTCGAGATACTTCTCATCCCTGGTTGCTTCATACAGCCGCGAAAAGGCGGCGTAAACGATCAGGTTGTCTTTAGTGGGTCTGTTGGTAAGCGGATAGACTTCAAGTGTGTCGCTTTCCTTCCAGCCGTCAAAGCCTTCCGTGAAGCCGAGAGCGTGGTCAAAGCAGTTTTTTATGACCCAGTCCATGAGGGAGCAGGCGGTTTTGAGATAAGTTTCATCTCCGTACATATTGTAATATTGTACTAATGCCAGAGCAACATATGAGTTGCTTCCCACACTGCTGCCGACCTGATGCCGGTCCTCAACCCACTTCCCGGTGTCTTCATCATACCAGCCGGGCAGACGGGTTCCGCTGTTCCATCCGGGAAAAGCGTTGATATAGCCGGCCGCATAGGCATTCCGGGCACGTCTGGGACCATTCTTTGTATCGGCGGAAGCATAAGCCCGGTCATTTTGAATGGCGTACACAAAGGCATCGAGGATTTCCTTTGCCTGCTTCTTTTTTCCCGCTGACAGAAATGCGAGCGCCGCCAGCGCATTGTCTTCGGTAAAGGCTGCGTTTTTGAGCTTTTTGTCATCCGCGTCACTGGAACGAAGAAGCACGGGTGCTGTCTGGGCGCTGCGGATCGTTCCCGTAAAACGGATTTCGTCCAGGTAAAACACAGTATCCTTTTTGCCGTTTGCCTTACCATCCACTTCATAACCGAAACCGCAGACGATATAGCTCAGGTCCGCTCCCTTGAGCGGTATGACATATTCTTTCCAGTCCTTGGTCAGTTTGACCTGCCCGGTGGATTTTCTCGTGCAGCTGTCCGGATTATCCGCCGTCTTTTTATTCGTTTTGTCATAACCGAAGCCGCAGGTGAAAAACTCTACGACTTCTCCGCCGTTTTTTCCTTTGGCATAAAAACGCAGGGCGTCCGCACCGGAGAGGTCAAGACCTGCCCCTCCCTTTTTGCCGTCGTTTGGCTTGGGATTTCCATCCCATTCCTTAAGATAGCCGTTCAGGAACATCCAGCCGCCCCGGTCCTTCTTGGAGGCAGTCTGTTCACACCGGATGCAGGTTGATCCGGAATAAGGTTTCTTGGCACAGTTCTCATCCATGTCTTTGACAAGGCTTTCGTCCGAGCCGTAGATCTTGGACTTTTGAGTGAAATGGTTTTGTGTCAGGCCGTAATCCTTGTACACGTATACACAAACCCGGTTCCATGCCAGGCGGGTGGACAGAGCGCTCAGGGCATTGTCTTTTGCCTTCT
>JAUNEM010000233.1 GCA_030525515.1 Eubacteriales bacterium
GCCTGCTTATCTGATAATTGCCCGGTTATAGTATACAATTACTTTTTATTCCTTTATCTCACCGATGAGATCATATTGACCATTTCGTCCCGGGTACATCCCTGGTCACTGTAGATTGAATAGGCATATCCCCCTTTGTTCCACAGGGCGAGATAGACTACATTCTGAAAACTCCGGATCTTCACGTCGGCATCATTGACCTTTACCGTCTCCTCCTGATCAAAAGCAACCGTGATCCGGCTCACCTGTTCCTCCGTCTGTCCTTTGCTGAAGGTGAGAAAATCGCTGTCGCCCTCATACTGAATCTCATAGACTCCGTTGGCATAGAGCATATAGTATGTGTTCGCGGGTTCAAATGAAAGTTCTGTCACTTCCTCATAGCCGGATTTCACAGCCTCGGCAAAATCTTCTTTATCTCCGTATTCAACGCTCTCCCAGCCGTCAGATCCGCCCTCCGAGTAAATCATGTCCTGATCGGAAATCGGATTCCCGTCTTCATCCACATTGACATTTTCCTCCTCGGTAACCAGGTTGCCATTCTCATCATAATAGATGCCGTCATCGTTCAGCGGATTTCCGAGGGCGTCTGTCTTCGTCTCTGCCATTTCACCGGTCGGGGGAGGAGTCGGCTCTGTCGTAGTGCCATCTACTGCGTTTTCAACAGTCTCCGCCTCCGAAACCACTTCTACGGCAGGATCCGTCTGATCAGTCTGCTCTTTCTGTACCTTTTTCTCTGTTTCTTCTGTCTTTTTGGGTCCGCAGCCGGCAGCCAGGGCCAGGGTCAGAATACAGGCCAGCAGGCAGACAAATCCTCTTCTGAAAAACAACCTTCTTCTCATATATCCATCCTCCGTAAAGTAATACTCTGCCCCGGAAACGATCCGGTCCGGGCGCTTTCAAAGCTTCACCTTTAAAGACGCAATTTGTCTGGAAAGGTCGCTTTCAGAGTATACTTCAGGTGTGAAATCTGTGTGAACCCCGGACACTTCCGGTCTTTCTGATCTCCGGATTCCATCACGGGCTGCCCGGCATGGACTGCCGCATTTATCCCGGGCCTCTGCCTGCATCCTTCGGGAGGACGTGTACAGATTAATGTCCAGTCCAAATCTCCTCAGGACTTTCTCCTCCCTTTTCATTCCTCCGAAATTAGAGTAGACTATATGCAAGAAAAAGGAATCTGCCGGCGCCTGCCGCGCTCCGATCATCGGAACAGGAAATCCTTCCTGTTCGTGTCCGTCAAGAAAGGATGCTTCATGAAAGCAGCTGAAAGAAGAGAAAATCTCAAAAAAATTCTCGCCGAATCGAATGAGCCTGTCTCAGGTTCCGCGCTGGCCGGAAAGCTGTGTGTCAGCAGGCAGGTCATTGTGACCGATATTGCGATCCTGAGAGCGGAAGGAACAGCCATCACTTCCACGACCCAGGGATATGTTCTCTCCCGGGAGCAGCTCTGCAAAAGGATCTTCAAAGTCCATCACTCCCGGGAGGAATGTGAGGAAGAACTGAACCTCTTCGTGGACTGCGGCGCGGTGGTCAAAGATGTCTTTATCAACCACCGTGTCTATGGAGTCCTTCGCGGCGAGCTCAACATCCGCTCCCGGCTGGATGTGACACAGTTCCTCGAATCGATCCAAAGCGGTAAGTCCTCTCTTCTGTCCTCTACAACGGAAGGGTATCATTATCATACCCTGCTGGCTCCTTCCAATGAAATTCTCGATATGATCGAGAACCGCCTGTGGGAAATGGGATTTCTGGCCAAAACACTTCCCTATGAACCCGATGAACTGAAGGAGGATATTCAGGAACGTGATAAAGGAAAGGAAAGCTGATCCGCAAACTGCTTTAAAAAAGCCGGAATCACCGGCTTTGAAAAGGTTCCCCCGTTCCTTTATACCAGCATTTTGCACAAGCAACTATTGTTTTTTTTAATTATTTTATGCAACTAACACTATAATACCACAAAAGAATAGTTTTTTTAATAGAATCTTCATGAATATTACGGATCCATTGGTTCTTTCCCGGTATCAAGTTCAGTAAAGTAATTTCTTGTGAGTCTGAACACAGTACCCGAAAGCATGAAAACAGCGATCAGATTGGGGATAACCATTAACCCGTTAAAGGTGTCTGAGATATCCCACAGAAGGCCGAGATCCAGGGTCGCGCCGATGACCGAAACAAAGGCGTAGATCACCAGAAAAGGACGGATGGTCTTTGTGCCGAACAGATACTCGACGCAGCGGGAACCGTAGAGTCCCCAGCCGATCGTCGTGGAAAAAGCAAAGCAGATCAGGGCAACCGCAGTGAAGACGGAGACCCAGATCCCATAGGAAGAAGTGAATCCCGAGATCGTAAGATCAGCTCCCGCAGCCTGGCCGAACACAATATCTACGCCGCTGCAGAGAATGACCAGTGCTGTCAGGGTGCAGATCACAATCGTATCCGCAAATACTTCGAAAATACCGAAAAGGCCCTGGTGCACCGGGTGTCCGGTATCAGCTGTCGCATGAGCGATGGATCCGGTTCCAAGTCCGGCCTCATTTGAGAAAATGCCCCTGGACACCCCCCGCCGCATACTGACGAACATGGAACCGACCACACCGCCTGTAAAGGATGCGGGATTGAAGGCCCCCGCAAAAATAGAAACAAACACAGCCGGAACACTTCCGATGTGCATGAAAACAACCCCCAGCGCCAGAATGATGTAAAAGACCGCCATGAAAGGCACCAGTCTCTCGGTAAAGCTTCCGATCCTCTGAACGCCGCCCAGAAGGACCATGGCCACACAGGCGGCGATGATGACACCCAGAATCAGATTCAAAGTGCCCAGGCTCCCTTCCGACGCGAAGTGATAATTGACCAGGACCGCGTCGATCGCCGTCACGATGGTATTGACCTGTGTCGCGTTGCCGGTTCCGAACACGGCGACCACCCCGAAAACCGAGAAAAGGACTGCCAGGAAATGCCACTTTGAGGACAGGCCGTTCTTGATGAAGTACATGGGGCCGCCGACCCAGTCGCCGTCCTTGTTGCGTTCCCGGTAATGGACCGCCAGGACGACTTCCGAATATTTGGTGCACATACCGAGCAGGGCGGAGATCCACATCCAGAACACTGCACCGGGCCCGCCGATGGCGATGGCCCCTGCAACGCCTGCAATGTTGCCCGTTCCGACTGTTCCCGCCAGCGCGGTACATACTGCCTGAAAAGGAGTCATTGCCCCCTTCTCCGCTTCTTTCTGATCAAAAATTTTTCCTAATGTCTGTCTGATCGCATAAACAAAACGGCGGATCTGAATAAAGCCGGTCCCTATACTGAGGTAAAGACCGACTCCTATGATGCAGATCATCGCGGGAATTCCCCATATAAAACCGTTTACCGCTCCGTTGACCTTACTGATTCCTTCCAGCATAGTTGATAGCTCCTCTGATAAATACTGACTCAGATACTTCTGTTCTTTTTTGTTCATGTCCTTCAGCCGTTGTCACAGCCGCGGCGCAAAAGAAGCCTCTTCTTTCACCCCCGGAACACGTATTCCATTATGCGCTTATCTGTCTGAAATCTCAACCGTGTATTGTGCATTCCTTCAATAATGTACGTATGTCTTATGTACGTATACCTTATGTACGTATACAGAGCACGCTCTGATGACGCAGTCCCCTGAAAACAAAGAAAGCAGCAGACCCGGACACATCGTGTCCGAAGCCTGCTGCTTCTTTTTTGTGCAGATTTTATGCAGAGTATGCAGAGGAATGATTGAAATCAGTGATGCAGATTACTCCGATATTTCATTGTGCGTCTGAGATTACACGCGTGCGATCATATCGCCGTACATTTCCTTCTCTTCCTTGATGAAAGCGTGAACTTCCTCGGGTGTAGGAAGGGAATCGGAGCAGTTGTTTGCGCGGACCATCATGGACGCCTCTGCGGAGCCGAACTCCAGGCAGTCGATGATCTCCCAGTTGTGGAAGAGGCCATACAGGAAACCGGAAGCATAGCCGTCGCCGCCGCCGAAGCCCTTGCG
>JAUNEM010000234.1:0-3483 GCA_030525515.1 Eubacteriales bacterium
TCTTTTTTATCTATCAATTCTTTTTTCCTGATTTGTCTGTCTATTCCTGTTTTTCAGCTGTCTTTCCGCCGTTTTCATGGAAGCGGTGTTACGTTTCTCCCCGGCGGCCCCGGGATGCCGCCCCCTTCCAAACCAGATCATGCCATGCTCCGGTCCCGGGTTCTTCAGGATCTGAAACTGCTTTTTAGGAAATCCATGATGAATTTTAATGTAATTTTCATCTTCGTGCTGTTTTTTCAAAAAATATTTCCCATACGCACAAATCATTTGGTATAATAAGGTTCACACGTGTACACTTTAGTGTAGCACTGTGGTAATTTGCTAAATTTTTTGTATAAACTTCATTTTCTGCATATACGTTATCCTGTAATTGCCGTATCTGCCTTTGTCCATGAACAGGCTGTTTCCGACAGCCGGTCACACAGCTCGAAATAGTTGGGGAGGATAAGATGAACGTTTTTTCCATACATCTCAGTTCTATAGTGCTCCGAAAGGAAATCAATATTACCCAGATGGCCGCGTTCTGCAAAATCGACCGCTCTTCCATGTACAAAATCATTCATGGAACAAGAAAGCCTTCTTCAGAGTCTCTGGTGGAGCTCATTTCCCTCTATCTGAAGCTGACTCCTGAAGAATCCTCACTTCTCATGGAGAACTATCGCATTGTCCAGATGGGAGAAGAAAAATATTGCCGCAGAAAAGCCGCGATGGCCTTTCTGAAAAAATGTTTTGCCGACAATCCCGTTCTGTCTCCCCCGTCCTATTTAAGTCTTCCCGATTCACTATTCGGCGAAATGAAGGACATAGAAGTGCTTTCCGGAAAGAGCAGCATACTGGGCGCAATTGCCTCCATATTTCTGGAGGAAAGAAAGCACTCTTCACCGTCTGTCCTGATCCGCATGAAGCCGGACGAAATGGTTATTGATCTGATCAGGACCCTGTGCGAACAGAACCCCCCCGGTCAGGACAACCCCATCCAAATACAGCACATTGTTGCCGCGGACGAAAAAAAAGAACTCATGAAAAGCGACATCAACAACCTGAATCTTCTGTGCACCCTGCTCCCCGCGCTCATGAATGTTCCCCACTATGATCTTCGTTACTTCTACGCCAACCTCTCCACCGGCAATACTTGTTTCGCCTTCATGCTCTATGCCGTTATTACCAGAAACTGCGTGCTTCAGGTATCAGAAAACCTCGAATTCGGCATTCTTCACAGACAACCTGAAATAGTCGAGTTTTTTCGGAATACTTACACGGATATCCTGGGAGGCTGCATTCCTGTCACAATGGAAATCCGTGACATCCGCGATATGCTGTACTGCGGCAGTCAGAGGAGGAACGGCAACAGTTTTGTGACATTCCATATGGGTTTCTGCATGAGCTATATGGTCGATGAATATTTGCTTGAGAAATATGTCAAAAAAGATCTTCCCAATCGGAGCTTTCTCCTCAAAGCAGCTCTTGAAATCAACGAAAAAGACAGACAGCATTTCAAAACTGCCCAGGCAACGATCATCATCTCCCACAAAGGAATCATTGATTTCATGAAGACCGGAATTCTGCCGGGGGGACCGACAGAGCTGCGCTCTCCGATTGAGCCCTCCGATCGTCTTCTCCTCTTGAAAAAATATATAGAAATGATCCGAAGCTGCCCTGCTGCACTCCACATCATCAGGGAACCATTCGGCAGCACATCTTCAGGCAACCAGCTCTGGCTGGATGAGAGTCTGGCCATCATCCTGCTTCAAAACATTCCTGGCGTCAGAAGAGTTCTTATGCTCAGGGATCCCGGACTCCTCTCCCTGCTCAATGACTTCTTACACAATATTCCGGAAGACATCTGTATCCCGCCTGCCGAATCCCTGGAAATTTTACAGGACATTTACACGGAATACAGTAAAAAAGCAACGGCAGCGGATTAAATGACTCAGGATTTAGTTCCGGACTTTCCGGTCCGCTGTCTTTCCTCCTGAATTCAAGACTCGCTCGCGAGACTTGCGCCCATGCGAAGCATGGGATCACGCCTGAAGTCACGGGTATTGCGTGATGAAGAATAAACAGCCGGAGCGCCATCATTTTTAGCGCTCCGGCTGTTTATTTTCAGTTCAGCGGAATCTCAAGAATCTCTCCCGCCGCAGCAAAGAAGGGGGCCTCCTGGTCAATCACCAGAAATGCTGTTCCGTCCTCTGCGACATAAAACTTCAGGTTCCGGGGATCCGTATCATCGACATAGTCCTCCACTTCCGACAAGGGGACAGATGTATATCCTTCCTGTTCAAACCACTCGCGGATTTTCTTTTTTGCCAGATGTTTTAATCCGGAGTCCGTCCTGTCGGTCACATCGGCCAGGGTCAGTTCTTTTCCGTCCGAAAGGCGGAATGTTTTTCCGCGGAAAAATCCCGCACGTGCTTTTCCCGACGACCTGATCTCCGCCATACGGATGCTGAGCAGCCCGTCTCCGGAATAAATCCCGGCTTCCCCCACATAGTCGATATACTCCCCCTCCTCCACGGGTCCGCTGCCGCTGATGCCTGCGGAGGGATCGGTCTGCCCGCCGGCGAAGAAGGCCTCCTTCCCGCTCTGCAGCGAGGCATTGATCTGATCCGCAAGAGGGTAATATTCGTCATCGATCTGGACAAGGTCATAATACCAGGTAAAGGGAATTTCAGTCCCGTCTGTCAGGATCACATGTCCGGAGCGGTCGTCTTTCTCAGTCCGGCATTTCACCGATTCATAATCTTCCGCGATCTCTTTGCGCAGACGTTCCAGTTTGTCCGCGGCGGAGGAGCGGATGGCGGTCACAGTACCTGTGTCCTCGGCGGAGGCGCGGACGGCAGTCGCGGTCCCCGTGTCCTCTGTGCTGACTGTGCTCTGTGCCGAAGCAGCCTCCTGCGAAGAACCTGCAGACGCCGTATGGTCAGTACCGGCTGCATCATCTGTCCCCTCCGCTCTTTCGTCGCAGAAGGCAATGATCTCCTCCAGGAGAGCGCAGACCCGGGCGCGGGCCGGAATATCCCTGCCCGCTTTTTCCTCGGCTTCTGCAGCCGCTTCCATACGGGCGGTGAGATAGCCCTCAATCGCCCGTAAGTCGTTGCCATCGATCTCCATAGCCTGCATGAAACCGGAAGAGGCGCCCTCATAATCTTTTGCCGCCAGAAGCTCGTCCGCCGACTTCAAAACGCGTGTCAGCTGCTGCTCAGGCAGATTCCAGTAATACCACCCGTAAGCGCAGCCCGCAAGGATCAGCACAGCCGCCGCCAGCAGAACCTTCAGAAAAAGTCTCCCCGAACCGGAGGGCTTTGCGGGTACAGAATCTGCAGGCACAGGACTCTCCGGTCCCGAACTCTTCTCAGCGCTGCCTTCAGCTGCCCCATCGATTCTTTCATTTTCAACTCTGTCTCTGTTTTTTTCTTCCATTCAGCTTCCTTTTCTTTAAGATTCTTTAAGACCGGGGTTGGAATACGCTGATTCCGAATCCTT
>JAUNEM010000234.1:3493-3969 GCA_030525515.1 Eubacteriales bacterium
CTTTTTTATACCGGTTTGAAACGCACTGATTCCGAATCCTTTTTTATACCGGCTTCAGGATCCGGTCACTCCGAATCCGAAGTGTCGGATTCCGTCATTCTCTCATCGCGGATATCCGCCAGCAGCTCCCTGTTTTTGATCTCATACTCGTTAAAAACAGAATCTTCTGTCTCATCGAATTTCTCGGGGCTGATCGTCCCTTTGTACCAGGACTTTCCATTAAAATACTCCTGAATTTCCGGTGTGGAGAATTTTCTTCCGCGGCGGGCGTACAGCTCATTGATCGCCATCTGGATGGAATAGTCATCCAGGCTGCTCAGTTCTTCCCTGGTATAGGTCCTCTTGTCACTGTCAGGCAGAATGTATCCGCTGTCCATGCTCTCGGTCCCGATGCCCGATCTCTTTTTCAGCTTTTTCAGAGAATTCACACCGGACAGATCCTCATCTTCTTCGAAGAAATCCTCGTCGTCTTCTTC
>JAUNEM010000235.1:0-3558 GCA_030525515.1 Eubacteriales bacterium
TATTACAGGACGGAAGAAAGATCATAGCAGGACGGCAGAAATGCTGAAAATGCATAAATGTTGAAAGGGTGCTGGGCCTTAATTTTCTGGAAGTCCCGCTCGGCTTTCTTTTATTGCTTCCCTTTTTCAGATTGGAAACAGGGAACATGGCCGGCGGCAAGTCAAGTGTGAATGAAATCGTTGAGCTTATGTTTTCCATCGTACCGTCAAACCCTGTGACACCTTTTATCGACAAAAATATGCTGCAGATTGTTTTCATATCCCTGATGACGGGTGCAGGACTGCTGGTGCTGGAGAGAAAAACAGAAACACTGCGTAAGCTGGTTCAGGAAGGTATGGATCTGTTCATGGAGGTGATCGGTGCGGTGTGTAAGCTGCTTCCGCTCTATATTTACACCTCCCTCACTGTATTTATGTGGAAAAATGGAGCAGGCTTGTTTATACGGCTCTGGAGGCCGATAGTGCTGGCATTTCTGGTCAACCTGGTGATTTTTCTTTTAAAAGCAGTCATCGTCCGGATCAGGGTTGGTGTTCCGATGACAACTGTCATCAAGAAGGTTCTCAGGAACATGGGAATGGGATTCGCGACAGCGTCGTCCTCGGCGATCTTCAGTCAGGTCATGGATGTGAATGAAAAGAACCTTGGGATTGCTCCGGACTTCAATCAGTTTGCCAGCCCTTTTGCCCTCCTTTTTGTGGTCTCCCAGGCAGGTTTATTTTATGTTGTGACGATCTTCTACCTCGCGGAGGTCTACCATACCCCGACCGGCGTTTCATGGTTGATCATTATGTGTATCATGTGTATCATGTGCTGTATTTTCAGCGTTACTTCACCGCCTGTCTCAGGAGGACTGCTTGTGTGCCTCGGCATGCTCATGGAACAGGGAAATATTCCGATGGAGGGAATGGCCATAGCAAGCATCCTTGCAATCGCTATCGACTTTATCGTGACAGGATTCAAAGCAGGACTTACACATCTGGAGCTTGTCCTGGAGGCGGCATCTTTTGACAAGCTGGACAGGGAAAAACTGAAGAGCTGACGGGACAGACAGAAAAACCTGGAAGGACAGACAAAAAAACCTGACGGGACAGACAGGAAAACCCGGCAGGACAAATATAAAAAAAAACTCCTGATGATAGGGGGCAGAGGTCAGTGTCTGACCATTCCCGTATCATCAGGAGTTTTTTTCCATATCTTCAGGAGTTATATTCTTCATCGCGCAATACCCCTGACTTCAGTCTTAGGATACGCGCGCAAGACTCGCGAGCGAGTCTTGAATTTCAGAACAGGAACTGATAGGCGGTAAATGCCGCGTAGATGCACAGCAGCAGGATGCCCTGCCATCTCGAAAGCCTGCCCTTGATGAATGTCGGAACGCACAGTATGACCATGACGAGGACCATGACAGGCAGATCCACGACAAAGGAGGAGTTGATTCCGGCAATCGTTTTTTCAGACGGAATACTGAAAGGAGAGAGGGCAATTGCGGCGCCTGACACAAGGACGATGTTGAACAGGTTGGCACCGATGATGTTGCCCAGGCTGAGAGCGCCGTGTCCCTTCATCAGGGAGGTGATGGCAGTGATCAGCTCAGGCAGGGATGTGCCCAGAGCGATCATGGTCAGACCGATAACGCTGTCCGGAACCCCAAGCCACTGCGCGATGAGCGTTCCGTTGTTGACCAGGAGGTTGGCACCGACCGCGATGACTGCCGCCCCGACCACCAGGAGCAGAATGTCCTTGACAAGGGGACTGTCATTGGACGTTTCCTTCTCATTCTCTGCAGGGGCGGCCTCTTCAGGGTGATTTTTCATATGAAGGGTGCTGACAGTCATGTAGGTCAGAAAGACAGCCAGGAAGGCAAAACCCTGCCATCTCTCAAACCTGCCGGTCGTCAGGGCGATGGCGAGATACAGGGCAGCCGCGATTGTGAAGAAACCGGCCGGGATCCGCAGACTTTTGGTGTTGACGGGACCCGGCTTCACAGCAATGGTGATGGCAGCGATCAGGCTGACATTGCAGATGATGGAGCCGATGGCGTTTCCATAGGAAATTCCGGAGTTGCCCTGCAGAGCCGCCTGACAGGAGACCATGACTTCCGGCAGGGTCGTGCCGACGGAGACAACAGTTGCTCCGATCAGCAGCTCAGGCAGGTTGAACCTGTGCGCGATTCCGACAGACCCGTCCACGAACCAGTCGCCGCCTTTGATCAACATTACAAATCCCAGCGTGAACAATAATATCGGAACAAGCAATTTCTTTTCCCCCTTTTCCATGAGAATAACTTTTTTTATGTGAATATGGCAGCTGCCAGAGTGAAAGGACTCACAGACAACACGTGCCGCATCCGACACAACTCCGGTGCATTGGAGCGTTTATTCTTTATCGAGGAATTGTACCCACAATGAATCGGGTTTCCTTTTCTGCGCGCGTATCCCGCGGCTGCTATGAAGTTACGGGTGAAGCCTTAAAAATTCAAGACCCGCTCGCGAGTCTTGCGCGATGAAGAATAAAAAACTAAATAAGATATTATATGTTTACACTCCCTCTTTGCAATAGTTTTTTGGCCTTCTATACAGGATGCTATCAAAAAATGTATAAAAAAAGATCCGCTGCCGGATCTTTTTAAAATATTTATTCTCAAATCTTTCTCTGCCGTGTAAAAACCAGCTCCATGATTCCTGAAGCGACTGGTCTGCACCGGCTGCTTTACTTCTCCCCGGACAGCTCCGGCGGCCTCATCCTTTCTCAGGCCTGGCCGATACAGTCGCCAATGGACTCGAATTCCGCCTGTTCCCTGATCTTTTCATCGGCCTCATTCATTTTCTCTCTGCCGGGAAGAAATCTGCGGTTCCGGATTTCGGCACTGAAGATTGGAAAGGGAGCCTGCCTTCCTGAGCGGATGACTCAGAAACCGACATCTTTGCGCGAAAGCCTGTATTCCCTGCGGAGAAGAGCTCCGTCCCAGCGGGCTTTCTCAGCCTCGGTCTGCACATCGAGCCCGTAGGGGATGGGGACCGTCGAACCGTCTTTTGCGATGGCGACATAGGTGAGGAAGGCGCGGTTCATTTCTCTGCGGAATCCCTCCTGATCCTCCACATAGGAGTCCACGCGGACTTCACAGGAGGTCCTGCCGACATAGGTCATTCTCGCGATCAGAACGACAATGTCGCCCAGGTAGGCGCCTCTTTTGAAGGTCAGGTTATCGATGGAAGCCGTGGTCATGCGCAGACCGGTGTGGCGCATGGCGCAGGCGCCGGCGCAGACATCGATCCAGGAAACAAGGCGGCCTCCGAACAGGCGGTTTGAATCGTTAATGCTGTCATACAGTACAACATGTGTACATTCTGTCTGAGAATATTCCACCGTCCTCTTGGGGCGGGGGTCATTTTTTCCGTAGTCCGAGCCCTGCTTTCCCAACCCGCTGTTCAGATCGTTCATGTGTTCTCTCCTTTGGTGTCCTCAAGATTACCTTATCTCGAAAAAATATATATATACAGTTCGAGTATAGCTCATATTGATCGAAGAATCAAATCCGTTCAGACCCGCCTGAAAGG
>JAUNEM010000235.1:3568-3967 GCA_030525515.1 Eubacteriales bacterium
GCTTATTCGCGAAAAACCTGAGTACAAGGGCGAAAATCCCATCGCGAAGCGATTTGGAATGGGTTTTTCGCAAGTTACTTTCCATGCCCTCGATAGGAAGTGGAAAGTAACTCAAATCCAGCCTCAGGACCGGCCGGCACGGCGGCTTCTTGACAAAATAAAGTGACAGAAATAGGATTGGAAGAGTGAAAAATCTTGTCGATACAAGATTTTTCACTCCAGAGCTTTGTGCCGCGAGACGGCCCAAAGCTCAGCTGATCCCATCGGAGAAAACGCCTCCGCGTATTTCTCCTCGGGGCCGCTCTGGCGAGCGGCATGTCGGAAAGAGTGAAAAATAATGCCGATGCATTATTTTTCACTCCGGATGTTTTTGCCGCGAAGCAGCGAATAAATACATGA
>JAUNEM010000236.1 GCA_030525515.1 Eubacteriales bacterium
AATACTTTTTTCCTGCTATTGGAATCCCACGGTTTTAACCATGGGAGGATGTCAACCGCACAAAATAATCTCTTAACAGTTTTTCGTTCTTCTCCAGCAGCATTTGGCCTGCATCCGTTATTGTAATATAGGTTCCCCTGCTGCCATCACCTTCATAGGACCATAGGATCAGTCCACGGTCTCTCAATTCACCGGTAAGTTTCGAAACCTGCCGTTCAGTGATTTTCATGCTGTCGGAAAGATCCTTAAAATATGTGCGGTCTTCTTTCTGCCCAACCTCCGAAATCCGGTGAAGGGCGACATATTCTATGATGCTGAGATCAGAAAGCTTTTCCCATATTCTGTCTTTATTGATCAGATATGTTCGGTATACCAATTCATTGGATATATCAGCAATGTTCATATTCATAGGCTGCATTTCCTTTCCCGGCCAGAGCCCATCGCATTATTTCATTGCGGTTTCTTTATCCAGTTGAATTCTGCTCTGCCTTCCTCCAGTTTATAAAAGCGAGTTTTCAAAGTCCAGGCTCTCACCTAACCCGCTTTCTTCGTACCAGACGAAAAGAAGATACAGAACTCCTGCCAAACATACAGGAATCACCATCCTTGTGGCATATTTAATGCTTTTTTTAAGCACTATATCATTTCTACCCATGTGCCTTGATCCTATAATAAAGATCTTTGTCTTCTATTCATGTCCGTGCTTTCAGGAAGGAATCTATATGCCCGGATGGCTGGCTCTCCAGAGTTTTTCCGCTCTTTCACCCCATTCCTCCGCATAATGGCTGCATTTGGTGCAAAGGTGGTCACAGCTTTCCGGCTCCATCATATCCGTGCTCTTCGCCCCTGTCCGGATCACCATTTCCTTTAGCTTCTCCGGGTTTTCCAGCATGGGGCAGGGCTGAAGGAGGTTTTCATTGAAAGGTTGTCCCTCCTGGTAAGCTTTAAACAACGGCTGCTGCAGGCATTCCAGCAGAGGCTTATCATGGATGTTCGCGCTGGAATAATGTATGAAGACACAGGGTTCCACATCCCCGTTCGGATTGATATGGCAGTAATACTTGCCTCCGGCTATGCATCCGCTGACAAATTCACCGTCGTTCTGGAAATCCATGCAGAAAATCGGCTTTCCGCCTTCAAATCCCCTGATTTCACGGATCCTGTGGTACATGTATTCCCGCTGCTCTACAGTAGGTACAAGTTCCATGCCCGTATCCATCCCGATAGGCATAAAGTGGAAATACCAGCTGAAAGAAACTCCTTTATCGATAAGGAAGTCCAGGAACTCATCCGATGTGACCGCTTCGCAGTTGGCTCTTGTGTAACAGATCGAGGTCCCGTATACCAACCCGTTTTCCCGAAGCAGATCCATAGCCGCCATCACTTTGTCGAACGTGCCGTCCCCACGCCTCAAATCCGTTGCATCCCTGTTTCCTTCAATGCTCATGGAAAGTACAATGTTTCTGCATCTCTTCATGTCATCACAAAAAGTCTGGTCTACAAGCGTACCATTTGTAAATAGCATAAAGCCGCAGTCGCTGTGCTTCTCCGCAAGCCTGACGATATCTTTCTTCCGAACCAAGGGTTCCCCGCCGGTCATGACATAGGCATGGATCCCGAGTTCCTTTCCCTCTGTGACAAGGCGGTCCATATCTTCAAAGGACAGGTTCAGCGTCCTGGAATACTCGGATGCCCAGCATCCCGTGCAGTGGAGGTTGCACGCGCTTGTCGGATCAAAGAGGATGATCCACGGGATCCCGCATCCATACTTTTCTGCGTTTCTGCGGGTCTGCCGGAAGCCGGTAAAGCCCCCCTCAAAGCCAAAGGCCATAACCAGCCCCTTCAGGTACTGCAGATCCGCCCGTTCCAGCAGTCTGTCAAAATACTGTGACCATTTCCCGTCGCTGCCAAAAGCAGTCCTGAGGTTCTCATAAGCCTGAGGCGGCCAGCCGTCCCCCAGGACCTTCTCAATTGCGTTAATTACCTCAACATAACCTTCGTTCCTATTACCCTGTGCCCTCTTCATGACGCCGTTAAGTGCCAGTTCAAACCCTTTCCTCTCCGCTACATGAGCGATTTTTCCTGTCATAGCCAACTCCTTTCCCAACATCTTTCCTGAACTCCTGCAGATCTGGCTTTTTCCTCATTTTCCATGTCCCATACTCCTGCGCATCCAAAAGGCCGCTGGAAAAGTCCCGCTCCTACCTGATCAGGCCCCACTCCGCAAACTTTTCAAACCCGCCAATTTCTTTTATGTACCTGTGCGCTGTATCCACAATGCCTTCATACGGGATCCCGGCAATCATGCTGTCCCCGATCGCGCAGGTGTATTCCACCGGCTGTCCCTGTACCTGGGCCTGTAGCCATGCGTAAATGTTTACGCTGACATCCGCTTTGGACAAGTCCTTACCGTGCAGCCCTCCGCCCGTGACCGAATCCCCCATGTCACTGCCGAGTTTCCGGTTGGCAGCGCCGGAATCCACACCTGTCCCGCCTGTCCATTCCCCGAGGGGGTTCACTTCAGCGCCAGGATACATATTTCTGATCCGGTCGCTGTCCGCATTGCTCTGGCACAGGATCAGTCGTTTCCCGGAAAGAATATACTTTCCATCACTTTCATACTGCTGATAAAGCTCCTGTGCAATATTGGTCAGCCGTTTCTGTTCTTCTGTGACGGGTGTCCCCCTGAAGATCCCATTATCTCCGCAGCGGAGACCATGTTCCTGGTTCCTGGCAAGGTGTTCATCCTGGGGCACTTCCCTGTAGTATGCCGGAATGGCGCCTGCTATCCGATCCACAACTGCCTGCACTTCCCCGTACTCCAGGTGGACAGAGGTCTCCACTATGATGTGGCATTCCCCATGTCCGATCAGGACTTCCACTGCTATCCTGGGATCTTCCGCTTTCCTGTATGCCAGATCCACAAGAGCACCGGCAATCCGGTCAGCCACCTTGTCCGGATGGGCGGGATTTACTTTTTCGAACATGTCGCATCTCCTTTCTGGCGGGCAGCCTCCTGCCTGTCATTCCTCATAGTAATCCGCGTCGATCGCTCTATCACTGACCTGGTGGCTGATAATCTTAACAGACGACAGAACTGTAGCAAGATTCATGATACCGTCAGCCAGCAAGGATACCCCGATCAGGATTGCCATCATGTTTGATGACGTAGAAGGCCTGAATACAAGCAATACCCCGAAAGTTCCTGCAACAGCAGCCAGAACCAGAATCATCCACCAGGAACGAATGCCGAAGACACGGGCATCCAGGGAAATCTGGACTTTGAAAAGGCTGTCTGCCAAAACACAGATGCCAAACGCAATGCACGTATAGCTCCAGGTGTTTACCGGATGCACCATTGAAATGACGCCCAGTGTCAGCACCAGGATTCCAAATGCCAGGTCGTACTGGAAAGCCAGCCGGAACAGGTCCCTGGACAGGTACCCTATAATTTTGATTACACCAAAAGCACAGAAAGTAATCCCTATTACCGTGCCGATCAGCACCGATGCCGTTTCAGGATACGCAATAAAACTGATCCCTATAATGCACAGCACTGCTGACAGGATAATATACCCCGTCTTTGCAATTCGCATAGGTGTTGTATTCTGCATATGACCATCCCCTTTCTGTCTGTTCGGCTTGCCTTCGTGTCTTCCTTCTGAAAATACCGAAAAACGCAGGGGCGGAAAACGGACAAATCTCTTCCCGTGCCTGTTTTTCAGACATGAACAGAGATTTGTCTATCTGGAGTGATCCTCACAAGTCAGTACGAATGATATAGACGGTCACTGACCACATATCGTCAGAACACAGATCATAACACCCGCTCTTCGCCTGATCCGAAGTGTCTTCATCTTCATAAATACGCAAGGCATCGGACAGTTCATTTTCTACATGGGGATATGAATTTCCTGCATAGGCTGAATGAAGTAATGCGGGAAA
>JAUNEM010000237.1 GCA_030525515.1 Eubacteriales bacterium
TGAGGGTCAGGAAGCCGCTGCAGCTGACGGTCTCGAGTCTGCTGTCGCTGGGGCAGTGGACAAGATCAAGTCCACTACAGTGATGAACCCCGGCGACATCTACTCGATCGTCCAGGATATGAAGATGTACGCAGAGCCCTCCACGGCTTCTGATGTGATCATGGACATTTCCGGCGCCGCAGGCTGGAGCGTAGCGATCGAAGAGGCCGCAAAGGAAGGCAACGGATGGCACAGAGTATCCGTATGGCTTGAAGGAGCTCCCACTTACGGCTATATCCAGATTCCGTAATAACGGTCATTTTGATTCCGCCATGCAGGATTCAGGGATTCTGCATGGGGAATCCGGGTTTTTTGGTTCCCGCTGAATGCAGATGACCGGCGAACGCCGCAATCCGGCCGGGAACCGTTATGAAAGGGGAAATTTATGGAAACAATGAATGATTTCAAGGAAGAACTGGATGCCTCTTTACGTGAGCTCCATGTCGGGGATATCGTGGAAGGCACCGTCATCGGCGTCAATGAAGAAGGGGCTGCAGTGGACCTGAAGTCTTATACGCAGGGATTCATCCGCGCTCAGGATATGAGCAATGATCCCACCTTCAGCATGATGCAGGACGTGCATGAAGGCGATGAAGTGAAGGCGAAAATCATCAAGATGGACAACGGAGACGGAAACATCGCTCTGTCCCGCAAGGCCGCCATCGACGTTCTGGCCTGGGATAAGCTCAAAGAGATGATGGACAAGAAGGAAGTCGTCACTGTGCAGATCCTTGAGACCGTCAAGGCCGGTGTTGTGACTTATCTCGAAGGCATCCGCGCCTTTATCCCCGCGTCCCAGCTCAGCGACACATATGTGGAAAATACAGCGGACTGGATCGACAAGGACGTCGACGTCAGGATCATCACCTGCGATCCCGAAAAGAAGCGCCTTGTTCTGTCCGGCAAGGAAGTCATGCGCGACCGCCGCAGAGAAGAGCGCAGGCGCAGGATCGATTCCATGCAGGTCGGCACTGTCCTGGAGGGCACTGTCGAGACGATCAAGCCCTACGGCGCCTTTGTGGACCTGGGCGATGGAATCAGCGGTCTGGTGCACGTGTCCCAGATGAGCATCAAGCGCGTGGAGAACCCCGCGGAAGTAGTCAAAGAGGGAGAAAAGGTCAAAGTCAAGATCACCAAGGTTGCGGACGGCAAGATCAGCCTGAGCATGAAGGCCCTCGAAGACGCTCCTGTGCAGGAGAAGGAAGAGAGCGCGGACATCTCTCTCTACACCACCAAGGAAAACGCGACCACAAATCTGGGCGAGCTGCTCAAGGGCCTCAAGTTCGACTGATCCGGGCCTGACAGGTGCTGCTGCATTTGAAAGCAATCCGGCGATGAAGCAGAAAAGGATTTCTGCACAAACTATTTCCGCGGACAGATAATTCCGTGAAAATAGTATTTCCTTGAAATATAGTATTGCTGCTGAGGAAGCGGGATTCCATTTCGGATGGAATCCCGCTTTTCATGCCCTGACAGATGTGATATACTGAAAGGCCAGACACAACATATGTTCGAGAAAAGCGGCGGCTGCCGCCTTCCGGACTGAGGATTGTTCCGGGCGGCTGCCGCCCTGTGAGAAAAAAAGACCGGGTGCCTTGCCCCGCTTTCAGCACAGCCGGGCGGCTGCCGCCCGATAAGGAGTAGAGATGGATCACTTTGTACTGCATTCAGAATATGCGCCGACCGGCGACCAGCCCAAAGCGATTGAAGATCTGGTCAAAGGATTTAAAGAGGGAAATCAGTTTGAGACCCTGCTGGGGGTGACGGGATCCGGCAAGACCTTCACCATGGCCAACGTCATTCAGGCCCTCAACAAGCCCACCCTGATCATTTCCCACAACAAGACTCTGGCGGGCCAGCTCTACGGCGAGATGAAGGAATTTTTTCCGGAGAACGCGGTGGAGTATTTTGTCAGCTATTACGATTACTACCAGCCCGAGGCCTACATCCCCCAGAGCGACACTTATATCGCCAAGGACTCCATGATCAATGACGAGATCGACAAGCTGCGCCTGTCCGCCACCGCCTCGCTGGCGGAGCGCCGGGACGTCATTGTTGTCGCCTCGGTGTCCTGTATTTACGGTCTGGGCAGCCCCGACGAATTCAAGGGCATGTCCATCTCCCTCCGGCCGGGCATGGAAAAGGACCGGGACGAGGTCCTGCATGAACTGGTGTCCATCCAGTACACCCGCAATGACATGGCCCTGGAGCGCTGCAATTTCCGCGTCCGCGGCGACACGCTGGAGATCTTCCCCGCCCAGGGAAGCGAATTCATCCTCCGCGTGGAGTGGTTCGGCGACGAGATCGACCGCATCTGCGAAGTGGACCAGCTGACGGGCCGCGTCCACAGACAGCTGGAGCACGTGATGATCTACCCCGCCTCCCACTATGTCGTCCCCCAGGAAAAGATCAATGCGGCCTGCGACAACATCGAAGAGGAGCTGCGGGAGCGCGTAAAATATTTCAAGGGAGAGGACATGCTTCTGGAGGCCCAGCGCATTGCCGAACGCACCAATTTTGACGTCGAGATGATGCGCGAGACCGGCTTCTGCTCCGGCATTGAAAACTATTCCCGCCACCTGAATTTCATGAAGGCGGGCGAACCGCCCATGACCCTCATGGACTTCTTTGACAGGGACTATCTGATCATTATTGATGAGTCCCATATGACAATCCCCCAGATCGGGGCCATGTACCGCGGGGACCGCTCCCGCAAGGAGACCCTGGTGCGCTATGGCTTCCGCCTGCCCTCCGCCCTGGACAACAGGCCGCTGGAGTTCACGGAATTTGAGTCACATATCGACCAGATGCTGTTTGTCTCCGCCACCCCCGGCTCCTATGAGGAAGAGCACGAGCTCCTGCGCACCGAGCAGGTCATCCGTCCCACAGGCCTCCTCGATCCGGAAATTGACGTCCGCCCCGTGGAGGGCCAGATCGACGACCTGATCGGCGAGATCCGCAAAGAGACCGACAGGAACAACAAGGTGCTGGTCACCACCCTGACCAAGAAAATGGCGGAGGACCTGACCGACTACCTGGCCGGCGCCGGGATCCGGGTCAAATACCTCCACTCCGATATAGATACCCTGGAGCGGTCCCAGATCATCCGGGACATGCGTCTGGATGTCTTTGACGTGCTGGTCGGAATCAACCTCCTGAGGGAGGGTCTCGACATACCCGAGATCGCCCTTGTCGCCATCATCGACGCCGACAAGGAGGGCTTTTTGCGTTCCGAGACATCCCTGGTCCAGACGATCGGCCGCGCCGCGAGAAACGCCGACGGCCACGTCATCATGTACGCGGACAACATGACGGACTCCATGCGCCGCGCCATCGGGGAGACAGAGAGACGCCGCGCGATCCAGCAGAAATACAACGAGGAACACGGCATCACGCCCCAGACCATCCGCAAGGCTGTCCGCGACCTCATTTCCATCTCCAAAGAGATCTCCAGAGAGGAGGTCCGCTTTGAGAAGGACCCCGAATCAATGGATGCCCGGGAACTCACCAGGCTCATCGCCGACGTCGAAAAGCAGATGCGCAAGGCGGCGGCAGACCTCAATTTCGAGGCCGCCGCGGAGCTCCGGGACCGCATGGTCGAACTCAAAAAACACCTTCTGGAGGTCGAGAATTCGTCCTCTTCCGATGACGGCGACGGAGACTCCGGGCCTGAGGATAAGTCGGAAAAAAAGCCGGAAAATATGCATGATGCCGTGCGCCGGGCCGAGCGCTCCGCCAAACGGGGCGGGCGCAGGAAGACTGCCGGGCGGACAGAACACCGGACCAGGTAAAAAGCCCGGGCCGTGCGCTCCGCCAAACGGGGCGGACGCAGGAAGACCGCCGGCCGGACAGAGCACCGGACCAGGTAA
>JAUNEM010000238.1 GCA_030525515.1 Eubacteriales bacterium
CTCATTTTATGAAGGAGGATTTCAAAATGTTAGTTTCTGCAAAAGAAATGATCCAGGCCGCTTATGCCGGACACTATGCAATCGGTGCGTTCAACACCAACAACCTTGAGTGGACCAAGGCGATTCTGCAGGCTGCAGAGGAGATGCGCGCTCCCGTAATCGTTCAGGTTTCCGAGGGTGCCGGCAAGTACATGGCTGGCTTTAAGAACGTTGCTGACATCGTCAAAAACGTCATGGAATTCCAGAAGACTTCCGTTCCGGTAGCACTTCACCTTGATCACGGCACCTACGCTGGCTGCAAGGCCTGCATCGAGGCTGGATTCTCCAGCATTATGTTTGACGGCTCCTCTCTTCCTTTCGATGAAAACATTGAAAAGACCAAAGAACTCGTTGCCATCTGCAATGAAAAGGGCATGTCCATCGAAGCTGAGGTCGGCTCCATCGGCGGCGAGGAAGACGGCGTTGTAGGTATGGGCGAGTGCGCAGATCCCGAGGAGTGCAAGACCATCGCTGACCTCGGCATCACAATGCTGGCAGCAGGTATCGGCAACATCCACGGCAAATATCCCGAAGGATGGCCGGGACTCCGCTTCGACGTTCTCGATGCGATCAAGGCTAAAGTCGGCGATATGCCTCTGGTTCTGCACGGCGGCTCCGGCATTCCGGATGCTATGGTTCAGGATGCCATCAGACGCGGCGTCTCCAAGATCAACGTCAACACCGAGTGCCAGCTCGCTTTCGCTGAGAAGACCAGGGCTTACATCGAGGCAGGCAAGGATATCCAGGGCAAGGGCTATGACCCTCGTAAGCTCCTCGCTCCCGGCGCACAGGGCATCGTTGACATGGTCAAGTACAAAATCGAAGTCTTCGGCTGCGCAGGCAAGGCTTGATGCTTTAAGGACTTCACTGCATAAAGCGGCTGTGTCCAATTGTAGAAGACATCCGGCTCTGATCACATTCTGAGGACCGGATGGACATACTGAGATAAAAGACAGGCGTTGTTCCCGCGGGAACAGCGCCTGCTTTTTATTCCTCATCGCGCAATAGCCGTGACTTCAGTCATGGGATCCACTCCGGGACTCGCGGACGAGTCCCGGAGTGGAAAAAGGCCCCCGGCGAACGATCATTGATCAGAACGATCATTGATCAATCTGCTCACCTGGGGCCTTTTGTTTTTCAAACAGATATCGTTTTTTACATCAAATCTTATAATGCTTCAACATCCACGCCGAAGTGCTTGAAGATCAGGCGCTCCGCTTGGGGATTCCAGAGGCCGCGGTGTGCTTTGCAGCACTCATCCAGTTCCTTGAAGAAGGGATCTGTCTCGCCGAGCTTGCCGAAATCTTCGATGGCAGTGAGGGGCATCTCAAACTGGGTGTAGGCAAGCTTCTTGCCGCCCTTGATGTTGGGAAGGTTGCAGGTCGCTTCCGCGATACTGTCGATACCGCCGACATGTGTGACCATGATCGCGGGATCGATGATTCCCTTTGCGGCCAGCTCGTTTGCCTCGATGAGGTCCTCATTGGTGCCGCCGGTGGTGCCCATGATATGGGTGGAATTGTAGTGGCAGTCATAGAGGTTGATCTTGGCAGTGAAATCGCTGTTGCTGGGGCCGGAGAAGAAGCTCATGCAGCCGTCGAACGCCATGACCTGGTTGCCCAGCTCTGCAACTGCAGGGATCGGGACGTAGATCAGAACATCATCGTAACCGTGGCCGTCGGTCAGGTCGATCAGGCCCTGCTTTGCGTCATCCATCTTGGCAGTGTTGGCGTAGATCAGCTCGATGCCGTGCTCCGCAGCATAGGAAGGCGGAATGACTTCCTTTGCGCGCTCGATCTTGGCGTCGTCTACATCTGTGACAACGATACGCTTGGGATGATATTCGCAGACAATACCGTATGCAACAGCGCCAAGACCCATGGGGCCGCAGCCGCCCATGATGATCAGGTTGCCGTCGCGCTTGATGCCCATCTCATGGTTGTAGTTTTTGCGGCTGGTGTGGTACTGGGCGTGGAACGCACCGATGGAGCAACTCAGAGGCTCGCCCAGGGATGCCTTGTAGAAGCTGTCGCCATCGAAGGGCATCAGAGCACCTACTTCCATAGCCTCGGAAGGGAAAATGCAGTATGTGCAGTCGCCGCCGAAGTACTCGTAGGAATATCCGGGAGAATCCATTTTCCCTTTGTAGTTCAGCGCGGGCTGCTGCGCAAAGCGCTGGCCGGGCTTGAACTGATCTTTCCACTTCTCGCCGACCTTTACGATCGTACCGGCAAACTCATGTCCGACCAGAACGGGATTTGTCTCGATGTTCTGGGGGCATCTCTTGTGCTTTTTGCCCTGTTTTGCAAGCTTATAGGTGGACATGCACAGACTATCGCTGTAAATCTTGGCCAGGATCTCATCATCTTTAATCTCGGGAAGCTCAAATTCCTCCAGACGAAGATCCATTTCACCATACATTCTGACGCCTTTAACCTTCATTTTACATTCTCCTTTATCAATCATCCCTTCTGAATGATTTACCTGTCAGATCTGTCTGCAAGTACAGGATTCAGAAAGACAGCTTTTCTTTTCTATCTTACCATGGACTGTAAAAATTGTCCTGTGTATAACACACTTAATCTGTTCTCTTCTATTTTCTTCTGTTTCTATTCTTCTCTTTTCTGCTCTTACCTGTTCTTATCTGCTCTGAAAGCCGGAGCACTTTTGAAGGGCATCGTTCACACCCCAAAAAGGTATGGGCGGATAACAAACTGCATCGGATTCTTTTCGAATTATTCTGTCCCGGCCCGCAGGATTTTTTCCTGAGGGCCGGGATTGTATCAGTTTTTAATGATTTGAAAAATATTTGATCAGGCCTTGAAGAGGTCATAAATCTCATCGACGCTCATGTGGATGATGCGGTCGACTGCTTCTTCAGACTCGCAGGTCATAGCGATCTTGCCGAGGGTCTCGACGTGGTCGTCACCAGCGGATGCAACTGCGATAACCAGTTTGACGATCTCGCCATCGCCCCAATCGATTCCTTCAGGATAGGTCATGATTGCAAGACCGGAGTTCTTGATCTCACCGATGACACTCTCAATACCGTGAGGGATTGCCAGGTTGTTGCCGATTGCAGTGTTGAAGACGTCTTCCTTGGCAACCATGCCATCGACGTATTTCTCTGTGACATAGCCGCTGTCTACGAGGACTTTACCGATGTTACGGATCGCAGTCTCTTTGTCGACGGGCTTGCAGTTGAGGATGATGTTCTTCTTGAGCAGGACGCCGCCGTGGAAGTCATGGCCTCCAGCGTTTGCAACGTTCTTGTTGGACTTGGCATCAAGAATCTCCTGGACGATCTGATCATACTGAGGAGCATTCATGAAGTTGCTGATGGTGACGATTCTTGCGGATGGAGCAGACTTTCTTGCGCGCTCAACCAGATCCTGGTGGCAGACGACAAACTTAATGCCTGCGGGAACTTCGGATACGGAGAAGTGCTTAACCTTGATGTTGCCAAGACCTGCCGCTTCGAGTTTCTTCTGCAGGACTGCAGCACCCATTGCAGAGGAGCCCATGCCTGCGTCACATGCAAAGACGATCTTGTCAAGAATTCTGAGGTCAATTTCGCCGCCGTCAGCGGTAGCTGCATAAGCGCCGCCCTGGCCCTTGGAAGCAGCCTTCATATCGGACATCTGGGACTGAGCGTCCTCGAGGCTTGCGCCGCCGTTGGACATCTTGATGATAGGAGCAGCGATCAGGAAGGAAACAGCTGTGCCGATCAGGAAGCTGATGATGACCATAATCTGGCCGCCTCTGGGTGCAACTGCCAGCATAGCCAGGATGGAACCGGGAGATGCAGGGCTGACAAGGCCGAC